>JAMCQB010000002.1 GCA_023382175.1 Nitrospirota bacterium | reverse complement strand
AACTTCAGGAGGTTCATATGGCAGAAAGACTTTATTAGGAAGCAAGAAGGGAATCGATCTTTGCCTTGAGTTGAGGTTTGGGAACCGCTCCCACAATCTGGTCAACCTTCTGACCGTTTTTAAAAAACATTATGGTTGGTATCCCCATGATCTTATAGTTGCTTGCGATATCCGGATTCTCATCCGTATTAAGCTTCGCCACTTTTATCTTCCCTGTATATTCCTTTGCGAGCTCCTCAACCGTCGGAGCGACCATTCTGCATGGTCCGCACCATACGGCCCAGAAATCCACCATTACCAATCCCTGACCCTGAAGAATCTCTTTATCCCATGTTGCGGTCGTCACATCCACAATGCCTTCTGCCATATGAACCTCCTGAAGTTAGTTAGACTATAATTATATTTGCTGAAACCCCTCTTTGTCAACGCGAACGCCGTTCATAATGCAGAGAGAGGGGGGAACATTCACTCGCCTATCATGCACAAATTCAGAAAGGTTCCAAGTTTCAAATCCTTGCCTCTTCATTGCTCAAGCAATGAATTGCCTAAATGCATCATGCCCTCGAGAAAGTCTCAACTCATAATTTTAGATATTAACAGGGGTTAGGAAATTGTTAGTAAGTTCGTGAACAATCATCGAGAAGCATGACTGGCACTGGAACTTCTCCATTTTGCACAAATTTTAAGCAAGTGAAAAACCTCTTAATATCAATGTGTTTTAGCTCTCGCATAAGCTTTGCTGAATCACGTTCCTGCACGGCATCGCAATCCCTTATCAGCCAATCGTTCGCTGAGCGGTCAACGGATAGAACCTCTTCATACCTTGGTTACTCAACATCTGCCGTGTAATCCGACAGTTCGCCGATGGAAAGAATCTTTCCCTTCAAGCCCTTTGAGTCAAATCTTCCATAGGCCATGGAATTATCATAGAAACGGATATACTTTTTCCCTTTGTCCAATTCGAATTTGCCGCCACCCACAATAATCCATGCAGGTTCATGGATGTCAAACCGTTTACCTTCACCGTTATAGGACCCGCTGAGCCCTTCCTCTCTACAAAAACGCTCTACGATATCGGCATGGTAGGGGGCAAATTCTTTTGGGGCGAGAACAAGGTATTCCGTGGTCTTGTTCCTTATCTGAACGAACTTGCCGGAACGTGTGGCGGGCACCGGTATTTTGGCTTCCCGGAAATAGTAGCTTTCAGAGTAATCAATAAGAATAACGTTCACTCATGCCTGCCTTAAACTATTGCTTAATTATTTCCTCCGCTTCTCTGCAACTTCCCCAGCGCCAGTTCTGCCTGACCCTTTACCACAGAATCCTTTTCATTTTCCGCGATGCGCTGGATATGGGGAATCGCCTGAGGGTTTCCGATATCTCCCAGCGCTTTGATGGCGCTCAACCTGATGCTGACATGTTCGTCATTTAATACACGGATAAGGTGAGGGACCGCCTTTTGACTGCCGATCTTTCCCAGGGACTGCACCGATGCCTCCCTCGTAAGAAGTTCCTGGTCATCAATACCGCTGATCAGCGCATCAACAACGCGTTTATCCCCCTTGAAGCTGCCAAGGGCTATGGCAGTATATGACTTTAAGGCCGGACACTCCCAGTTGAGGGTAGGATCATTAAAGATCGGCAGCAAGACTTCTATTGCCCTCGGGTCCCCTGCCTCTCCCAGCAATTGAATTGCCGTCATTTTGACCGGTGTGCGCTCTTCTCTGGTGTTCACAACCTCCATCAGCAGCCTTACCGTTCTTTCATCCCTGGCATTGCGGAGCTTTTCCACCGTTGCCAGACGGACCTGCCAGTCAATATTATTGAGGCTTTCCCTGATCTTGTTCATATCTTCCACGGCATACAACGTCCCGGGGGCAATCATCACCACGGCAAGAAAAAGATAAATGAACGGCTTCCCGAAAAACTCCCTGTATAGCGTCATCATTGTTTCCTTTTTCCGAATTGGATGTCCTTGGAAAATTATACATCATCACGCTACGTAAAATGTTCCGTGACAAATGTGCAGGCTGCATAAAGTTGACAAGGAGGGATAACGACATGTTATTTTATATGCGCGAAAAGGCTCGTAGCTCAGGGGGAGAGCGCTTCCTTGACACGGAAGAGGTCGGCGGTTCGAGACCGCCCGGGCCTACCATTACAACTTGCCAGACCCCTTTCATTAGCTCATGGCTCTTTGCTCATAGCAATTTCCAGCAAGGGGTTAAAGGGAAAGTGAAACGCACTTCTGACTCTTGACCTTCTGGACTAAGAAAAGAAACTACTTGACGATCCACTGGGTTCCGCAGATATATTGATAATCGCATGGCGGGCATGCCTTTTTTCTGTCAGAAGCCGGGAGAAAAGGAATCTGCGGGTCGGTAATTTCCCCCAGGAGCTTGAAGATCACTGTTTTCAGCGGCACAAAGGTCTCGGCTGGAGATGAATCGTCAAAGAGGGGCAACTCTATCTCGTTGCTTATCTTTGCACGGCCAAGAAGGAGAAAGAGGGCATTCAGTTCGTCTATGGTCCTCCTTTTCTTTTCAGTGTAGAGCAGAAGGTAGAAGGGGAGCTGAAGGCTTCCTATGGCCTTGTTCCAGGTCTCCCGCCCGTGGAGGTCGAGCTTTTCCATATCTATTTTCAAGGGGGTCCGGCTGGAGCCTGTTTTATAATCTATGATAACGGTCTTATCATCCCTCTGCTCAACGCTGTCCAGCCTTCCTTTCAGGTGAAAGGAATCCACCGTCACCTGGATCGTCTCTTCGCTTTCGAGAATGGTCACGGTCTTTTCCTTCACAAGGGGGATAGAGTAATCCCTGAGAAAATCCGCCATATGTCTCTTGATCTGCCTCTTCAGGAGATAGATGGCCCCAGAGGGGTCTTTTCCGTATTCCCTCTCAAAAAGCCCTTCCACGAGAAGGTCCATTTCCCTGAGATCCATGTCCTTCTCTTTCAGGGGTCTCCCCTTTTTGCCGGAAAAATACCGTCTCAGGACAGCATGCACGAAGTTCCCCAGATCATCCCTTTCAATATCCCCGGTTATCTCTTCTTTCCTGCTGATCCCCAGCACCGTAGCATAGTAAAACTGAAGAGGACATTTGAGATACTGATTCATTGTGGTTGCGCTATAGGTTAAGTCCTTGAGGAAGGCGATGATATCATTGGTCTTAGGGATGGATTGAGGGGCCTTGTTCACAAGATTTACCTGATACTGGATCGGTGTGACGTAGGGTTTTGTGTCTGTTGCCCTGTCCCTCTTCTGTTTCTCCCAGAGGAGTTTTTCCACAAACCTTGACCGTTCAGTTTTATCGTTTTCGATGAAGAAAAGGTGGACCTCCTTCGCTCCCTTCAGAAGGGTATCGAAATAGTAGGCGATGAGCCTGTCCCTGTCCATGTAAGTGGGCAGTCCCAGTATCTCTCTGGCCTTGAAGGGGAGAAGCGTCTCTTCCTTACGGGTGTCGGGGAGGACCTCTTCGTTGGCGTCCAGGACAAAGACCCTGTCGAACTTCAGGTTCCTCGTCTCGAGGAACCCGAGCACCTGAAGTCCCCGTACCGGCGTGCCTGCAAATGGGGTGTGGCATGTCATGATATATTTTCTGAAAAAAGTGAAGTAGCTGGACCTCTCTTTAAAGGCGATGTCCTTCATCAGGGACCGGGGAAGGAGGTCAAGGGATGTTATGAAGGACTCTGAAAAAGGATGAAAGAGGGGATGAAGCCGCGCAGTGCTGTTGTTGAAGATATACATAAGCGCCTCAATGCATTTTCCTGCAAAATCCCTGATGTTCTTGAAGGAAAGGAACCTTTCGATGGTGCTGCGGTGAATAGCCTTAAGATGCTCTCTGAGGCGCTCCGCGGTTATCCCCTTTTCATCCTTCGGCAGTTTTCCCATGACCTCTTCAAAGAGCTTGCCGTTTTCCTCGATCTCGGCAAGGGTGATGAAGGTTCTGGCTTTGTGCTCGAGGAGTTCTTCTTCCACTGCATGGAAGACTATCCTCGTGGTTTCAGACTTTCCCCGATAGTAAATGTTCTTTGTGTAGGGATGCAGAACGAATTTCAGGTAATCCGGAATGTAGACCCGTTCCCCGTCCATGGAGGTGACCAATTCCATAAGGTTGTTCAGGAAACCGAAAACAGGCGTACGATGGAGGGGATATCCCATGGATACATTGTAGCTGTCCTCAGGAACGGCAGGGAGTCCCTGGCGCATGAGAGGGAAAAGGGTCTCTGACGATGGAAGAACAACAACGGTTTTTTCGTCAAGGGAGGCATTCCCCCGCTCAAGCACTTTCCCGAGGGCCAAAACCTGACCGTGGGTGTCAGGAGTGCTGTAGAAGTGTATTTCCGGCTCCGTTGCTTCCGTTTCCCGGCCTTCGGCCCTGATCCCCAGCTCCGCAAGTTTTTCCTCCAGGCCTGACCCTTCGTGGAAGACAAACAGGGTATTGTCCCGGGAAAGGAGCTTCTGAAAGAGCACTTTTTCGGCTTTGGTCAGGGCAAAAAAGCCGCCAAAGATCATCCGCTCATATCTGTCAAGGTCCGTTTCATCCACCCTTTCCGCTGCAAGCCGGTATCTCATTGCCCTGGTGGAAAAGCCCAGAGCATCCATCTCTTTATAAAATGCTTCATAAAAAAAAGAGAGGGACTGGACCCTGTTCCTTGTCTGCTCGGGTATGCCATCAGCAATAGAGGATTCGATTCCCTTCACCTTATGGGGGCTGACACCCTCTATGGTCAACTCTTCTATGTCGCCGTAAACCTTCAGGCCGAGGAAAAAGAAACTGTCAGGCGTCATGAATCCGGTTCTGCCCAGGGGGTTTGAAGCCTTCCTGTGGATTTCATAAAGAAGAGCTACGGCATCTATGGTCTCGATCTTCCTTCCCGGAGCCAGTTCCTCGCACAGGGTATCCACGAACTCATCCATCGAAAATGCGGAAGGAGGGATAAAGCTCGACCCCACCCTGGCAGCCAGGGACTTCCTCAGGAAATGAGAAGGCCTCTTGCCGGGAAAGACCACTGCAGTGGACGAGTAATCTTTCCCTGTCCCCTTCAGGTCAGCAATGATCTCCTCTATTAAATTCCGGCCATGGGAAATGACCCGCATCTTCATCCGATCTTCTCCACCTCGTCAAGGTCGATGAAGGAAATGACGCCCCTCACCGTTTTCCCGGAATAGACCTCTCCCAGTATTTTCATGTAATTGCACATCTGGGCCCTGTATTTTTCGAGGGCATCTCTCTTTTTTCCTGTCTTGAAATCGACTACGGTGACACAGTCGGGGTCGATGACCACACGGTCCATCCTGAAAAGCCTGCCGGAACCGTCAGCATACTCCTGCTCCTTCCTGATCTCCCTTCCCGGCGCCTCCCTGAAATATACACCTGTCTCCTCATTGTCTATCAGGGCGATGATCACTTTTTTCACTTCCTCCCCGGGATAATCGGTTCCCCTCTCATCCCTGACCCGTTCTATAATCCCGTCCAGTTCCTTTTCAAAGCCGGCCTTCCCGTAATCGATAAAGAACAATACCCTGTGAATGAATTCACCCCGTCTCTTCTCCTCCAGGGTCATGAACTCTTCGGGACCGGCTGGGAATTCCAGCTGCCTGGGGCGATGGAGAAGGGAGCAGGGACGCGGGGCAACGGATGCAGATGACCGCGTTCCGGGACCGCTTTCAGGCTTCTCTGACGGAGAATATTCATCAGCGGGAAGGAGGTCAAAGGGGTATCCTTTATCATTGCTTTTTACCCCGACCACATAAAGCTCCTGCTCCGGACGGGTGAAACCTACATAGAGGCTGTTCAGCCTGTTCACCAGTTCCCTCATCCTCTCCTCGTCATAGAGGAGTTGAAGCGTCCGGTCACAGGCTGCAATTGTCTTGCTGATCTTTAACAGGGTGACAGACTCATCATCTTCCTCAATGATATAGTCAAACCCCCGGTTTTTGACTTCATAGAGCAGTACGATCACCACCGGAAATCCGAGACCCTTTGCCTTATGGATGGTCATGACCTGCACAGCATCGATGCCCTTCGGCACCGCCATGTTCCATTCAGACTCGCCGTCCCCGTCACCGGCAGCAGTTTCGAGAAAATCCTTGAGGCTGTTGAACCCTGCGCCCTCAAAGTCCTTCACCACCTCCAGTACCTTCACAAGGGTTGCCTCCTCTTCCGGCAGATTTTCGAAGACCTTAAAGACAGCAAATATCTCGGTGACCAGATCGTAGAGAGGGAGGAACCCCGATGCCCTGAAGAGCCCTTCAAAGTAGCGCTTCCAGAGGTGGCTGAACTCAGTCTCAAAGGCCTTATAAAGGGGCGGGTTTTCCCTCCGCAAAAAGCAGAATTCCCTCAGCCTTTCGACACCGGCTCCCTGATCCCTTGCAAGGGCCTTTGCAAAGACCTCACCGAGGATGAAGGTCCCGAAAGAGAAGTCATCCGTAGGCGAATCCAGAAAATTCAGAAGGGCAACGATCTCCCCGGTAATTTTTCGCATCCTCACATCAAGACTGCTGTAAGAGATAAAAGGGATCTCCTTTTCGTTCAGCCAGCCGGTGGTTCTCACCGCATCATCATTCGTTTGGGTCAGGACAGCTATGTCGCCGTAGCGGTATCCCCGTCTGCGCAGCTCTTCAATGAGGCCCTGGATCTTCTCCCTCTCCGCCGGCTCTTCATCATTTCTTTCCAGAAGGGATATCTCTGCATGTCCGTCGCTTCCCCCTCCCTCCGGCTTCTGGACGTACCGGGTCAGTCCGCTTCTGTCCCCTGCCTCTCTGTATGCGGCGTTCTGAGCAACGCTCTCCTTGAAGACTCTTTCGTTAAACTCGAGGATCCTCTTTCTGCTTCGGTAGTTCGTATCCAGCTCCTTTACCTCATGCACTGCTGAAGGAAAGGGGTTTTTCGACTCCAGCCTTTTCATGATGGTGTAGTCCGCATTCCGGAAGCCATAGATTGCCTGCTTTGTATCTCCCACTACAAAGAGGCTCCCCCCCTGGGAAAGGGAGTTCTCGATGAGAGGGAACAGGTTCCTCCACTGGATGGGTGAGGTGTCCTGAAACTCATCAATGAGAAAATGGAAGATCGTCTCGCCGATGCGGAAATAGACGTCCGGCACTATGGCGCTGTTGAGGTACTCGGCAAGATGCATGTTGATATCCTCGATGAAGACCTTCCCCTGCTGCCTCTTGGCCATCTCCACAGTCCTGCTGAAGGCATCATAGGCCCTCACATAGGGCATGCAACGGGAACGGGCAAACAGGACAGCGTACTGGTTTATGAGGTCGGCGACTTCAGACCATGACCTGAGGACCTGTTCATATGCTGCCCGTTCGCCGGCTTTCTGCGGTCTTGTCACCGGCGGGTTGGTAAAGGTCTTGCCGATGAGGTCAGGGAAGCTTTTCGCCCTTACCAGGGGAAGGACCGATTTGAACGAGGAATTGCCGTGTCTTTTCAGTCCTGATTCTTCAATCTCCTTTTCTATGGCTTCCACAACCCCGGTTATCCTCTCTTTTACCCCTCTTAAAGCGTCGGTGTGATCCTCCATCTTCGGTCTTTTCTCCGTGGAGGCAAGTTTTCGATAGAGCTTCTTTATCTCGTCAAGAAGGGCCGCTGACGGGTCCCATAAAAAGGATGCATCGGTCCTTTTCTGTTCCAGAAGGAAGTCGATGATCTCCTCAAGGGAGGCCGCCTCGGCAGCACCTTCCCTCACATTACGCAAAAAGACACTAAAGGAGTATTCCATAAGAGAATCGCTGCTCATCAGGATCTCGAAGTCAGGGTTATAGCCGAAATCCATGGCAGAGGTCTTGAAAACCGTCGTCATGAAGCTGTCGATAGTCTTGACCTGAAAATCAGAATAACTGCCCAGAATCTCATCTATCAGAAGGCCGGCCTTCTCTCTCATCTCCTCCCTGCCCAGGGAGAGTATCCCGGAGAGTTCCCCTACCTCCTTCTCCTCACCGAAATAAAGAGACTTCAACCACGAAAGGGTCCTCCCCTTCATTTCCTTGGCGGCATTATTAGAGAAAGTTATGGCCAGCATGTTCCTCAGACGGTTTCGCGGGACTTCCTCAGAGAGGATGAACTGGGCAAATCTCTTGGTGAGAGTGCGGGTCTTGCCTGAGCCTGCAGAAGCCTTCAGGACCGTGAAGTGGGGAAATTGCATCTCTGTATCTTTTATGAGAATCGAATCTGCCATGCTCGCTTTATGGTTCCATGGAATACTTAGCCGGACTGATCGCCATTGGGGTTTTCGATGCTTCATATTAACAGAAGTTCATTCTCCGTAACAACTCCGAAATATCATGCCCCACATGCCTGGTTTATTTTAATTACAGCTCATTGTTATATCTATAAAAGAATTGGCAGGGGATTCTGTACCGCCGCTGCCATTGGTCCATTCAGACCCAACCTGTTCACGGTAAACTCCTGTCACTTTTTTTCTTGCCCCCATTGTTGCGGACCTCCTGAAATTCATATATACTGTTTTTGAGGCGGGCATGGCCAATTCCACAGCATACAAAGAAGACGCGGTTGAATCCATAAAGAAGAAGATCCGGATCGTTAACTCCATCGTGTTGCTTGTCGTCTTTGTCCTTCTTTTTGTAATTGTCAGGTTCATTTATTCATTTCTTGATTACCTCCCTTCACAATCCCTGGTCACCCTTCTGTCCATCACTGCAGGGCTGATTTTTTTGGGCATACTCCTGGTAAGAAATGCGTCCAGGAATGCCATCAAAGCCATAGAAGATTACAGTTATAAGTTGACCACCCTCCTCACCACCACAAAAAATGTACATGAAATAGTCCATAGTGACACGCTCCTGGACAATATCATGGACGTTTCCCTGGAGATTACCGGTGCGGATGCGGGCTCCATCCTCCTCCTTGAAGGCGAGAATCTTGTTTTCAAGATAGTCAAGGGACGCGAGTCAAAGAAGCTCCCGGGATTTTCGTTTCCCAGGTCTGAAGGTATTGCGGGCTGGGTGTTGAACAACGGCAGTCCTGTGAGAATTGACGCTGTGAAGAACGACAGCAGGTTTTATCCCTCGGTGGACAAGATAACCGATTATGATACGAAGTCGCTGCTCTGCGTCCCCCTGAGGTCGGGCAAGGGAATCATTGGGGTGCTGGAGTTGGTGAATAAGAAAGAAGGCCCCTTTACGCCGGAGGATGAGGAGTTCATATCCTACTTTGCCGAGCAGGCCGCCGTATCCATCGAACGGGCAAGGTTTATTGAGGACGAAAAGAACTACGAGATTTATCTCACCAACATTCTCATCGAGGCCATGGAGAATATGCCCGAAAAGCAGGGGCATTCGAGACGGGTTGCAAAATACACCATCTTGATGGCCCGTGTCCTGAACATGACGGAATCCGAGAAAAAAAGATTGTACCGGGCATCCCTGCTCCATGATATCGGCTTCCTGAAAATCGGCCCTGACGTGGTATCCATTGAGGAATTCCAGAGACACCCTCGTCTTGCCTATGAAATGCTTCAGCCGATCAATTTTTATGCGGATATCGCCCCCATCATTCTTTATCATCATGAACGCTATGATGGCACCGGATACCCCACAGGGCTGAAAGGAGAGTCCATTCCCCTGGAGTCGAGGATGATCTATATCGCTGAAGCTTTTGACGCGATCATGAGCGGCAACTCATATAAGAAAGTCGGCAAAGTGATCCTTCAGAACGTGGAGCCCCCGGTCAGTGGATTTCAGCATGCACTTGATGAATTGAGAAGGAATGCCGGTACACAGTTCGACCCCGAACTGGTGGATATCTTCCTGACTAACATCAGTGAAGAGTATGCTGAAGTAAGCTAGCCTCTACGCGATCTCTTTCTTCATAATGTTCCCTTCTTTTTTTGCATTTTTGCGAAAGCGAACTTTCTTTTTCTCAGTTCTGCAAAAGTCCTCATCAGAGATATCCTTTAAAATCAAATTGTTTTTGTCTGGCATGGAACCTGCATTTATGTTATTGAAGACGGAAGAAAGGAGGACAGGGAGATGAAAACAAGAGAGATGGCAAAAAAGATGGCATACATAGGGGC
>JAMCQB010000113.1:4844-10083 GCA_023382175.1 Nitrospirota bacterium | reverse complement strand
GCTAGCGAGATGATCTTCATGAACTCTTTCCATCTGAGCTCCCTGGCAACCGGACCGAATATTCTGGTGCCTATGGGCTCATTCTGCGCGTTAATCAGCACCACCGCATTCTGGTCAAACCGTATATAGGAACCGTCAGGCCTCCTGTGCTCTTTCTTCGTCCTCACCACCACTGCTTTGGCCTTCTCGCCCTTCTTGATATTACTGTCAGGAATTGCTTCCTTAACGCTCACCACCACGATATCTCCAATCCTCGCATACCTCCTCAGAGAGCCGCCCATAACTTTTATGCACTGGACCCTCTTTGCTCCAGAATTGTCAGCCACCTCAAGTATGCTTCTTGGTTGAATCATCTCTTTTAACCTCTCACGCCTTTTCTATGATCTCCAGCACAGCCCACCTCTTCTCCTTGCTCAGCGGCCTGGCCTCAATTATGGATACCGTATCTCCGACCTTGCACTTGTTTTCCTCGTCGTGGACCTTGAACTTTGTCACCTTCTTCACCGTCTTTTTATAGACCGGATGCTGATAGAGCCGCGTGACACCCACCACCACCGTCTTGTCCATCCTGTCGCTCAAAACCTTTCCTGTATATACCTTTTTCGGCATGGCTACTTTCCTCTCTGCATCTCAGTCATTACCGTGAGAACCCTTGCGATGTCCTTCCTGAGGGCGCGGATGCGCATGGGATTTTCCACCTCGCCCGTGGCGAGACGGAACCTGAGATTGAACAATTCTTTCCTGAGTTCCTGTTCCTTCTGCTTCAGTTCATCCATGGATAATGCTCTTACGGCCGAGGGCTTCATAGGACCTTTTCCTCTCTTTTCACAAATTTGGTCGCAATGGGAAGCTTGAATGACGCCAGTCTGAGGGCTGACTTTGCCACTTCCTCGGTCACTCCGGACATTTCATAGAGCACCCTTCCCGACTTCACCACTGCCACCCAGTATTCAGGTGACCCCTTGCCCTTTCCCATTCTCGTTTCCGCGGGCTTCTTTGTTATGGGTTTATCGGGGAATATCCGTATCCAGACCTTACATCCCCTCTTCACATGCCGTGTGATGGCTATTCTGGCAGCTTCTATCTGCCGCGAGGAAACCCAGCCCGGCTCAAGGGCCCTGAGCCCGAACTCACCGAAGGAGACCTCAGAACCCCTGTATGCCTTACCGGTCATCCTGCCTTTCTGCATCTTTCTGAATTTGACTTTCTTCGGCATTAACATTTATCGTTCACCTCTTTGCAATCCTCAGGCAACCTGCTGTCCTTGCCCGGCTCTCATCGACTCGGGGAATATGTCTCCGTTGTATATCCAGACCTTGACTCCGATCTTACCGTAGGTCGTTCTCGCCTCAGCAAAACCAAAATCGATATCGGCCCTGAAGGTGTGGAGGGGCACCCTGCCTTCCCTGTACCATTCTGATCTTGCAATTTCCGCTCCTGCCAGTCTTCCGGCGCAGGCAACCTTTATCCCAAGTGCCCCGAAGCGCTGCGCAGATGCAACCGCCTTTTTCATGGCCCTCCTGAAGGCCACCCTCTTTTCGAGCTGAAGGGCGATATTTTCGGCCACAAGCTGGGCGTCCACTTCCGGTTTTCTTATCTCCTTGATATCAATGGCAGCTTCCCGTCCGGTAAGGCCTTCCAGCTCCTTCCTCAGCTTCTCGACCTCTGCGCCCTTTTTGCCGATGATAATCCCCGGCCTTGCAGTATGGATGATGACCCTGATCTTCTGACCCATCCGCTCTATCTCGATGCGGGCAACGCCTGCGTGGTAGAGCTTCGCCTTGATCATCTTCCTTATGTTGATATCCTCTATCAACTGGTCGGCATACCCCTTTTTCAGAAACCACCGTGAATCCCATGTCCTTGTGATGCCTAACCTGTTCCCTGCCGGATGCGTCTTCTGGCCCAAACTTTCCTCCTTTATTCTCCCGATAAAACCAGTGTTATATGCGACGTCCTCTTCCTTATGACATTTGCCCGACCCATGGACCGGGGCTCCATCCTTTTCATCACCGGGCCCTGGTCCACAAGCCCCTTGCTTATGATCATCTCTTCGGGATTCACCGCCTTCTTCTGCTCGGCATTTGCCATGGCAGATTTCAGGATCTTCTCCACAAAGCTGGACCCCCTGTAAGGCATGAACCTGAGGGCTATCAGGGCTTCCCCTGCCTTCTTGCCCCTGATGAGATCAACCACTCTCCTCGCCTTTCGGGGAGTTATCCTCGCATATCGTAATGTTGCCTTAGCGTCCATATATTACCCCTTTGCTGCGGCCTTCTCTGAGCCTGAATGACCCTTAAACGTCCTGGTGGGAGAGAACTCACCCAATTTATGGCCGATCATATTTTCCGTCACATATACGGGGATAAACTTCTTGCCGTTGTGCACCGCAAAGGTAAACCCGATGAAGTCGGGGATAATAGTGGACCGGCGAGACCATGTCTTTATGATCTTCTTTTCCCCGGAAGCCATCATCTTCATCACCTTCTTCATCAACTTCTCATCCACAAAAGGACCTTTTTTTAAGGACCTGGGCATTACTTACCTCCTCGCCTCTTCACAATGAATTTATCGGTTCTCCTGTTCTGCCGGGTTTTTACGCCCTCAGGCTTACCCCACGGCGAGCAAGGAGGCCTTCCCCCTGAACTCTTCCCCTCTCCGCCGCCAAGGGGATGGTCAACAGGGTTCATGGCCACGCCTCTCACATGGGGCCTTTTCCCCTGCCAGCGGACCCTTCCCGCCTTTCCAAGGGAAATATTCTCATG
The DNA here is from genome assembly GCA_023382175.1 of Nitrospirota bacterium. Lineage (GTDB taxonomy): Bacteria > Nitrospirota > Thermodesulfovibrionia > Thermodesulfovibrionales > UBA9159 > JAMCQB01. The sequence continues at coordinate 7,318 of JAMCQB010000113.1, read as the reverse complement.
CTCGGGATTGCTCACCTGACCGATGGTCGCCATGCACAACGAAGGGATAAGCCTGACCTCTCCTGAAGAGAGCTTCACATGGCTGTAGTCTTCTGCCTTTGCAATGAGCTGTGCTGATAAACCGGCACTGCGCACAAGTTTTGCGCCTCCGCCCGGTTGCAGCTCAATGTTATGGATGAAGGTGCCCAGGGGGATCTCATTTAATGGAAGGGCGTTGCCTGTTTTGATCTCAACCCCTCTGCCTGAAATCAGATCATCGCCGACCTTCAGTCCTTGCGGCGACACAATATACCTTCTCTCACCGTCCCTGTATTTCAGCAGGGCGATCCTCGCTGACCTGTTCGGGTCATATTCTATGGTCTCTACAAGAGCAGGAACACCGTGTTTATCCCGCTTGAAATCGATCACCCTGTAGAGCCTCTTGTTTCCTCCACCCCTCTGCCAGGCAGTGACGCGGCCGTAGCTGTTCCTTCCCCCGGTCTTTTTTAACGCCTTCAGCAGCGGCTCATGAGGCTTGTCAGTGGTAATCTCGCCGAAGTCGGATACTGTCTGGAATCTTCTGCCCGGTGATGTCGGATTATATTTCTTCACTCCCATTTATGCACCCTCAATGAAATCAAGTTTCTCACCCTTCTTAAGGGTCACGATTGCCTTTTTCCTGTCAGGCCTCCGGCCGATGGACTTGCCATGTCTCTTCCATTTTCCATTGGTCGTAATGGTCGCAACTCTCTCGACCTTGACGTTGAAGATCTCCTCAACCGCCCTCTTTATTTCAACCTTGTTGGCGTCCTTTGCGACCTCGACAAGAACCTTGTTCTCCACTTCCTTCAGCCGCGCGCCTTTCTCCGTAAACAGCGGTTTCTTGATGATGGTATGTACGTTCCTCATAGTTTGCATACCTCCGGCACTTTGTCGAGGGCGCCCTTTGTGATAAGAATCGTTTCGTGCGTGAGGATCTCGTAGGAATTAAGATCCGCTACCCTCGAAACCTTCACCCCGGGGATATTCCTTGACGAAAGGAGGATGTTGGCATCCTTTTCAGGAAGCACGATAAGCACACTCTTCCCTTCAAGACCCAGATTCTTGAGGATTTTCACCATCTCTTTTGTCCTCGGCTTTTCCACGGCAATGGCATCCACAATAGTCATGGCGCCGTCCGAAACCTTGGCAGAGAAGGCCTCTCCCACCGCCCTCTTCTTCAGATTCTTCGGAAGCCGGTAAGAATAATCCCTGGGCTGCGGACCGAAAACCGTTCCTCCGCCTCTCCAGAGGGGTGAGCGAATGCTCCCTGCCCTGGCCCTTCCTGTATGCTTCTGCTTCCACGGCTTTTTCCCTCCGCCGCTTACCAGACCTTTGGTCTTGGTGGCGTGGGTGCCCTGTCTCTGGTTCGCCAGGTAGTTTACCACCGATGCATGGAGAATGTCCTTTCTCACCGGGAGCCCGAATATTCCCTCCGGGAGATTCACCGAACCCTTTACTTTATTGTTTATATCTTTGACTTCTCTCTCTGGCATATCAGTCTTCCTTCTTGATCTCGAGATAGGTGCCTGCGCCTCCGGGAACCGCGCCTTTGACGAGCAATAAATTCTGATCAGGCCGGACATCCACAACGGTCAGGTTGCTCACTGTCACTTCTTCAGAACCCATATGCCCGGGCAGCCCCTTGTTCTTCCACACCCTTGAAGGAAAAGAACTTGCACCGATGGAACCCGGCGCGCGATTGAACATGGAACCGTGTGAGCCCGGACCCCCCTTAAAGTTGTGCCTTTTCATGACTCCCTGAAACCCCTTGCCCTTGGAGACTCCCGAGACCTTCACGGTATCTCCCTTGGCAAATGCGCCAACGGTAACAATATCCCCCACTTTCAGCTCGCCCATCTTAAACTCTTTTATCAACCGGTAGGGTCTTACCCCTGCCTTTTTGAATACCCCTGACATCGGCTTATTTACCTTCTTCTCTTTCCTGATCTCGGAGAAGCCGACCTTCACCGCTTCGTAACCGTCCTTCTCACGGGTCTTCACCTGGATGACACTGCAGGGCCCCGCCTCGATCACCGTGACCGGCACCGCAACGCCCCCCTCAATGAATATATGGGTCATGCCCAGTTTTCTGCCGAGTATGCCGATCATAGCTTGATCTCCACATCAACGCCGGCAGCAAGCTCCAGTTTCATCAGCGCATCCACCGTCTGCGGGGTAGGATCGTAAATATCGATCAGCCTTTTATGCGTCCGAATCTCAAACTGCTCCCTGGATTTCTTATCCACATGGGGAGACCTTAAAACCGTATACTTGCTCACCCTTGTAGGGAGGGGGACCGGTCCTGCTATCCTTGCCCCTGTTCGCTGAGCCGTATCCACAATCTCCTTCACCGACTGGTCAAGTATCCTGTGGTCGTAGGCCCTTAATTTTATTCTTATCTTCTGATTCATTTTCATTTCCAGTTCTTCATTAGTTTTTACTCCAGGACGACG
>JAMCQB010000113.1:0-4834 GCA_023382175.1 Nitrospirota bacterium | reverse complement strand
TTATCCCGGCTATATCCTTGTGCATCGTGTGACGCCTGCAGTTCCTGCAATATTTCTTTATCTGGATCTTGTCGGTGGTATTCTTCTTATTCTTCATGCTGGAATAATTCCGGTTCTTACACTCTGTGCACTGAAAAAGTATTATATCTCTCATGGTCGCTTACTCCAGCACTTCGGTAACGACGCCTGCGCCCACTGTCCTGCCGCCTTCCCTTATGGCAAACCGCAGTTCCTTCTCCATGGCTATGGGCGCTATCAGCTCCACCACTACGTTGATGTTGTCCCCAGGCATCACCATCTCTACCCCTTCAGGCAGATGCGCCACCCCGGTGACGTCCGTCGTCCTGAAGTAAAACTGCGGCCGGTATCCATTGAAAAACGGCGTGTGCCTGCCGCCCTCTTCCTTCGTCAATATATACACCTCTCCCTTGAACTTCGTGTGCGGGGTGATGCTCCCGGGTTTCGCCAACACCTGCCCCCTCTCCACTTCATCCTTCCCTATCCCTCTCAACAGCACCCCTATGTTGTCCCCGGCCCTTCCTTCATCCAAAAGCTTCCTGAACATCTCTACTCCGGTGGCCACGGTCTTCTTCGTCTCTCCCAATCCTACTATCTCTACTTCCTCACCTACTTTGACGATGCCCCTCTCCACTCTCCCTGTCACTACGGTGCCGCGTCCGGATATGGAAAATACGTCTTCTATGGGCATCAAAAACGGCTTGTCTATGGGCCGCTCAGGGGTCGGTACATAGCTGTCCACGGCGTCCATCAGTTCATGGATGCACTTGTACTCTGCTGCATTGGGATCATTGCTTGCGGACTCCATGGCCTTCAGCGCACTGCCCTTCACTATCGGTATCTTGTCCCCAGGAAACTGATACTTCGACAGAAGCTCCCTCACTTCAAGCTCCACAAGGTCCAAAAGCTCAGGGTCATCCACCATGTCGGTCTTGTTCATGAATACGACGATGTACGGCACCCCCACCTGTCTTGCCAGAAGGATGTGCTCCCTCGTCTGCGGCATCGGTCCGTCCGCCGCTGATACCACCAGTATCGCTCCGTCCATCTGCGCCGCTCCGGTGATCATGTTCTTTACATAGTCCGCATGCCCGGGACAGTCTACATGCGCATAGTGCCTCTTGTCCGTCTCATACTCCACGTGCGCGGTCGCTATGGTTATCCCCCTTGCCTTCTCCTCAGGGGCATTGTCTATGCTGTCATATGCCCGGTACTGCGCCTGTCCCTTAAATGCCAGTACCTTTGTGATCGCTGCCGTCAAGGTCGTCTTCCCATGGTCTACATGCCCAATCGTCCCTACATTCACGTGAGGCTTTACCCTCTCAAATTTTGCCTTTGCCATCTCTCCTCCTTTATTCTCCTTTAACCTTAGCTATGATTGCATCGGCAATGCCCTTAGGCACATCTTCATAGTGAGCAAACTGCATGGTATATGTTGCCCGTCCCTGGGTCTTTGACCTAAGGTCAGTTGCATAGCCAAACATCTCTGAAAGAGGGACCTCAGCCCTGATCACCTGGGCATTACCCCTTTTTTCCATGGAATGAATCTTTCCTCTCCGTGAGTTCAAGTCTCCCATTACATCGCCCATATATTCCTCCGGAGTGACAACCTCCACGCTCATGATGGGCTCAAGGAGAACAGGCTTCGCTTTTTTTGCGGCATCTTTAAATGCCATGGAGCCCGCGATCTTAAACGCCATTTCGGACGAATCAACCTCGTGATAGGAACCGTCATAGAGCGTTGCCTTCACATCCACCACCGGATATCCCGCAAGTATGCCGGTATCCAGCGCCTCCTTTATACCCTTTTCCACCGCAGGTATGTATTCCCGCGGAATAGTGCCCCCCACTATCTTATTAACAAACTCGAATCCCTTACCTGCCTCAACCGGTTCAAGCTGGATATAAACATGCCCGTACTGACCGCGGCCGCCGGACTGCCTTACGAACTTCCCCTCGGCCTTGGATGGGGTTTTTATGGTCTCCTTGTAGGCCACCTGGGGTTTTCCCACATTGGCGCCCACTTTGAATTCCCTCAACAGCCTGTCAACGATGATCTCGAGATGGAGCTCTCCCATGCCGGATATGATGGTCTGGCCGGTTTCCTCGTTAAAGGTGACCCTGAAGGAGGGGTCTTCCTGGGCGAGCTTGGCAAGGGACTGGGACAGTTTCTCCTGGTCAGCCTTTGTCTTGGGTTCTATGGCAACAGAGATAACAGGGTCAGGAAATTCGATGGACTCAAGGACTACGGGGGCCTTTTCATCGCACAGGGTGTCACCGGTCAGCGTGTTTTTCAGTCCCACCGCCGCTGCAATATCCCCTGCTGCGACCTCCTTCACCTCCTCACGCTTGTTCGCGTGCATCAGTAAAAGCCTTCCGATCCTCTCCCTGGAATCCTTTGTGGAATTGTAAATATATGACCCGGCGCTCAGCACGCCGGAATAAACCCTCATGAACGTAAGCTGTCCCACAAAGGGATCGGTCATGACTTTAAAGGCAAGGGCAGCAAAGGGTTCACTGTCCTCAGCCTTTCTCCTCACCTCTGAACCGTCTGCAGGGTTCACTCCTAACACCGGCGGGATATCAAGGGGGGAGGGAAGATAGTCCACGATAGTATCAAGGAGGAGCTGAACTCCCTTGTTCTTGAACGCAGAACCGCAGATGACCGGCGTAAGCTTCAACTCGATGGTGCCTTTTCTAATGGCGCTTTTGATCATGTCCTCACTTATCTCCTCGCCGCCGAGGAATTTCTCCATTATTCTTTCATCCACATCAGCCAGCGCTTCCAGCATCTTTTCCCTGTATTCCCGTGCCTGGGGCATCAGACCGTCAGGGATGCTGTCTTCCACATATTTTGCCCCGAGGGTCTCATCATCAAAATAGATCCCCTTCATTCTCACGAGGTCAATGGAACCCCTGAACTTGTCTTCCGCGCCTATGGGAATCTGTATGGGAACAGGGTTAGCTCCCAGCCGGTCCACCATGGACTTGACGCTCATAAAGAAATCCGCGCCTACCCTGTCCATCTTATTCATGAACGCGATCCGGGGCACACCGTATTTATTGGCCTGCCGCCAGACCGTCTCTGACTGGGGTTCAACGCCCGCCACGGAATCAAAGGCCGCAACAGCGCCGTCCAGAACCCTTAATGACCTCTCGACTTCAATAGTGAAATCCACATGGCCCGGCGTATCGATGATGTTGATCCGGTGATCCTTCCAGAAACATGTGGTGGCAGCAGAGGTGATAGTGATGCCTCTTTCCTGCTCCTGAACCATCCAGTCCATGACAGCGGTGCCCTCATGGACCTCGCCTATCTTATAGGTAACCCCTGTGTAATAGAGGATACGCTCGGTAGTGGTGGTCTTTCCCGCATCGATGTGGGCCATGATACCAATATTGCGAGTCTTTTCTAAAGGGAATCTGGACAAGTGCGGGCTCCTCTATCCTTCTTACCATCTATAATGGGCAAAGGCCTTGTTCGCCTCAGCCATCCTGTGGGTGTCTTCCTTTTTCTTGATGGACGCCCCCGTACTGTTAAATGCATCCATCAACTCCCCTGCAAGCCTCTCCCTCATGGTCTTCTCATTCCTCGCACGGGAATAATTGATGATCCACCTGAAGGCAAGGGCTGCGCGCCTTTGCTGCCTTATCTCCACCGGAACCTGGTAGGTTGCGCCGCCGACCCTTCTGGGCTTAACCTCCAGAACGGGTTTGACATTCTCTATCGCGGTCTTGAATACCTTGAGCGGGTCATTCCCCGACTTTTCCTTTATAACATCGAATGCCCCGTAAATGACGCCTTCGGCAGTGGACTTTTTACCGTCCTCCATCATAATATTGATGAACTTGCTCACCAGCTTGCTGTTATATTTCGGGTCGGGAAGTATCTCTCTTTTTTCTGCTACTCTTCTTCTTGGCATTTATCGCTCCGTTACTTCGGCCTCTTGGCGCCGTACTTCGACCTGCCGCGTCTCCTGTCGGCAACACCGACAGAATCAAGGGTGCCCCTGATGATGTGGTACCTGACGCCGGGAAGGTCCTTCACCCTTCCGCCTCTGATCATTACAATGGAGTGTTCCTGGAGGTTGTGCCCGACGCCCGGGATATAGGAGGTCACTTCCATGCCGTTGGTCAGTCTGACCCTGGCAACCTTCCTCAACGCCGAGTTCGGCTTCTTCGGGGTCGTTGTATAGACTCTGACGCAGACGCCCCTCTTCTGGGGACAGTTCTTGAGCGCAGGACTCTTCGTCTTCGTCTCAAGCTTCTTCCGGCCCTGTCTTACCAATTGTGCAATTGTCGGCACTTTTCCTCCAATGTTTTTCTTGCTTTCACTTTCGAAACTAAGGTTTCGCGGTTTCTACGGGAAAACTTTGAAAGCTTACCAGAACCATTTTTTTTTGTCAAGTTCTTTCATAAAATACCTGCAATTCCCATCCAGGGAATACGTATTGATTCCACCAGTGGGGTTGATAGAATAACCTTTGCAAAGGGAAAAAATCAATGGGGGGAAATGTCAGTGCTACCTCATGCAGAAATATTCCCGGTCTTCCCTGCAACCTCCACACGAAAACAAATCAATCACATTCCCGAAAATCACAAATTACATGAGCAGTCTCAAAAAGGTTTCCACTGAATGCTCACTATATGCTACCACAAAAAAAATGAAATAAAACTGCCGAACATTTTTCCTCATGCGAAAGACAGAACAGAAAGTTGGGAAAGGGACGAACGAGTGAGCATAACGTCCGTTTTTTAACCGAACCAGAACACGCGCATTATGAGCGGAAGAACGTTTTGACGTGAGGGTGCAAGA
>JAMCQB010000036.1 GCA_023382175.1 Nitrospirota bacterium | reverse complement strand
GCGGCACCGAGATATCGATGATGAATACCGGCCTCTGCCTCCTCTCCTTCATCACCCGCTGCATCTCCTCCTTGTGGAGCACATAGGTAAGCGCTCCGGTGGAGCAGATGACGATGTCTGAATGGACCAACTCTTTCAGAAAATCATCGAATTTTATGGCGCGGCCATTGAATTCTGCAGCCAGTTCGCATCCCCGCTCAAAGGTCCTGTTCGCCACGGTTACGCTCTTCACGCCGAAACTCATCATATGCTTTGCCGCCAGTTCCGCCATTTCTCCCGCCCCCAGGAGCATAAAGGATTTTTCCGACAGGTCGGTGAATATCTTTCTCGCCAGTTCCACTGCCGCAAAACTGATAGAAACGGCGTTCTCCGCTATCTTTGTATCGGTCCTTACTCTCTTTGCAACGGATATGGTCTTTTTCATCAGCCGGTTCAGGAGAATGCCGGTGGTCTTCTTCTCCAGTGCGAACTCGAAGGCATCCTTCAACTGGCCCAGGATCTGCGGCTCGCCCACCACCATGGAGTCGAGGCTTGAACCGACCCTGAACACGTGCTTCACCGCATCGCGGTCCTGATGGAGGTACAGGGACCTCTGGAGGGCGGCGCTGTCGAGGCCGTGAAAGTCCGAGAGAAATGTCTTTATGGCATCAAATGCCTTCTCCGGGTCTTTAACATTGGAGTAGATCTCCACCCGGTTACAGGTCGAAAGCACAATGGCCTCATCGATACCGGGGAGCTGCCTGATCCTGAGCAGTCCCTGCTCAAGCTTTTCACCGTTGAAGGCGAGTTTTTCTCTGACGTCCACGTCAGCTGTTTTATGGTTTAATCCGACTACGATGATCTTCATACGAATGCATGCAAACCTTTCAGGAGCAGATTCACGCCGAAAAAGGTAAAGAGCACGCTGATGAATCCCACAATGGAGAGCATGGCGGCTTTCCTCCCCCGCCATCCTGCCGTCAGCCTTGCATGGAGAACAAGGACATAGATAAACCAGGTGATGAGGGACCAGACCTCTTTGGGGTCCCATCTCCAGTAACTCCCCCAGGCGCTCTCCGCCCAGAGGGCCCCGGTAATGATGGCGAGGGTGAGAAGAGGAAATCCCAGGATAATGAGCTTATAGTTCACTTCATCCAGGATCTGTAAGCTCGGCAGTCTCTGGAAGAGCCCGCCAAGATGTTTTGTCTTGAGATGATGTTCCTGGACGAGGTACATAATACTGATGCCGAAGGCCATGGCAAAGGCGGCATTGCCCAGAAAGGCAAGGAATGTATGAATACCCAGCCAGTAACTCTGGAGAACAGGACTCAATTCCTTTATCTCCCTGGGGAAGACAGACGACGAGAGCATGAGGATGAAGACCATGGGCATGGTGAAGGGACCGAGGAGATCAAGGCGGTACCGGTATTCCAGGAAAAAGAATATGAGGACGATGCACCAGGTATAGAACGAGGACGCTTCATGAAGACTGGTAATGGGAAGATGCCCTGCAGTGACGTATCGTGCAATGATGCTTGCGGAGTGGAAAGCGAACCCAACCACGGCAAAGATAAGGATAAACCGGGAAGTGGCCTTAGAACCCCTGAAGAGTTCTATGATGCTGACGATGGTGGCTGCAAAATAAAAAGTAAGGCTGAGTTCAAAGAGAAGGACTCCCATTAGAAGCAACCAAGCTCGCAGTCCGTAATCTTTATCTTAAGCTCATTAGCTGTTTTGCCCACTTCCCTGAAAGGGACGGACAGGTCTTTTGCGATCTTCCTCGCAAGGGGACAGGAGATCTTCCCGTCAACCGCGCTCTCCTTCAATGATGCCTTTATCTTCTCTTTTCTGTCGATCATTTCCTTTATATATCCGAGGAAGGTGTCACAATCGTCAAGGGATCTCCGGAATCTTCTGGCCTCTCCCTTTGTCTCCAGGGAGACTCCTTGTTCAGCCACGATCACGTCGGCCCTTTTGAGGAGTCCCTTCGAGGTTTCCTTTATTGTTGATGATTCTCTTCCAAATATAAATATTATAATATCCGGCCTTAAAAACTCAATTGCGCTGTTGCCTTCCACAATGATTCCCTTGAGGTCAGAAAGCCTCTCCACTGCAATGGGGAGCACTTTGCCAATATCTGACGGGGGCGACTGAACCCAGAGAACCCGTTCGGCGCCTGAATCCAGGAACCTCCTGGTATCTTTGTTTTTCTCGGAGAGGATTTCCCGGTCATCGATGATCGAGGAGTAGAGGCCGGTTTTTGTGTATTTTATTGCCCCCCAGCCCTTGAGGTTAAGAAGGAGCAACGAGGCGTAAGCGGTTTTGCCGGCGCCGCTATGGGCGCCGCCGATGCCTATGATGATGGGTCGCATTTCTTCGTGACGCGTCACGCGTTACGGCTTACGTAGTCCCGGCATGGACAACTTCTTCCCGGGGCTTTTCCTCCATCTTTTCTTTATATCCGCACTCTTTTTTATGACAGGAGAGAGTGATCTGCCCGCTTTTGTCCCTCTTTTCCAAGAGGAAGTCCGCACCGCAGTTCGGGCACTTCTTCGGGACAGGCTTGCTCCATGTGGCGAACTTGCATTTCGGGTAGTTGCTGCAGCTCCAGAATGATTTTCCTCTTTTTGTGCGCCGCTCAACAATATCGCCTCGGTCCTCCGGACACTTCACTCCTGTGGAAAGGGGCTTTGTGGTCTTGCATTCGGGATAGCGGGAGCACGCAAGGAACTTCCCGAACCGGCCTGACTTGAGGATCATGGGCGAGCCGCAGACTTCACACTTCTCTCCGGTCACCTGTGCAGGGGGCTGAGGTTCCTGTCCTTCAAGGGGACGCGCATTCTTGCACTTCGGATACCCGGAACACGCCATGAACCTTCCGTGTCTTCCCCATTTTATCACCATGGGCATCCCGCATTTCTCACACATGATATCAGTGGGAATATCCGCAGGCTTTATCTTCCCCAGGGTCTTTGTCGCTTCAGAAAGGTCATGGCTGAAGGGTTTATAAAAATCTTTCACCACCCTGACCCATTTCATCTTTCCTTCTTCTATGCTGTCCAGTTCATCCTCCATCTTTGCGGTGAATCCGATATCGATGAGTTCAGGGAACTTGTCAACAAGGAGGTCGTTGACCACTACTCCCAGTTCCGTGGGCGCGAACCTTCCGTCCGTCTTCTGGACATATTTCCTGTCTTGAACGGTCGAAAGAATCGCTGCGTATGTGCTCGGTCTCCCGATACCTTTCTCCTCCAGGGCCTTTACAAGAGTAGCCTCTGTATAACGGGGCGGCGGCTGGGTGAAATGCTGGGTAGGCTTTATCTCGAGCAGTTTCAGAACATCTCCTGCCTTCAGATGGGGGAGTATCCCGCCTTCCTCTTCCTCTATCTCGTCTTTGCTCTCTGTGTAAAGGGCCATGAACCCATCAAATCTCACCACGGTCCCGGATGCCCTGATCTCCAGGGTCTTCCCCGGGTTCTCGATGATGAAGGTGGTCTGTTCAAGGCGGGCAGGGGACATCTGGCTCGCAATGAACCTGTTCCATATGAGGGCGTACAGGTTGTTTTGATCCTTTGAGAGGAACTGCCTTATGGATTCCGGCGGTCTGTTCATGTCTGTGGGCCTCACTGCTTCGTGAGCCTCCTGGGCGCCGCTCTTGCTTTTATAGAAGGGGGGCTTTTCAGGAACATAGTCCCTTCCGAACCTCTTTTCCACATATTCTTTGGCCCACTGCTGAGCTTCTGGAGCTACCCTGACGGCGTCGGTGCGCATATAGGTGATCAGGCCGACAGAACCTTCTGTTCCCAGTTCTATTCCCTCATAGAGCTGCTGGGCAAGCATCATCGTCTTTTTTGCGGTGAATCTCAGTTTTCTCGCAGCCTCCTGCTGCAGCGTGCTGGTGGTGAAGGGAGGATAGGGTGATCTCTTTCTCTCCTTTTTCTCGACCTTTGCGATGGAAAGGCTCTGTTGTTCAATCTCCTGTGCGATCCTTGTGGCATCTTCCGAAGTTCTGATGAGGAAGCGTTCTTTGCCTTCAGCCTCCCGGTTTATGACGAGGGAGCCGTGATGGCGGTAGAGTCTCGCCAGGAACTGAGGAGGAACCGGACCCTCCATCTGGAGGTTGATGTTCCAGTATTCTTCCTTGTGGAAGGCTTCGATCTCCCTTTCCCTGTCAACCACAAGCCTGACGGCAACGGACTGGACCCTCCCCGCGCTGAGTCCGCGTCGTACCTTTTTCCAGAGGAGGGGGCTTAATCCATATCCGACAAGCCTGTCCAGAATTCTTCTCGCCTGCTGGGCATCCACCTTATTGATATCGAGCCTTCCCGGATTCCTGATCGCTTCACGTACCGCCCGCTCCGTGATCTCGTTGAAGGTGACCCTGTAAATCTTTTCATTTTTTGTCTTGGATTTGGAATCAGCGATCACCGAGGCGATGTGCCATGCAATGGCTTCACCTTCCCTGTCAGGGTCAGGAGCAAGATAGACCGCATCGGCCTCTTTTGCTGCTTTCTTCAGTTCCCTGATGACCTTCTCCTTGCCCGGGATGACCACATATTCGGGCTCAAAATTCTTCTCGACGTTGACGCCCATCTCCTTCTTGGGGAGATCTCTGATATGGCCAATAGATGCCTTTACAAAAAATTCTTTTCCGAGAATCTTGTTTATCGTGTTTGCCTTTGCAGGCGATTCTACAATTACGAGGGATTTCACAAACTACCTCCTTCAGTTCCAGATAATTTTCTTGCCTTCACCGAATATATATGAGTATATCTCATCCCTGTCAAGGGGGGTGTTCTTCATAAGAATATAGACGAGAAGCGTTTTGATGGCATCGAGCTCTTCGTCATCCGGATGCAGCAGTTCGTTCTGAGACTGATTCACGAATCTATTTGCCATAGGAATACGCCTTCTCCTTCTGAGCCCTCAACGGACGAGGTAGAACCTCTTGCCGTCAGCCTGTCTCACAATCCCCTTGATCTCCAGACTGAGCAGTGTGGCAAGGGCCGTTGCAGGAGAAAGGGAAAGCTCCCTTGAGAGCGTATCAATATGCACCGGCTCTCCCGATAGTATATCACAGAGGTTTTTTTCTTCTTCAGTGATCTCGACCTTCAGTTTCTCCTTTGCTTTCACGAAACCCCTGAGCATAGGCGCCAGCTCTTCTATTATATCATCCGACTTCTGGATGAGTTTTGCTCCCTTTTTGATGAGCTCATTTGTGCCCGCTGAGGTGGGAGAGGTGATATTGCCCGGGACTGCGAAGACCTCCCTGTTCTGCTCAAGGGCAGAGCCTGCGGTGATCAATGCTCCGCTCCCCTCTGCAGCCTCCACCACCACAACGCCCATGGACAATCCGCTTATCAACCTGTTCCTTCTCGGGAAATTTTCCTTGTTCGGTTCTGTCCCGCACGGGAACTCGCTCACCACGTATCCTGAGGCTGTGATCCGCTCCATGAGTCCCCTGTTCTCAGGGGGATAAGCCCGGTCGATCCCGGAGCCGAGAACCGCAATAGTCCTTCCTCCCGAGGTGATGGAATTTGTATGGGCAACGGTGTCAATGCCCCTGGCCATTCCGCTCACGATGGTGAAGCCTGATCTGCTCAATTCAGAGGAGAGCCTCTCCGTCACAAGTTTTCCGTAGGGTGACAATTTTCTTGAGCCGACAATGGCGATGGCAAACTTATCCTCTTCCTGAATTGACCCCTTCACATAGAGAAGGACCGGAGCATCTTCCGTCTGCCGGAGCATTGAAGGATAATCAGCGTCGCGGAATGTCATCACACGGGCGTTGCACTGGTTGAGCTGTTGGACATGTTTCTCCACGGCCTTCCATCCGGAGAAATCCTTGATGTTCTTCGCTTTCTTTTCACCCACCCCTTCAATGGCTGACAGTTCTCCGAGGGGCGCTTTAAAAACAGACGCCGGATCTCCATAAAGGGAAAGGAGCTTTTTGAAAGTGACCGGGCCTACCTCGGGCACCAGGGAAAGGGCGATCCATGATTCAAGATTAAGCATGGGGATTTCTTAAAAGCCTTCTCACCCGCAGGCGGAGAGCATTCAGTTTTATGAAACCCTCTGCGTCTTTCTGATCGTAAATCTCCTCTTCCTCAAAGGTCGCAAGTTCCGGGTGGTAGAGGGAGTTCTCTGACCGCCTTCCTGCAACAAAACAGTTTCCTTTGTAGAGTTTCAGCCTCACCTCTCCGGTGACGTCTTTCTGGATACCATCCACCATGCCCTGGATCGCCTCCCTTTCAGGTGCAAACCAGTATCCGTAATAAACGAGCTCTGCATACCGGGGTATCAGGGAATCCCGCAGATGGAGGGTCTCCCTGTCAAGGGTTATGGACTCCACTGCCCTGTGGGCTGTATGGAGGATTGTGCCCCCCGGCGTTTCATATACGCCCCTGGATTTCATCCCCACATACCGGTTCTCCACAATGTCCACCCTGCCGATGCCGTTACTCCCTGCAATGGAATTCAGCGCCTCAAGAAGACGGGCGGGGGTCATGGGGGTCCCGCTGAGCGCAACAGGATTTCCTTCCTTATAAGATATTTCGATATATGTCGGCTTGTCCGGGGCTTTTTCCGGCGGCGTCATCATGGTGTACATATCTTCGGGAGGTTCAGCCCACGGGTCTTCCAGTATCCCGCCTTCGTAACTTATATGGAGGAGGTTCCGGTCGGTGCTGTACGGCTTTTCTTTAGTGGCAGTGACCGGAATGCCATGAGATTCGGAGTATTCGATAAGGGACTGGCGGGATTTAAAAGGCCATTCTCTCCACGGGGCCACCACTTTAATATCCGGCTTGAGGGCATAATAGGTGAGCTCGAACCTTACCTGGTCATTGCCCTTGCCCGTTGCTCCATGGGCCACCGCGTCGGCGCCTTCCTTTTCTGCGATCTCTACCTGCCTTTTCGCTATGAGCGGCCGGGCGATGGACGTTCCCAGGAGGTAAGAGCCCTCATAGACCGCATTTACCCTCAACATGGGGAATATATATTCTGAAACGAACTCCTCCCTCAGGTCTTCCACATAGACCTTTGATGCCCCTGTTTTCAAGGCCTTTTCCCTGACCGCGTCCAGGTCTTCCCCCTGACCGAGGTCTGCGCAGAAGGCTATGATCTCGGCGCCATAGGTCTCCTTCAGCCACTTTATTGCCACTGAGGTATCCAGTCCTCCGGAGTAGGCAAGGACGATCTTTTTCATACTTGAACCTCCGTTTTAAGCGATTAAGGTATAAACCTTAGCATAAATTTCACGTAAATATCAAAAAACCTTGACCGGAAGGCACTCCGTCATATATATTATAGTTGAGATTAAGTCTCAACTAGAATGCACGAACACAAGGTTGCTCATAAACTAAAGGGTAGTCATTACGAGCGGATCGCCCTTATCGGCAATCCCAACGTGGGGAAAAGTGTTATCTTCGGACTCCTCACCGGAAAATATGTGACCGTCTCCAACTATCCGGGAACCACCGTGGAGGTCTCTCACGGCAATATAGCCCTCGACAGCAAGAAATACCATATCGTCGATACCCCTGGGGTGAACAGCCTCATCCCCATGAGCGAGGATGAGCGGGTAACAAGGGACATACTGCTCAAGGAGCGGCCGGCCCTTATTGTCCAGGTTGCGGATTCGAAAAATCTGAAACGGACCCTCCTTTTGACACTTCAGATAGCGGAAATGGGGATCCCCATGGTCCTTGACCTTAACATGGAGGACGAAGCAAGGGACCGGGGTATCATCATTAATATGCAGGAACTCAGGGAAATCCTCGGCATTGAAGTGGTGACCACCATTGCGCCGCAGAGAAAGGGGTTCAGGGAACTGAGGAATTCCATTCTCAGTCCCTCTGTTCCAAAGGTGAATGTCACCTATGGCCCTGTGGTGGAAGAATACATAAAGATGATCTCTTCCCAGTTGCCTGAAGGGAATATATCAAGGCGGTCCATTGCGGTGATGATACTTTCCGGGGATGAGAGTCTGAAGGAATGGCTGGCAGCGAATCTTTCCTGCGAGGTAATTAAAGAGGTGGAGCGTTTAAGGGATGAGTGCCAGGTGAAGATGCGCGGGACATTGAGTGCAGCCATAAACCAGGCGAGGCTGGATCTGGCCGGCCGGATCGCGGACAAAGTGATACGGCACATCCCTGCGGAGGGCGGATGGCTTTTTTCATTCTTTGGAAAGGTGAGCATGCATCCTGTCTGGGGAATCCCCATTCTGCTTCTGGTCCTCTTCGGACTCTATGAATTTGTGGGGGTCTTCGGCGCCGGAACCCTGGTAAATCTCTTTGAGAAGACGATCTTCGGAGAATACATAAACCCCATGGCCACAAAGGTCGTCAAGCTCCTTATGCCCATTGGGCTGGTACAGGAGCTGCTCGTGGGAGAATACGGGCTCATCACTGTGGCCCTTACCTATGCCATCGCCATAATCCTCCCCATAACCGCAACCTTTTTTATCGCCTTTGCCATACTGGAGGACAGCGGGTATCTGCCGCGCCTTGCGATCATGAGCAACAGGGTATTCAGCATCATGGGGTTGAACGGAAAGGCAGTGCTCCCCATGGTATTGGGCCTTGGCTGCGGGACCATGGCTGTAATGACTTCGCGGATACTTGAGACCAGGAGGGACAGGGTCATCATCACCTTTCTCCTTGCCCTTGCCATCCCCTGTTCCGCACAGTTGGGAGTGATACTGGGCATGCTCAGCGCCTTGTCGTTCATGGCGACGATCATATGGGCGGCATGTATCCTCATTGTCCTTTTTGTCTCCGGCTATCTTGCATCCAAGGTGGTGAAAGGCGAGAGGACTGATTTCTTCCTGGAGATACCTCCCATCAGAAGACCTGCCCTCATGAACATATTGATCAAGACCGCGGGAAGAGTTGAATGGTATCTCAAGGAGGCTGTCCCCCTGTTCATCCTGGGTACCTTTATCCTGTTCCTTCTCCATAAGCTGAACCTCCTGGGTGTGCTGGAGAAGATCGCTTCGCCGGTTGTCGTGAACCTCCTTGGGCTCCCTGAGAAGACGACCGAGTCGTTCATCCTGGGCTTCCTGAGGAGGGACTACGGCGCAGCAGGTCTTTTCACCATGGCGGAGAAAGGGTTGCTCACGCACGTGCAGTCCCTGGTGAGCCTTGTGACGATCACGCTCTTCATCCCCTGTCTTGCCAATTTCTTCATGATCATCAAGGAGATGGGCATGAAGACCGCCATCGCCATGGTGGCCATTGTTTTCCCCCTGGCGTTCCTGGGGGGAGGACTGCTGAACTGGATACTGACAGCGTTTCATGTGACGCTCTGATCTTTTCTCTTACCGTCGATTCATGCCTCGTGCAATACTTCACATTACTGCCGATCATGGGAACAGGGAATCGTGTGTCGCTTTCGTCTGAAAATGCTGCTGACTTTACACCTGCGGCGTAATGCATTTATAATGAAATGAGACTGCCCATGAAAAAAGTGATTATTGCAAAGGATATCAAGAGAGTCCTTGAAGGGGAAAAGAGTTTCCTCAACAGGTCAGGCATCAGGATATTCACGGCTGCTTCAAACGAGAAGGCCCTTGCTCTCCACAGGTCGGTCAAGGCAGACATCATTATCGCAAAGCTTAACATGCCGGAAATGAGCGGTGAAAGGCTCTGCTCCCTCATACGCGATGATGAAGAGCTGCGCAGCGTCTCCCTTATTATTATCTGCTCCGATGCCGATGCTGACCTTGAGCGATGCGTTCAATGCAGGGCGAATGCTTTTTTCTCCAGCCCGATAAACAGTGCGCTCCTGCT
This sequence comes from Nitrospirota bacterium, assembly GCA_023382175.1. Lineage (GTDB taxonomy): Bacteria > Nitrospirota > Thermodesulfovibrionia > Thermodesulfovibrionales > UBA9159 > JAMCQB01. Next base: position 662 of record JAMCQB010000036.1, on the reverse strand, counting down.
GCAGGAACTGCATAAACTCCTTCACGTCGCTCCCCGGATGTCGTGCCGGATCCCCCTGAGCGTGAAAGTTCGTGGAAAATCGAAAGCGATGCCTTTCACCGGTTATACAGAAAATATCAGCACGTCGGGCATGCTGTTCCGGTCGTCGGCACTTCTTTTTGAAGGCGACGTCGTCACCTGTTCATTCTCTCTCCCCCGTTCCACACAGATTACCGCAAACGCTGAGATTGTGCGATTTGTGGGGAAAGAGGCCGGACATGATAGCAACGATTACGGCATTCGGTTTATCAATCCCGGCCCTCGCGCCATTTCTGCTCTCTCGGCGTTTTTGAAAAAAATAATGATACGATGAACTGAGGTTGTCAGGAGATATTGATGGGTATCCTGAAGAAAGCGGTTTCAGCATCGGGCCCGATCATGAGAGTTCTTATCGGAGCAGGAGCGTGTGCCCTACTGATATTCGGGCTGAAACAGAAACCGAAAAAAGGGACCGATAAGGCGGGTTTTCAGCAGCCTGCATCCAAAGAGGAAGACACCAAAGTTTTCTGAGGAACCTTTGTCCTCATGCTCTTTACATCAGCCCTTTTTTTTCTTCTTAGCCGGAGCTGACTTCGGCGAGGTATCGTCTATCAGCTTTATCAGCCTGTCAGCTTCTACCTGCC
>JAMCQB010000010.1 GCA_023382175.1 Nitrospirota bacterium | reverse complement strand
GTGCTGGAGCTCCCTGTTCACGCCCCGGGCCATCTTTTACCGGAAAGAAAAAGGGTTTGCCCACGACGAGGTGCTGATCAGCGTGGCGGTCCAGGAGATGATCGATTCGAAGGCCTCGGGGGTCATGTTCACGCTGGAGCCGGTGCGGGGTGACAGAGATAAGATCGTTATCAACGCAGCCTGGGGACTCGGTGAAGCTGTCGTGAGCGGCCAGATAACCCCCGATGAATATGTCGTGGAAAAAGGGACGTTCCGCATCCTTGACAGAAAAGTCTTCAAGAAGCAGAAACAGATCGTATACGATCAAGCGGGCGGCACCACGTGGGCGCCGGTTCCTGAAAACATGCAGAACGTGCAGGCGCTGACGGATGCGGCGATTGCTCGCCTGGCGCAGTATGGCGTTCAGATCGAGAATCACTATGGTCTTGCACAGGACATTGAATGGGCTGTTGATAAGGATGACCGTATGTTCATCCTTCAGGCACGGCCTGAGACGGTTTATCAGGCAGGAGTAAAGGAAGAAAAAAAGAGAGAGGAGAGGGGACCTATGGAACAGGAAATCCTTGTTCGCGGTCTGGGGGTGAGCCCGGGGCAGGGGTCAGGAGAGGCAAAGGTCATCGTTAATGTCAAGGAAATTGGAAGCTTTCATGACGGCCAGGTCCTGGTGACGGAGATGACTACCCCTGACTGGGTGACAGCCATGAAAATGGCCTCTGCGATCGTTACCAACCTGGGAGGCAAGACCTGTCATGCTGCAATTGTGAGCCGTGAGCTTGGGATACCCTGCGTGGTCGGCACCGAGAATGCGACAAAGGTCCTGAAGGGCGGCGAGAACGTGACCGTGGACGGGCAGCGGGGCCTGGTATTCAAGGGTGCGGCCGTGAAAAAAGAGGCGGCACAGCCAAGCGCCGCTCCCCTTGCAATACCTGCGCAACCCATTACGGCTACCAAGGTGTATGTGAATCTCTCGGTTCCCGAGATTGCGGACAAGGTTGCCCAGGAGACGAATGCCGACGGTGTCGGCCTCCTCAGGGCAGAGCACATGATGCTCGAGATCGGGAAACATCCGAGACTGCTCATCGAGGAAGGCGGAGAGCAGAAGATGGTGGATACCTTTGCCCGCGGCATCGGGAAGGTGGCCGAGGCGTTCTTCCCGCGTCCCGTGGTGTACCGGTTCCTCGATTTTAAGCCCGACGAATTTCTCGCGCTGCCGGGCGGAGAGAAATATGAGCGGGACCACGTCGGCCCGAACCCCATGATCGGCTTCCGGGGAGAATACCGGTACGCAAAAGAAGACGATCTCTTCAGGCTTGAGCTGCGGGCGGTCAGGCATGCCAGAAAGACGATGAATTTCACCAATGTCTGGGTGATGATACCATTCGTCAGAACGCTTGAGGTTTTCCGCAAAACGGTTCAGATCATGCGTGAGGAGGGATTGGACAACCGGATTGATCCCGATTTCAAGCTCTGGATCATGGTAGAGGTCCCGAGCGCCTGCTTCATGATCGATGAGTTCTGCAGGGAAGGCATCGACGGCGTGAGCTTCGGCACCAATGATCTCACCATGCTGGTGCTCGGCGTGGACCGGAACGATGCCTCAGTGCAGGAAATCTATGATGAACGGAACCTGGCCGTTCTGCGGGCAATTGCGTACACCATCGCAATCTGCAGGAAGCACGGTGTGACCACATCCATCTGCGGCCAGGCCCCGAGTGTGTATCCGGACTATCTGGAGTTCATGATCCGGTGCGGCTCCACCTCCATTTCAGTCAATCCTGATACGGTTGTTGCATCCAGGAAAATGGTCGCCGCGGTGGAGCAGAAGATCCAGCTGGAAAAGGCACTGGGGATCGTGCCTCGACCCAGGATAGCGAAGATACCCATGGAGCAAGTAGAATTTTGGAAACTGGTGGAAGAATAAAAGGGACCGATCCAAAAAAGCATCCCCGGAAACGGGTCGTTTATCTGGTAGGGGAAAGTACCGGGGAAACGATCAGCAAGCTTGCCAGGGCATCCTTGGCGCAGTTCAGCCGTGAACATGTCGAGGTGAAGACCTTTTTCATGGTCGCGGACAAGCACCACCTTGCGCAGATCATCAAGCAGGCAGCAGAGGATGAAGCGCTCATCGCCTTCACCATCATCCAGCCGGCATTGAGAGATTTCTTGATACAAGAGGCTGAGCGCCGGGGAATCAAGGCAATCGACGTCATCGGCGATTTCATTGTGCAGCTGTCCATCTTCCTGGAGGAAAAACCTGCAGAGATTCCCGGACGACAGTACATCCTTGACGAAGATTACTACCGACGGATCGAGGCGATTAACTTTGCGGTCAAACATGATGACGGGAAAATGCCGCAGGGTCTCAAGCTTGCCGACTTGCTCCTTGTCGGTCTTTCCCGGACAAGCAAGACACCTCTGTCGGCCTATCTTGCCAACCAGGGATGGAAGGTCGCCAATGTCCCCCTCCATCCCGACATGGATCCCCCTGAAGAGCTGTTCCAGCAGGTAGACCAGCACAGGGTCTTCGGCCTGATCATTGATGTTGAGCACCTCGTAAAGCTCAGAGAGGCGAGATTGCAGCAGTTAGGTCTCGAACCCTACGCGAAATATGCCGACCCGGTCACAGTCTGCGACGAGATCGAGTGGTGCAGGGCGTTTTACGAACAGCATCCGCGCTGGCGAGTGTTGGACATCTCGAACCGGGCCATTGAAGAAGCGGCTGCAGGCATCCTCCGTGCTTATCAAACCGGTAAGAAGCCGACGTGATCTGATTCATGGTCTTTTCCAAGGCTATTGCCCTCTTACCTGCCGTTTTCCCTTAACCTCAACCTTAACCTATTCTTACTCTCACGCTCCAGTCCCACTTCTCCGGTCATTTTTGTATAATACCTACATGCTTTCGTACATCGGAAAACGGCTTCTCATGATGATCCCCCTTATCTTCGGCATCACCTTGATCACCTTTGCTGTGGTCCATCTTGCACCGGGAGGACCCGTGGAGGTCGAGACCGAGATGCAGCTCAAAGCCTCTGCCCAGGCAAGGGAGAATCTGAAGAAGCTCTATGGGCTGGACAAGCCATTGCACGTCCAGTATATGGACTGGCTCAAGAGGTTTGCGAAGCTGGATTTCGGCAAATCCTTTGTGGACGGCAGGGAAGTGATAAAAAAAATCGGCGAACGCATTCCCGTGACACTCACCATAAACATCCTCTCTCTTCTGCTGATCCTGGTCACGGCAATACCCCTCGGCATACTCTCGGCCACAAAACGGTATTCCCTCTTTGACAAGCTCTCCACGATCTTCGTTTTCGTGGGTTTTTCCACTCCTACGTTCTGGCTTGCGCTCCTCCTCATGATTCTCTTCGGGGTGAACCTCGGAATTCTTCCCATTTCAGGGATCCAGAGCATTGACGTCTCGGAGATGGGCCCTCTGGACAGGCTTCTTGACTGGGCAAAGCACCTCATCCTTCCCGTGGGCATCTCTGCCTTCGGCGGCATCGCCGGCCTGAGCAGGTACAGCAGGTCCAGCATGCTTGAGGTGATACGGCAGGACTATATAAGGACAGCTCGTGCAAAGGGACTTGAGGAATCGGATGTGATACTCAGGCACGCCTTCAGGAATGCGCTGATGCCGGTGGTGACCATCCTCGGCCTGTCGGTCCCGGGGCTCATAGGCGGAGGCGTCATATTCGAGACCATCTTTGCCATACCGGGGATGGGACAGCTGTTCTATTCCTCGGCAATGTCCAGGGACTATCCCACCATCATGGGCATCCTTGTCATAGGAGCGATCCTCACCCTCATCGGCAATCTCCTGGCGGACATTTCGTACGCCTTTGTGGACCCGAGGATACGAAGGGCGAGCAGATGAATATCTCATCCATCGTCTTCAGAAGGTTTTCGAGAAACAGGCTGTCCCTGACGGCCCTGTTTGCGGTGTTCGCCATTATCGCCCTGGCCCTGCTTGCAGGTATCATCTCTCCGCGGGACCCTATGGCCATCGATGTGCATAATGTCCTCTCCCCGCCGTCATTGGCGCATCCCTTTGGCACGGATGAGCTTGGCAGGGACGTGCTTTCGAGGATGATCTGGGGCAGCAGGGTCTCTCTGAAGGTGGGGTTCATCGCTGTGAGCCTCGCCATCCTGGTGGGAACGATTGTCGGATCCATCGCCGGCTTTTACGGCGGGAAAATAGATGCGCTCCTCATGAGGTTCGTGGACATCATGCTTGCCTTCCCCACATTCTTTCTCATCCTGGCGGTGATCGCCATACTGGAGCCGAGTATCTATACCATCATGGCGGTCATAGGATTTACCGGATGGATGGATGTGGCAAGGCTTGTGAGAGCGGAGTTTCTGACCTTGCGGGAGAGGGATTTTGTCGTGGCGGCGAAGGCCCTGGGCGCCGGGAATCTGAGACTTATGTTCAAGCATATACTCCCCAATGCCCTGGCCCCGGTCTTTGTTGCAGCCACCTTCGGGGTTGCAGGCGCTATACTCACCGAATCAGGACTCTCCTTCCTCGGGCTTGGAGTCCAGCCGCCTAACCCCAGTTGGGGCAATATCCTTACTGCAGGCAAAGACAATATCGAGGTTGCGTGGTGGCTCTCCCTCTTCCCCGGCCTCGCCATCCTTGTCACGGTCCTCAGTTACAACCTCGTGGGTGAAGGCCTCAGGGACGCCCTTGATCCGAGATTGTGGGAGCGTGAAAGTTCCGCAACCCGTAGCAAGGGAAAGACTCCGAAAGTCAGTACCGTTGATAACTAGGAAGTTCATAAGTAAGGCCTCCTTCCTGTCATTCCCGCGAAGGCGGGAATCCAGAAAAGACACTGGATGCCGGATCAAGTCCGGCATGACGGATCTCCATTTGCATGTGCCCTCACTAATCCGCATTAGTAACAGAGGGTGGTGATGATGCTCGACAAAAAACTTAGGGACGCCGCATTATCCACCCCTGACCCGGAAAGAGCCTATCATAACCTCTGTTCCTTCTGCGATGCAAATCCGGAACTGATGGAGGCCCTGGAAGGGAACCTGAGGCAGGTTTCCCTTCTCTTCAGTATCAGCCAGTTTCTTGCGAACTTTGCCTCGTCCCATCCCGACGCGCTTTTTGAAAACCTGGGGAAACTCCATAAGCCTGTTCTGAAGGAAGCCCTTGCCGCATCCCTCCGGGAGGAGATGCAGCCGCTTTTGCCCCCATCAAGGGAAGCGCTCCTGGGCGCTGTCCGCAGATTCAAGAAAAGGATACTCCTGCTGCTCACTCTGAGGGACATCCTCAATATTACGGATATCGTGGACGCCATGTCTGAATTGAGCCTCCTGGCCGATGTGATCCTTGAAGAGTCGGTGAAGGTTCTGGAGAGCCGGATGAAAGAGACCTACGGCGAGCCGAAGGATGACGCCTTCGCCGTTATTGCCGTGGGGAAGCTCGGAGGGAACGAACTGAACTTCAGCTCCGATATCGACCTTCTCTACGTGTACGGAACAGAACAGGGCGAGACCAGCGGCATTATGACCTCCGGCGGCATTATGAAGAACAGGATCAGCAACCATGAATATTACTGCAAGCTGGGAGAACAGCTGAACAAATTCCTTTCCATGAATACTGAAGACGGCTTCGTGTACAGGGTCGACCTGAGACTCAGGCCGGAAGGACAGAGGGGAAGTCTCGCCCAATCCCTCTCCGCCTATGAAATATACTACGAATCATGGGGCATGGCCTGGGAAAGGGCGGTCCTTCTGAGGGCAAGGCCCGATGCAGGGGATGTGGATCTGGGCAAGGCTTTCACCGGGATGATCAGGCCCTTCATCTACAGGAAATATCTCGACTTCAGCGCCATCGACGAGATACGGCGCATGAAGACAAAGATCGACGCTGCCTTCAAGAAAGACGACATAAAGCGGGGCTATGGCGGAATCCGTGAAATAGAATTCTTTGTACAGGCCCTCCAGCTCATCTACGGCGGGAAAGAGCCGCTGCTCCGGGAAAGGGGCATCCTGATGGGCCTCCACCGGCTCCTCCAGAAAAACCTCATCGGACATGAAGACTACTCCATCCTGAATGACAACTATATATTTCTGAGAAAGCTCGAGCACAGACTGCAGCAGCTGAACGACCTCCAGACCCATTCAATCCCCGCTGACAAGAACGAACTCACTGCCCTGGGCAGGAAAATGGGGCATCCCGACGCCATGTGGTTCCTGAAGGAACTTGAAGGCAGAAGAAAGATGGTGAGGAACATCTACGATTCCCTTTTTATGGGAGAGAAAAAGAAGACACCCGTGGAGACCTCGCTCTTTTTCAGCGAAGACCTGTCCCTGGGTGAACTCAAGGAAGTCCTTGCCGCATATCCCCTCAAGGATCCGGAAAAGGCGGTGAGGAACATCATCCACATAAAGGATGCGATCTTTGGGTTCCAGACCCTCCGCGGCAGGAGGCTCCTGAGCGAGATCCTCCCCGCCTTTCTCCATGAGGCCCTCGAAACCAAGAATCCCGACACCGCCATTCATAACCTCCAGTCTTTCGCAACGCTCCTTGCATCCGAGGAATCGTATCTGGAATTGTTCAAAAAAAATAAAAGCCTCATCCCCACCCTCACCCGGATTTTTTCCCGGAGTGAATACCTGCTGAAGAATATCATGAAGCGGCCCGAGTACCTTGAACTCCTCGGGCACGAGCTGTTCCTCAAAAAAACCCTGGCATCCCTGAAGCGGGAACTCAGGGAGACCATAGCGTCGGGAACGCCGCTTCCTGACTCCATCAGGATACTGCGTCAGTCAGAGGAAATAAGACTGGGGACCCTGTTCCTGGAGAAGAAGATCGATACCGTAAGGCTCGTAAAAGGGTTGAGCAAGGCTGCCGAGGCGGTGGTCTCTGTCTGCACTGATGAACTGGTAAAAAACGGGGTCGCTGCCATCGGTATGGGAAAAGCCGGAGGAAGGGAGATCACCTTTGATTCAGACCTCGACCTGGTTTTCGCATGCAGCAGGGATATAAGCGACAGCCATGTGAAGGCGGCGCAGCGCCTTATACGCCTGCTGACATCATATACAAAGGACGGAATCGCATACCGGGTGGATGTGAGGCTGCGTCCTGACGGCACAAAAGGCCCCCTTGTCACAACCCTGGATGCACTTGACCGCTATTATTCCGGCGGAGCTCACTTCTGGGAGTTTCAGGCCCTCCTCAAGGCAAGGCCCCTGGGCGGCGACATGCTCACGGGCAGATGTTTCATGGAGATGAGGGGAAAGACCCTCTCGGAAAAAGGAAAGGAAGTGCCTGCCGCCGACATCAGGGGAATGCGGGAAAGAATCCAGCGGGAACTCTCGAAAGAGCGGGAGGGGTATGACATAAAGCTCGGGCCTGGAGGAATAGAAGAGCTGGAATTTACCATTCAATACCTCCAGCTGATCCATTGTGAACAACACAGAGGACTCACAGTCCAGGGGACCCTTGATGCCGTCAAACGTCTGGATGCGGCTGACGTCATAGCGAAAGAGGAGGCAGAACTTTTATGTGATGCATACCTGTTCTACAGGAGTTTGGAGAGCTTCCTGAGATTAAGGGGACAACCCGTTCTCAGGAAGACGGGCGCGACCGTTGATGATTCGGCGGAGTTCATGGGCTTCAGAAACGGCGACGAACTCCTGAGACATGTGGAGATGAAACGAACATCAGTGAGAGGGGTATTCGAAAAATATCTGCGGTAAGATTGTTATCGGTGAAGATATGATATAATTGAAGAAACTTTGATTCCTTGACAAGGATGGAACATGCTGAAACTCCGTGACGGAATTGTAGAGCTGTATAAGAAAGTTGCCACATCCATCCCTCCTGATGTGGAAGAAGCCATGAAGAAGGCTCTTTCCTCTGAAGAAAACCCCGAGGCAAGGGAATCCCTATCAAAAATCGCTCTCACCATTCAGAAGTCAAGACAGACCCCGCGACCTGCCTGTATCGATACCGGTATTCCGACCTTTAAAGTAAAGGTCCCCCGGGGGTTGAGCCATACAGAGATAACGAACACTATCCGGGAGGCTACTGCCATCGCCACACAGAAAGTGCCTCTGGGCCTCAGCGCTGTAGACATACTCACCGGTGAGAATTCCGGAGATAACACCGGTCTCGGGTTCCCCGTGATCTATCTTTCGGAGGCGCCTGATGATACCCTCACCGTGGACCTCATGCTCAGGGCCGGTGAATGCGAGAACTATGGCCGGACTTACAGCCTGCCTGTGGAGGAACTCAACGCCGGGCGGAATCTCGATGGGGTCAGGAAATGCGCGCTTGATTGCGTAAAAGAGGCGGGGGGGAAAGGCTGCCCGCCCTATACCATAGGGGTGGGGATCGGTGGAACCCGGGACCAGGTCGCTGTCCTTGCAGCCCACCAGCTCTTCAGAAAACTCTCGGACGAGAGCGAATACCCTGTGATCAAAGAACTGGAACAGCGGCTTCTCAATGAAGTAAATACGCTGGGGATAGGCCCCCTGGGGAACGGCGGGAACACCACAGCCATAGGAGTAAAGATAGGCATCAATCACAGGCATCCTGAAGCGTACCTCGTGGAGGTGGGCCTGTCCTGCTGGGCAAACAGAAGGGGCCGCCTCATCTGGTAGAGAGAAGGCCCTTTACGGAAGTCCTTTGACGCAGTAATGAATGACCTTGCGACAAGACTGTAGGGTATCAAAACTTGGACAAACAGCCCAGCATGTCATTCCTGCGAAAGCAGGAATCCAGAAAAGACTGGATTCCGCATCAAGTGCGGAATGACAAAAAGATGCTATCCCTATCGGGGAATTTGTGTCTCGCATATTCTTCCCTTTTGGCTGAACATGAACAGCAAAGATAAAACAACCATCTTCATCACCGGCGGAACCGGTTTCATCGGCAGGCATCTCATCGAGACGTTGGAAAAGAGGGGATATAATATCCGTTGCCTGGCGAGGACATCGGGACGGGCTGCCTTCTGCAGGGAGAGAGGCCTCGATGCCTTTATCGGCGATATCCTCGACAGTGAAACCCTCAGGGGAAGCATGGACGGGATTGATAAGGTCGTCCATCTGGTGGGCATTATCGAAGACAGGGGTGATATCTCCTTTGAGAGAGTCCATGTGCAAGGCACAAGAAATATGGTCGAAGAGGCAAAACGCTCCGGGGTCAGGCATTTCTTTTACCAGTCAGCCCTGGGAGCATCATTGAATTCTTCTTCCCGGTATCAGAGGACAAAGGCCGAGGCCGAGGAGATTGTAAAGAAAAGCGGCATCCCCTGCACCATATTCAGGCCTTCCCTGATCATCGGCGAAAAGGACGGTTTCACGGAAAAGTTGATGGAGCTTGTGCGTCTTGGTCCTGTGGTGGCTGTTCCGGGGGATGGGAACGCAAAATCCCAGCCCATGGATGTCAATGACTGGGTGAAGTGTTTCATGACAGTCATCAATCACCCCGAAGCCGCGGAAACGACCTATGAATTCGGGGGACCCGAACATCTGACGTATAACGAGATCGTCACTCAGCTTATGGAAGTCATGGGAATAAAAAAACCGCTCATCCACATGCCCATGAGTTTTGTGCGGGCAGGGGTTCCCTTCGTCGGCATCGCACAGGGACTCGGCAAGTTTCTCAGGAAGAAAATACCCTCAGTGACTTCCGAACAGCTGAAGCTCCTCAGTCTGGATAACATCTGTGATGTAACGTCAGTGGAAAAACTCTTCGGGTTCAAGCCGATCACCTACCGGGAATCGCTCAGGAAGTTTGTATAGTAGTTCCGGTGCCGTAACCCGTGACGCGTCACGCGTAACGTGTAACGAAATTGTTTTCTTTCATGATGCTTCCCGTCATTTGACTGTTCCCCTGCCAGATGATACCCTTTAAATATGAAGACCTTCGAGATGATCGACATTTCAGGAGATGCGGGGATCAGGGCTTACGGGGAATCTCTTGAAGACCTTTTCGTCAATGCGGCCATGGGAATGTACAGCCTCATCACCGACCCTTCGGCCGTCAGGGAAGAAAGGCATATCGCGCTGGACATCGAGAGTCACTCCCTGGAAGGACTCCTTGTGTCATGGCTCAACGAGCTGATATTCCATTTCGATACCTATGGATTCGTGGGGAAAACCATACGCATAGCAGCCTTCCTTAATAATAAGATCTCTGCCCGCGTATCAGGGGAGGATTTCGACCCCGAAAGGCACGAAAAAAGGTTACTCATCAAGGCAGCAACCTACCATCAACTCAGCATAGAGAAAAAGGAAGGACAATGGGTGACAAATATTATTTTTGATATTTGAGAGCAGAAGGTCAAGGTTAAGGCCGAGGTCGAGGAGGACTTTTCCACTCTTCTTAACCTTAGCCTTGACCTCAGCCTGACTGAAGGGAGGTGGTCTTATGGGCATCGAAAAACTCAGGAGGATCGACAGCACGAAGATAGAGATCCCGGCAGATTACAAGCCCGGCATGAGGGTCAAAGGGGTCATC
>JAMCQB010000134.1 GCA_023382175.1 Nitrospirota bacterium | reverse complement strand
GACGCAGTTACGTTTGGTTACAGGCCGGAGAGCGTATGCCTGGGGGGGACTTTCACCCCTCTGACCTCGCACACTCTCAGGCGCACTCATGCCGGGCTTGACCCGGAATCCAGTCTTTTTTCCTGGATTCCTGCTTCCACAGGACCGACCTGAGAAAACATAGTTATTTGAGACACCAATTTGCCTCTTTTTTCATCACCTGCTGCCTAATAATTAGGCATACGGCTTCCTGCTGATAAAAAATATCCTTATTTTCCCAATGGAAGCGCCTGGCACAGTAATTGATATTACTATGCCATATGTCTGTCTTAATTCTGAAGAATGTATCGACCGAAGGGCCGGGGACCATTGAGGATTTTCTGCGGGAGCAGGGGATACCGTACCGGATTGTTGAACTGGAAAAGGAAGCGGTCCCTCATCCAGATGAATTCGACACCCTCGTTATGATGGGAGGCCCCATGAGTGTGAATGAAGAGGAGATATATCCCTACATAAAAAGAGAGAGGGAGCTGGTGAAGGAGTTCATTGCCGGGGGCAAGAGGGTCTTCGGCGTCTGCCTCGGCGCCCAGATAATGGCAAAGGCCCTGGGCGCAGAGGTCTACGTGGGACCTGAAAAGGAAATAGGATGGTATGAGATCGAACTCACGGAGGATGGAATCAGGGACCCCCTGATGAAGAAGCTTGCAGTGCATCCCAGGGCCGGCGATTTCTGGAAGAGGTTCAGGGTGTTCCACTGGCACGGGGAGACCTTTGATGTCCCTTCGGGAGCGGTCCGTCTTGCAAAGTCTGCACTCTATCCCAACCAGGCGTTCCGTTACGGCAACAATGCCTATGCATTTCAGTTTCATATCGAGGTGAAGAAGGAGATGATCTATGAATGGCTTAAGGATGAGCCGGTGGACCGAGATGAATTACGGAAGCTCACCGAGGCTATTTATGAAGACTATGCGGGCAGGGCCATGAACTTCTATAAAGCATTTCTTAGTGATAAAGTTACCGGGTCATGAAGTAATTAAGCAGAAAGAATAGGGCCTTTTCTCCCAAGCGACTCAATGACCTGATACTCAATAACTTTTTTGAAGGAACAGGAGGTGAGAGATGAAGAAGGTTGAGGCGATCGTAAAGCCTTTCAAGCTTGATGAAGTGAAAGACGCATTAAATGAGATCGGCATTCAGGGGATGACGGTCACCGAGGTGAAGGGGTTCGGAAGACAGAAGGGGCACACTGAGCTTTACAGGGGAGCGGAGTACGTCATTGACTTCATTCCGAAGATCAAGATCGAGATCGTAACCTCTGACGGCCTTGCAGAGAAGGTTGTGGATACCATAGAGAAGGTTGCCAAGACGGGCAAGATAGGAGACGGCAAGATATTCGTGTATCCCATAGAAGATGTGATAAGGATAAGGACAGGCGAACGGGGAGAAGCGGCAGTATAAACTACAGGTCAAGGTTGAGGTTAAGGTCAAGCATTAAAAAGCTTCAAATTCTTGACCTCAGCCTTGACCTGAACCTAATACAATAAGGAGGAAGAAATGACACCAAAGGATGTAATCAAAATGGCGCAGGAGAACAAGGCAGTGATGGCGAATTTCAAGTTCCTTGATTTTCCTGGAATCTGGCAGCATTTCGCAGTACCCATTGCAGAACTGAGGGAAGAGATATTTGAGGAGGGGCTTGGTTTTGACGGTTCTTCCATAAGGGGATGGCAGGCCATCCATACGTCGGACATGCTCATCATCCCTGATGCAGCTACGGCCTTTATGGATCCTTTCATGGAGTATCCGACTATAAGCCTGATCTGTAATATTGTCGACCCTATCACGAAGGAATACTATAGCAGGGATCCGAGATACATCGCCCAGAAGGCCGAGAACTATCTGAAATCCACAAAGATAGGGGATACCGCGTATTTCGGACCCGAGGCGGAATTCTTCATCTTCGACAACATTCAATTTGATCAGAACTCCCACAGCGGATACTATTTCTTGGATTCTGTGGAAGGTATCTGGAATTCAGGCCGGGATGAGAACCCGAACCTCGGCTACAAGCCGCGGCACAAGGAAGGATATTTCCCTGTGCCGCCCACTGACAGCCTAGTGAACCTCAGGACAGAGATGGTCATGGAGATGCTGAAATGTGACATTTATATTGAAAGGGAGCACCATGAGGTCGCCACAGCGGGCCAGGCTGAGATCGATATGCGGTTTGACTCCCTGGTGAAGATGGCGGACAAGCTCATGCTCTTCAAATACATCATCAAGAACGTGGCGAAGAGGCACGGCAAGACGGTCACCTTTATGCCGAAGCCGATATTCGGCGACAACGGCTCAGGTATGCATGTTCACCAGAGCATATGGAAGGCCGGAAAACCCCTCTTTGCAGGCAACGGCTACGCAGGGTTGAGTGAGCTTGCCCTCTACTACATAGGAGGAATCCTCAAACACGCACCTGCCCTTGCGGCATTAACGAACCCCACCACGAACTCCTATAAGAGATTAACCCCCGGTTTTGAGGCCCCGGTGAATCTTGCGTACTCTGCGAGAAACCGTTCAGCATGCATAAGGATACCGACCTATTCCCCGAGCCCCAAGGCAAAGAGAGCTGAGGTCAGGTTCCCCGACCCCTCCTGCAATGGATACCTTGCCTTTGCTGCAATGCTGATGGCAGGACTGGATGGTATTGAGAACAAGATACACCCGGGTGAGCCCCTTGACAAGGATATTTACGAGCTGGGACCCGAGGAACTGGCATCGGTGCCCACAATGCCGGCGAGCCTTGATGAGGCGCTGAACAACCTCGAGGCAGACCATGAATTCCTGAAAAAGGGAGATGTCTTCACCGAGGATGCCATCGAGACATGGATCAGCTACAAGAGGACGAAGGAAATGGATGCCCTGAGACTCAGGCCCCATCCCTATGAGTTCTTCCTCTATTACGATATTTAAAAAATCAACGGTCGATTCTCTGTCGGCAAAAAAGGGGAAGCGGCTTGAGCCGCTTCCCCTTTTCATTCAGACAACCACCGGGGGTTATCTTTGGATACGCCGGCCGCAGCGGGAACAGGTAGCGTCCTCCTCATCTGACCAGATTTCCAGCTCTTCTCCGCATTGTGGGCATGAGATGCATTCCGGCGCCGGCGCATACTTATCAGCACATGCGGATTTTTCCTTAAACTCCGACCTTGTTGTCACGTGCCTTCCTCCATCCTTCCTGCGAGAGCCGCTCCATCCTTGTATTGGCCCACTCCTTCATTTCTTCAAGGTATTTTCTGGGGTTTATCTTCGCCAGTTTCATTATCTCTGTCCTCTCCAGGACGCTGTCGATGTGGTCTGTGGGGTAGACGCCCCGCCAGGTGCAGTAGCCCTCGTCAAAAATAAAGTCCGGTGTCACCTCGTCAGGCTTCACCGTTAACTTGTGGGACTGAAACCGGGCGATCTCCATATCATATTCTATGACCCAGCCGTTGTCGGCAACCATTGTCCCTGGGTCAAACGTGATATCGCGGGAGCATCCCGGACAGTAAATCCTGCTTATGATATCTCCTGACATTATTTCATGCTTGAAGTTAAACCCTGCCATGCCGTTGCCACAGCTGCAGTTCATTTCGTGTGCCATGCACATAGTCAGTCCTCCTTATCCTGTTATTTCAGTGCTTCATAGACCTTGCCGACCATCTTGGCCGATGGTTTGAGGGTCTTCTCACCGGGCTTCCACCGTGCGGGACATGCCTCTTCGCCGTAGGTCGCAAGGTATGCATTTGCCTGTATCTTTCTCAGGAGTTCCTCTGAATTTCTGCCTACGTTGTAGAAGTTCACCTCATATCCGAGGAGTTTGCCCTGGGGGCTGATGATGAATGTCCCCCTCAGCGCCAGCCCTGTCTCTTCGTCGTAAACACCGAAGAGCTTTGAAAGTTTGCCGGTGCGATCCGCTCCCATGGGGTATTTCACCTTCTCCAGGAGCTTTTCTTCTTTTTGCCAGGCAAGATGAACAAATTTTGTATCGGTGCTCACCGTAATCAGCTCGGCGCCGGCACTCTTGATATTCTCGTACTGATCTGCCAGATCAGCAAACTCGGTAGCTCAGACAAAGGTGAAGTCAGCGGGATAAAAAAAGAGGACGGTCCATTTCCCCGCCTTCTTCAGTGTTTCGAGCTTTATCTCTCCGAAATCCCCTTTTGTAGGCTCATAGGTATCCATGGTAAAGTCCGGAACCATCTGTCCAACCCGTAATCCACAACAATTCTCACTCATTGTTCCACCTCTTGATGAATTTTTTATTGCGAGTCAAAGACTCTTGTTAATATCCGAAATCATAAAGAATGTTAAGATTTCGCCATCGTCCCTTTTTCACCGCAGCCGGGACATTTCTGGGGTTTACATCTTCCCTCCTTCGTGGCGCCGCAGCTGCTGCATCTGAATACCGCCATGTGTATCACCTCCTTAGCACGAGCATTTCAGCGTGTTATAAAAATAGGGATAGACCGCAAAGGGTATCGACCCCTTGCCGATGACCTTTTCCGTAGCAGCATCCCTGGCGATGATTTCAAGGGAATACCGCCGGGGAGGCGCATCCTTCTCCAGGGTGAAATAAGCCTTTGCATAGGCCTTGCCGTTTTCCACGGTTACCACTGAGTCAGAAAGAAATACCCCCATTTTTTTCAGGTTCTCGTCTGTAATCTCGATCTTCACCTGGGATATCCCCTTCTCCACAAAAAATTCGAAGGGCACAACCAGTGCGCTGCCTGGGATCACTTCAGATATTCCTGCCCCTTCTTTTTCCGGAATCCATCTGAACTTGGCAGGATAGTCATCCGAGAAAGAGAGATAGCCGCTCACTGACAGCGCAACGAGCAATGACAAGATCACAACAATTCTTTTTGACATTATTTTCTTCTCCATCCGGTTCCCCTTCAGGTTCTGTGGCTGCATGCCGGGCATATTCCATAAAACGCCACGTGGTTGCCCGTCACCTCAAATCCTTTTCTGTGCATACCTGGGACAGCAAGCTCAAAATGGGTATGGACATCTTCGATCCTTTTGCATTTCGTGCAGATGAGGTGGTGGTGGAGCTCTGTGTTCGGATCAAACCTCTTTTTATGAGGGTCAATGGTCAACTCCAGTATGTTGCCGCGCTCCGCCAAAGCCTCAAGGGTATTGTAAACCGTTGCGAAAGACATGGTGGGAAACCTCTTCGATACTTCCCTGTATATCTCCTCTGCAGAGGGATGATCCTTGTTCCCGTCAAGAAAATCCAGGATCGCCAGCCTCTGGGGCGTCAGTTTTATCCCTATTTTCTTATATTTTTCCATATCATCTTCTCAATATCAATTCTCAACTGATAATTTATATCACATTAGAATAGTTCTTGTCAAGCAAAAAAAATGCATCCGTTGACAATACCTCTCAAAAGGGGTATAAAGATAGAAGGACGCCGCAGCGAGGCAGCGGTAAATTTGGAAAAAATAAGGCTATTGCCTTACGAAAGGAGGATGTTATGGCTTACTTTGTTATTTTGAGCACTCTCACTGACGAGGGACGCAAGACCATCAAACAGAAACCTGAGAGGATCCTTGAGGTTGACAAGGAGATCGAGCGCATGGGGGTGAAGGTTCATAAGCAATATGCGGTACTCGGTCAGTACGATTTTGTGAATATTGTTGAAGCCCCTGATATTGATACGGTTATGAAGATGTCTGTGGAACTCGGTGCAAGGGGTTCTGTCCAACTCCTGACCCTGGCAGCCGTGCCCATAGAGGAATTCATCAAGAAGTTAAAATAGCGCATTCCCCCCCCTGCATGAGACAGGCGATTGGGGTACATTTTCGAACAGGCTCCCGGCAGCCCGGAATCCTTTGTGTTATGCAGGCTGATGGAGAGCCTGTCTCATTTCTTGTGACGGGATGACAATGACAAACAGAAAAATGTTTCACCTTCTCCTCATGGCTTTCTCGCTCTTGCCTGCTTTTCTGGCCTACCCCGGAGATTCGGACGACAAGAGACGTCTGCTTATGGTGGAACATGATCTCAAAGGCAGGGGCATAAGAGATAAAAAGGTCCTGGAGGTGATGGGGAAGATGCCGAGGCATCTGTTCGTCGATGCTTCTCTCAGGGACAAGGCGTATGAAGACTATCCCCTCCCCATCGGTGAAGGCCAGACCATTTCCCAGCCCTATGTGGTTGCTCTGATGACAGAGGCCCTCAGGTTGAAACCTACGGACAGGGTGCTGGAGCTAGGCACTGGTTCAGGATACCAGGCAGCAGTCCTTGCAGAGCTGGTAAAGGACGTATATACCATCGAGATCCGGAAAGGACTTGCCGAGAAGGCCGAAAACAGGCTGAAGGAATTGGGGTACAGGAATATAAGGGTGAAGTACGGAGACGGGTATTTCGGATGGGAGGATCAGTCGCCCTTTGATGCAATCATTATCACCGCCTCGGCAAACCATATCCCGCCGCCGCTCATCAAACAGTTAAAGGACAACGGCCGGTTAATTATCCCTCTTGGGAGCACTGTCTACTTCCAGACCCTGACGCTGGCAGTGAAGAAGAAGGGGGAACTTGATCTTGAGCAGATCACATCAGTCGCCTTTGTGCCTATGATCGGCGAAGTGCAGAAGAAGAGATGAGAAGCACTGCCATCCGCAGGAGTTATTTGTTAGGACTTACTTCATTGGCTTTATGCCAAGGTCTTTGCATATTTTTCTTGCGAGTTATCGTTGATTTCAGTATGCCGCGGGACGAACGTTTATTTAGAATAGGATTTCACCACCATGAATGACGACTACCTTCAACACTGCGATTCGTTTCATGATTCGTCCTTTCTTGGTGCCCAATCGGGATAGGGGGAAGCCTCTCGGCTTCGCCCCTCCCACACCACCTGGCATACGGATCACGTACCTCGGCGGTTCGGTTGATTTAGCTGTCCCATGGTCATCTCCTGGAGACTGGGCAGTCCTATTGACGCAAAGTATCGGGCCGGAAGCGCAAACGCCAGGGCCGGACTCCGGCTTAATCTCCAGGGTCCGTGCGCCGACTTTGCCGTGTTCCAGGCAAGATCCCGGCTCACTCCCCGCCTGCGCAATTCATGATATCCGCCCTTCCCCCACTGCTTCCAAAGATAACAGCGAAGGCGGCGTCTTACCCATGAATCCAGCTCCTTCAATATCGATCTGCTTTCGCAAAATCCAAAGTACGCCTTCCATCCCAATAGGTAGCGCCGCATTGTCGATACCACGTTTTTGACCGACACGCCCCTCGTCCTGAAGGTATGTCGCCGCACTTCTTCTTTGAACCGCTTCACCGCCTTGCCGCTCACCACACTCTTACAACTGTAGGTGAGCGTAAAGCCGAGAAACGTCCGCTGCCACGGTCGGGCCACCGCGCTCTTGAGCGCATTTACCTTGAGCCGCAGCTTCTGCGAAAGGTATCGTGTCACACCGGCCATTACCCGTTGCCCGGCTCGCTTGCTCCTGACGTAGATATTGCAATCATCTGCGTATCTCGCAAAACGATGCCCCCGGCGTTCGAGTTCCTTATCCAATCGGTCCAGCAGCAGGTTTGCAAGTAGCGGAGAGAGCGGCCCACCCTGCGGCGTGCCTTCTCCCGTCGGATGGTATACATTCCCGATTATTGCACCGCTATTGAGATAGCGGTTGATCAGCCTCAGCACCCTTATGTCGCTTACCCGCTCTTTTACCAGGCTCATCAGTTTGTCGTGATTCACCCGGTCGAAGAATTTCTCCAGGTCGATATCAACCACCCATCTGTATCCCTTTCGGAGATAGCTCAGGGCTCGTTCAATCGCCTGGTGGGCCGACCGTCCAGGTCGAAAACCGAAGCTGTGGTCGGAAAAGCCCCCATCCCATTGCACCTGCAATATCTGCAACGTCGCCTGCTGGATAAATCGATCTAGCACGGTCGGTATGCCAAGACAGCGTATCCCGCCACCGGGCTTGGGTATCTCTACCCGCTTTACCGGCATGGGCTTATACTCGCCCCTCAGCAACTCTCCCTTGATCTCCGGCCAGTGTTCTCTGAGGTAGTCCCGCAGTTCTTCGACGGCCATCCCGTCGATACCCGGACTCCCTCCATTGCGTTCAACTTTCCTCAGCGCAGCGATAAGGTTGCCCCTCTCCACTACGCGCTCCATAAGGTTTCCACAGACTACCGGAGCGTCTTTTCCCGTCTCTCCAACCACGGTTTCATCCTGGTCGGATGCATTACCCTGATTCATCGACATGGTGACTTCTCCTCTCATTTAATCCCCTCTCGGGGTACCGTTCGGGCCTTCATCCCGTAAGGCCGGGACTACTATGCCCTCTGCTGACTTCTGCCCGCTCACCGCATACGTTACCGATTGCGGCTGCTGTTAGTCGTCTCATGAGTCGTTGCCTCTTTTGTGTCTCCTTTGCGGACTCGTATCCGTCGGCAACTACGGATGCGCCTGGTTCTTGTTCTTCCGGGTGAACCTATCCGGCATTCGTCTCATGATCGTCCTACTGCACGGCTGGCAGACCTCCCGGAGTAAGACACAAAACCTTCAATGCGTGAACGCCGGATTTATAAAGCACACCTTTTCGCAGATGGAGGTCTTCGCCGTCACGTGCCGGCTCGTCCTGAGTGTACCACACCTCATATCCGGTTCCTGTTCGTCGCCCCGCATCTTCGGATTGGGCTTCCTCCAGACCTTGCCTCACGACAACGCCCTTGCCCTTCTCCTTGCCTTCGGCTCTGCTTCTACCTGGCACGGGGACTTTCACCCCGTAAGTTCTGTGCCATGTCCGGCACACACGCCGGGCATGAGGGGCGCGGGAGCACAGAGGCAAGAATGAAAAAGAAAGACGGCTATTCCCGCGTCCCTCTCGATGCCTTTGTTGGCCTTTTCGTATTAATTTGATTTTGATTGTGTTTCTGAGGGCGTCGAGCCGGAATGCCATAAAGCAGACCTTCCGCACTGATATCTTCATCAATGTCCGGCCAATGCACACCGTCGCCGTCTCCTATTATTCTGTAATTTGCGCGCTGTTTAGGCGTGGCCTCGGACAACCGCCATGACCATGCAAGCGGAACACTGATTATGCGACCGTCAACAAGCTGGGCCGTAATTGTGTCCTCAGTGACTTTTATTTCTTTAATTCTTACTTCTTGCAATTTCGCCGCAGTGCTCATGCCATGCCTCCATTATTTTGTCTTTGTTGTTTCTGATCTTTTCCCCAATAGTATTAAGTTCTTTCGGCGCAAAACCCCTATTCTTCGCCAATTCAACAGGGTTCAGCCAAAATTTACAAAGCATATTCTCTCTTTGAACATGCACATGCATTTGCTCGTTACAATCAAAGCTGTAGAAGAAAAAGCGATATGGTCCCGAGATTCCCTTGATCGTCGGCATATTTAATTATATACAAGCAGCAGAAAAATGTCTTTTCCCGCTACAGACCTCACTCTTCTGCAAAATAGTCGGAGTCAATTCTCTTTATTTCGTATTTTGCCGTAGTTGCTGTGCCAAGACCGTAGTCGATCATTAATTCACAGAGAGTGCGACCGTCGATAAGTATGACTTTTGGGTCGATGCTTTCGACGTACTTGACGGCATCGTCGGAAAAGCGACCGGTTGTTATGAAAACGCCTTTCTTTGCTCTTTTGCCGTGAAGTGCGCCGACAAATTTCTGGATTTCTGGACGCCCGACAGTTCCGTCCCATCTTTTTGCTTGAAGGTAGATTACGTCCTGTCCGAGTCTGTCTTCTTTTATTATTCCGTCTATGCCTTCGTCTCCGCTTTGACCAATGGATTTACCAGCATCGACACGGGAGCCACCGTAGCCTAGAGCTACCATGATGTCAACCACAAGTCTTTCAAAAACTGCGGTGAATTGCCTTTTATTTTTTCAGTATTTCTGCGGCCAAGTCGCCTCTTATATTTTGATACGCCTTTTGAAGTGTCTCTTCCGGCGTTTCAAGAGGCAAGGTGTCCTAATAGGATAAATAGGGACAGCGACCATTTATTTTGTTTTGCGAGGTCTTCCTTTCGGCAAGGCAGTTAGTTTTCTTCCGAGCAAATTCTCTATCTTCATTAGAAACCTGTCGTCTCCACATGGGCGACCTGTCTTTGTGCTTTGCCGAATATCCTCGACTAATACTGTATCCTCTTTCTCCCTGAGATATGCTGACCAATCTTTTATTCTTACAACCATATAACAGTCATCTGCTAAAACCTTATCCATCTTTCCTCTTACATGAGCGCAAGCACTCGACCATTGGCAATCTTCAGCCTTCTTAACAATACGCGCCCTCACAGAATTATTTTCTACATATCGCATAGCAGCGTAGAGATGTCTTTCGTCGAGCGCACAGGAAAAGAAGCGTCCCTGCCATAGATGTCCTCTGTTTTCTTGCCTTGAGTTGATGTACTGTGAATATCTCATATGAAGGGTATTAAATGTCTTTGCAAGGGAATCGCCTTCCATAAAGCAGACCTTCCT
>JAMCQB010000109.1 GCA_023382175.1 Nitrospirota bacterium | reverse complement strand
TAACAACGCGTAAAGGAGGAATCGTTATGGCAAGAATGGTTACCTATGAGTGTAATGAATGCGGCTGCGAAATCGTTGTTACCGAAATGCCCGACACCCAATTGACCCCTATTTACTGTTGCGGCATGGAGGTGACCGAGGTATCCTCTGCAGCCGGGAAGCCGGGGAAAAAAGCGGTGAAGAAGGCGACAAAGAAAGTGGCGAAAAGGGTCGCGGCGAAGAAGGTCGCTTCCAGGAAGAAACCGGCCGCAAAGAAGAAGACCGCGAAGAAATCCAGATAGAAGCGCCGTGTGCACAGGCTGTTATCCGGACGATATCATTGTATGCCCCTCGTGCAAGAGAGATGACGAGGGGTACAAACTCGGCGAATCGGATTCGCCCTTCAAAGAATTGGCTGACGGGAACCTTCAGTGTCTCTGCGGCAGGATATTTTCCATGGAGGAGCAGGCAAGCGGACATGTAAATATGGTATAATCCTCAAAAGGGGCGTACCGATCAAGACCATCCATTTCATCGAGGCCATGTCGCCTGGCGCTCACATCTATAGCAGGACACCCCTGCCCCGTCTCGGCACCATCCTTCTTGCAACCATCCTCCAGAAGAAAGGATACAGCTCAAAGGCCTTTATCGAAGATATTGCAGAGCCTGACTGGGAAGAGCTGAAAACGGCCGACATCATCGGTATCTCCTCCATCACCTCAACGGCGACAAGGGCCTTCCATCTGGCAAAGAGATACCGTTCCATGGGCATTCCGGTCGTCATGGGAGGTCCGCACCCCACGTTCCTTCCGGAAGAAAGCCTTCGCTACGCAGACTATGTGGTAAGGGGTGAAGGGGAAGAGACCCTGGTTGAACTCCTGGAGCATCTTGAATCAGGCATTCCTCTCGATGATATCAAGGGCCTCTCTTTCAGGAAGGGTGATGCCTTTGTTCATAACCCTGACCGTCCCCTTGTCCGGGACCTGGATTCCGCGCCCATTCCTGATTTCACCCTCGTGCACAACTGGGGAAAAAGGACGTACATCCCCATCGCCACTTCCCGAGGCTGTCCCTTCGGCTGCAGGTTCTGCTCGGTAATCCAGATGTTCGGCAGGGCATACCGCTTTAAATCCATGGACAGGGTAATGGAAGAAATAGGGGGGGCGGCATCAAGAAAGGCGCACGTATTTTTTGTTGACGACAATTTCGCAGCGAACAGGGAGCGGACCAAGGCTCTTCTCAGGAGGATCATTGCTGAAGGCATAATAATGGAATGGTCCGCTCAGGTGCGCACGGATGTTGCAAAGGACGACGAACTCCTTTCCCTTATGGCTCAGGCCGGATGCTTTATGGTCTTTGTCGGGTTCGAGTCCATCAACCCCCGTACGCTCGCTCTCTACAATAAAAGGCAAAACCTTGATGACATCACCGAATGCATCCGGAAGCTCCGGAAGGCATCCATCCGCATCCACGGGATGTTTGTTTTCGGCGGAGATACCGACGATATCGAAACCATCAGGAGCACACAGAAGTTCGCCAGACGTCTTCGGATCGACTCCATACAGTTTATGATGCTCACCCCCCTTCCGGGAACTCCGGTATTCAGGGAACTCATGGAACAGGGCAGGCTTATCCACACAGACTGGGCAAAGTACGACGCCCATCATGCCGTGTTTGAACCGAAACTCATGACCGCCTTTGAGCTTCACACCGAAACTCTGAAGGCCATGGCAGGATTCTATTCGTGCGGGGCGATACTGAAGAACTTTTTGAAGGGGGATCTCTTTTATGCGACCGTGGGGATATACGGAAAACGGTCTTTGGCCAAAATAAAAACCCCGAGCAGGGAATACCTGAGAGAGCTGAGGACTATGGTGAGCGCCAAGTTCGATGAAAAGACCGGAAGGTTGAGGGAATACCTCTTCACAAAGAAGAAGGCAGTGACCAATATCGTACTGAACCGCATTACAGAGGAGGGCATCGAAACGGAATTCTTCAGAACGTTTTTCGAAAAAATCGGAAAGAGGTTGATTATCAGCGATGAACCGCCCTTCCCTTCCTGCGATACCCTCACCATCATGCCCATCATACACAGCGGGGATGAATCTGACAGGCAGGGCAAGGGCCTGGTGTCAGACCTCGTGGAAAAATACAGAGCAAACATCCGCAACGCAACGGTTATCCCCCTGGAGACCGCTTCCCTCTACAGGGCCTGTGTTGATCTCGGGTTGCTCCTGGGGATCAAAATGAAGAAGATCAGGGCTGCATATGAGAAGGCGGTGGAGGAGCTGAACGGGAACTCCGTTGACTGCTCTGCCCTCCTTCTGATTTCTGCCGGCGAAACTTCTCCCTAGAATTGCCGCGGAGTTATTTCTTCTTCCGGTAGAAAGAAGATTTGAATTTCTCCGGATAAAATGGATGCAGGCGGATGACGGCACATCCGGGGAGCCGCTCCCTTATCTGCTCATCCTTTACCCGCTGATCATATCCCAGGGCAACAAGGTCAGGCGCCAATTCAAGGAGAATAGAGAAAAGATCACCTTCCAAATTACCGAGGACAACTCTGTCAGCGATGCCTGTCTGTTCCACATTCGCCATCCGGCACTGCTCATCATGATCCGGTTTGATACCCTTTATCTTCAGGACATTTTTGTCCCTGGCAACAATCACGACCAGCTCGCTCCCTAAGGCCCTTGCCTGATTGAGAAAATTGATATGCCCGGGATGAAGATGGTCAAAGGTTCCTGCGCAGACAACCCTCATGCCCATTCAGATGCTTTTTCCATATCCGTAACGCACCTCCCTTTCTATTGTATTAAAAAATGGTATAATTAGTGAACTTTATCTGCTAAACTTCGTCGTATGCTCTCTGTGAGCCGGGGAGCGTAAGATGCCATGAAAAGAGAGAAGACAGAAGCAATGGAAAACAGTTTCAATGATGCCCTCAAGGATTCGATCCAAAAGATAAGAGGCGCGGTGGAACAGGGGCTTTCCTTTGACGAGGCGTGCTCCCTGATAGCGGTCAAGGACCCCGGATTAAGGGAGTCCATCATCAACGATGCTCTGAAGGCCATTGTTGCCGAGATGCATTTCTCCCGGGGCCTTCCTTTAAAGAACCTTGCGATGAGGCTGAGGTTGTCCCTCAGCCGGTTGTTGAATGCAAAGGAAGGCATGCCCGGAGAGAGCGGAGAAGTCGCGTCTGCAAAACGCCGTAAGGGATCGCAGGTCGCCTAGAGATCACCTGAACTTAGCCGGAAGAAATAGTCACCCGCCTGGGGAAAAAGCCTTTGCGTATTCCATAACCATTGCTGCCTGCTCTGCCAGGGCAGTGGCAAATTCGATCTCGTCTTCGTAAAATGTCCGGTGAGCCTTCGTGAGTACCCTGAGAACTCCTGTGACACTGCCGCGAAAGATCATCGGGATGACGAGCATGCTCCTGATACCTTCGTCCTCAGCCTCTTTCCTGTAAACAATCCTCGGGTCTGTGGTGACGTCATATATGGCAACGGGCTTCCCCTTAAGGGCATCGGCGACGCTCTTTTCAGCATCCACCGGACCCTTGTTCAGGTACCTCTCGCTCAGCCCATATGAGGCAACCAGCTCCAGTCTCTTTCGCCGGGTGTCCAGGAGTCTCACCGTGGCGGCATCGGTATTCATGGCATCGGCTATCCTTCTTACGATGAGGTCCATTACTTCCTGCGTGTTCAGCAACGAACTGGCTGCTTTGGCGATATCCTGAAGGGCGTTCAGGTATTTCGCTTCTTTATACTGCCGCTCGTACATCCTCGCATTTTCTATGGCGGTGCCGCACTGCTCGGCAAGGGCCGCGGCAAAGTCCATATCCTGCTGTGTGAAATATCTCACGTGCGCAGTAAGCAGCCTCAGGACCCCTATGACCTTGTCCCTGGCAATGATCGGAAGGGTGAGCATGCTCTTTATGCCTTCCTCTACAGCCTCTTTCCGGTAATGGACCCTCGGGTCCGTAGAAACGTCCGCGATGGCAACGGGCTTTTCATGAAGCGCCTCCCTGATATTCTCTTCCATGTCCACCGGACCTCTGCCGAGATACCTCTCGCTTAATCCGTGGGCTGCCGCCAGTTCCAGATATTTTCCTGATTCATCCAGGAGCCTGATGGTCGCCGCCTTCAGGCCCATGACCTCCGGAAGTGTCCTCACGATCATGTCGAGGACTGCATTGAGCTGAAGGGATGAGCTCACCGCCCTGGTGACCTTCTGGAAGACCCGGAGGTATTCCTTCTCCTTTGAAATGGTCTTCTCAAAAACCCGTGCGTTCACAATAGCAATGGCTGCCTGCTCGGCAATGGCAGCCACGAACTTCAGGTCTTCCCCTGAATATTCCGTGGGTTCGGACGTATACATCCTGAGCACCCCGATCACCTCATCGCCGAATCGCAGCGGGATCGAAAGGATGCTCCTGATGCCTTCGGCCAGGGCTTCCTTCCGGTATTTTGAGCTTTCATCAGCAGTGATATCGTATATAGAGACGGGTTTTCCCGCCAGCGCATCAACAATGCTTCCATCATAGTCCACAGGTCCCTTGTTGGCATAGCGCTCGCTCAGTCCATGATAGGCAGCAAGTTCGAGCTGCTTCGTTTCCCTGTTCAGGAGCCTGACGGAACTGGCCTTCACGTTCATCACCTTCACCACATTGGTCACGATGAGATTCAGGACTTCGTCAAGGGCAAGGCTGGCGCTGATGGCCTTGCAGATATTCTGATAACTTTCGAGATAGACCCGCTTCGAGAAGATCTTCTCCGCGCATACCGTGCAGATGGAATGAGTGAACTCACCCAGTCCCCTTTTGGTGAGGTATACCTCTACGTCCTCCCACTTCTCCTGCTCCGTGCGTATCTTCTTGCACCACCCGCAAATGGGTATCAATCTTTCCCTCTCGTCTCCGTCCACAAACCTTCTCCTTTTTCCGCTCTTCCCGACCTCGTCGTCTCCTTTATTCTTTTCATGCGTGTCTGTTTCTGTCAAGATTTTTTGTATTAATTCTTTTAATCCTCCCATTCCGCTGAGGAACCCGGCAGGTTCCAAATATGCTATAATGGACTATGTCAGAGAAAATTCATTACAAGCAGTTCACCGAGGAAGAAGACAGTACCTATAAAAGGAGCATCGAGATCATCAGGTCGAACATCAGCAACGGGGTGAAGTTCGATCTCGCCTGTGAATTCATCACTGTGGATGACCGTGAGTTAAAGGGCCTGATTATTGATGATGCATTGAAGATCGAGATCGCAGAACTGCACTACGGCAAGAGAATTCCTCTCAGAGATGTTGCGAAGAAACTGGGTGTTCCCATGGAACGGCTGTTACAGGCCAACACCGAGATGATGGAAGATGTGGTCAAGACGTCCGAAGAAGTGGCGGGGAAGCAGTCCGGCAAGGGCCACGCCACGCACTGAGGCGCCATGCAGAGAGTCACCCTCTTCTCATTAAGCACCTGCGCGGTCTGTAAAAAAGTGAAGAAGTTCCTTGACGATCACACGATCCCGTACAATGTGATCGAGGTCGATACACTGGACAGCGGAGAGCAGTGGCTCATGACAAAGGAGCTCGCCAAGCACAACCCTCAGGGAACCTATCCCACCCTTGTCGTAGAAGATGTTATTAAAGGATACGACATTGAGGCGTTACAGGCGAAACTATTGGGGAGCAACCCTCAAGAATCTTAATGCCGCCACCCACCCCCTTTTAGCAAAGGGGGATTGAGGGGGATTTTTAGAGCTATTTACGTTCCACGCTAGCGAACTATGATGCCCGAGAAGCTCTGCGAGGCCCTGGCACGATATGCGGAATCACAGGGCATGGAATTGAATACTGACCGGGATTTTGTATTGGATATTGTCCGCGGTCTGCTGAAGAACGAAGAGCGTTACGGATACCGGTCCTGTCCGTGCAGGCTCACCACCGGCATAAAGGAGAGGGATGAGGACGTTGTCTGTCCCTGCAGATACAGGGATGACGACGTGAGGGAATACGGGAGCTGTTACTGTTATCTCTATGTGTCAAAGGAATGGAATGAGGGGAAGATCCCCCATGGAGTTGTGCCGGAGAGACGATCCTCAGGGAGGTAAGAGAAATGTCTGATGAAGAGAAATGGGCGGGTAGCATCTTTGATATGCCGGGCCTCAATGACATAAAGAAGAGCCCTGACATCCTCGAAAAAATCAAATGGGAGGTGACCCCCAAAATGGTCATGGAGCCGAGATTCCAGTCAAGGCCTGAAGACCTGCAGAAGTTGAGGGATATCTCCGGCTATATGTTCTATATAGAGTCCCAGTGCGAGCCACCCGCACTCATGCTCTTGAA
Organism: Nitrospirota bacterium; assembly: GCA_023382175.1. Taxonomy (GTDB): domain Bacteria; phylum Nitrospirota; class Thermodesulfovibrionia; order Thermodesulfovibrionales; family UBA9159; genus JAMCQB01. The sequence goes on along the minus strand of JAMCQB010000109.1, from coordinate 4,179 downwards.
GGTGGGGAAAACCGATATCACTTCAACGATAGGAAAGGTTGACGAAATCCCCCCGGAGCTTCTCAGGAAGGCGATAGAGAACCCTGTGGACAAACCTGCCAACGGGATGTACGCCATCACGGACGAGATCAAGGAGTGGCTGAAGAAGGAGCTGGGGGTTTAGGCGTTACCCGCCTCATTTGCCGCGTCTTCTTGCAGACTGAACAAAACCCATCCGCTTCGCAAGTTCGGCGTTTGCCTTCTTCCACTTCCTGAACCAACTGGAAAGGCCGAGAAACTCTGTATATCGTAACGCTATTTCGGGACTTTAAGGGCAACCGCAGCTTCCTTCACGGTGAGGCCCTTTACTCCGCGCGCCTCGGCAAGACGGTAGGCCAGAGGTTGAAAACGGAGCGTATCTTCGATGCTAAGTCCATATTCATCGGACAGCGCGGAGAAGGCTGGTCCCATGGATTCTCTCATGTGACCAGCAATCACCTTGATTTCATCATCCGTAAGAATTCGCTTGCGAAATGATTGCACTCTCTTTGTCAAAGTCTTACCCTTATCCCTCACCGCCATCGTCAATATCCCTCAGCCCCAAAAGATACCGGTCGGATCACTGTCAATTTCCGCAAGAATTTTATCAATCTCCCTGGTCGGCGGCAACCCCTCGTATTTGTGCCACCGGTCATTCCTGTCGGCCCAGTAGAGCGCCCATTTGCCGGTTTTCTCATCATAACGAATCTGTGCGATCGGCATCGAGGTCCACTCTGTAAGCTCAGGCCTCCAAGGCGCGCGGTTTTCGAAGATCGTAACGCTCCTGCCCCGGCTCGCAAAAGAAAGCCTGAGTTTGTCCGCAACCCGGGGTGATACCCGCTTCTTGCAGAAGGCTTCGAGTTTCTGTTCGACAAGGGTCTTTACCAGAATCGGAAGGGACATATTTTTCAGTTCACTCTGTTCATATTTTTTTTACCGCAAGAACTTCTTCCCCGAGCATGTCGATGATCCTAACTGCAACGGTCATCTGACCGCTCGGCGTCGGAAGCTCAGAAATGCCTTCATCCGGGCATAAAACTCCTTATGAAACTGGAGTTACATTATCTTCCAATTATGTAACTTAAACCTACCAAAGTTACCAGTAGAAATCTTGGCCATAACTAAACAAAAGATTCCTCTTCAACGGGTAAGTCGTTACTTGGGCTGACTGAAAGCAATCCTATAGATGCAAGGCTTCGGATAGCTCTTGCAACTTCTATCCGATCAAATGCGGGCTTTCTTCTTTGTTGCCACTCCATTACTTCATTCAACACATCAGTTTCAGACGGTTTATTGTGGTGCGTCTTCTCATATGACAGCGCGGTAAAATGAACGGTAGAAACCAGTTCTGCTTGGTGAGTTGTGTTTATACGCAGAAAAAGATCAGTCAATCTCTCAATGACCGGCTGAGCTTTCTCGATTTCTTCACAATAAAGCCGGAAAGCATCCTGAAAAGACGGTCCAGTTCTGACACTGAACATGCGGCCCATCTGTTCTTCCTTGATGAGGCCATTATTAACCAATCTGGTTATCAGGAATTTTAGGTCAGAAGCAAATGGGCCGAAACTCCCTCGGGTATAACTCAAGCCGGTTCTAAGCCCCAGCTCAGTGGCAAAATATGCCATCTTCTGAAACATGGTCCGGCCGACGGGCCAATGATAAGGTTCCTTTTCGATTCGCGAAAGAACTTCAACGACCGCAACCAGTCCAGCTGGCATTTTGTTGTTCTCCTTGACCGCAGCGGCAGGCTGGCAAACGTCTCGGGACAAGAATTCCACAGTCAATTCCTCAGGTGACGTGCCTATCGGCGCGAAAAGTTCAACGGGAATATCCAGCTTTTTCATAAAGCGATAGATGGTCGGACCTACGATTTTCCATTCGAGTTGCCCGTGACCGCATCCGAGCGGCGGCATTGCAATTGAAGTTATCCCCCACTCTCTGTAATGCTGCTCCAGGTATTTGAGACCTCTGATTATATCTGACAGGCGCGAGACCGAGCGCCAATGGGCCTTTGTGGGAAAGTTTAATATCCACGGTGAGGTAAGGCGTTTATAGACATATGGCTCACCGAGCTTGACCTTGCCTTGAGCACAACGCTTCGCATAATCGTCAAACATTTCGGGAAAACTCTTCTTGAATTCAAGCGCGATACCCTTACCCATTATTCCAACGGTATTGACTGTGTTCACTATTGTCTGACATTGCGACTCAAACAGATTGCCGACCCTTACCTTAATCATCAAGTCCTCTCTCATTGGAAAAACAGATCAGGATTTACGCTTATCGAGAAATCCGGTTTAATTTCTCTGATTATATCATAAAGGGCTGCTTTGCTCTCTTGGCAGGAAACGTAAGCACCAAGGATGAGGTCTTTTGAAACCTTCTCAGGCACCAGCACCTCTGAACATTTGGTCGAAGCATGCCTGAATTTTTCGATCGGATCGTCATGGTTCCAGTATCTTGCGAAGACAAGATATCCATCTATGACTCTCAGCCCCACAGCCGCAGAATAAAACCGCACATAGTCACTCGATGCATTGCCGTCGGTGACAACCACCTGATTCAGATTCAATACAGCCTTGTCGATCCTGAGGACGCATAACTGCTTATGAACCTCTTTTCTCTTGAACATCATGGGATTTCGTGCATGAAAGTACAGATTTACATATTGATGAAGCGGCCGTCCTCCGGGCACAACCACCTTCTTCCTTCGCGCTTGGATTTCGTCCATGGCAACAGATTCATGAGGCACCTTTTCAACTTTTGCATGTGAAATAATTCCTATTCTGCAAATAGAGCCCATATTGGCAATCGGCGTAATATAATGTAATTCTTCTATGTCTTCAGGTCTCATATAACAGTGTTCCTGAGCCCTTCACTATCTCCATCCAACCCCGCCCAAAGGTATTCGTCCTTTCCCGAGCGGGCTGAGCCGTTCGTGAGGGGACTTCAAAAGTGGCACGTCTCTTTTCCGTTCCCTAAGAAGTCCCGCTATCTATATTCTTTCTTCCAGAAATCGGAGATCTGAGGGAAAACTCTGGGCCTCTTGCTCCACCTTACGTCCGCTTTTCTCTATTTCGATAAGGAGTTTCTTGAGAGATTCGATAGAAATATTTTTCTTGATATCATTTATTTTTTTAATGTCATGTTCGGTAAGCGGCTTCGCAACCGTGGAATCAAGGTAGTTGTCCTCCATAAAAACGGGTGAACATTTGGACCCTTTGAACCACTCGGCCACTGTTAAAGCAATTTGAATTCCATCAGGATCGAGATCACACCAGACAAGTCCCTCAAAGGGTTTATAGCGGAACAATTTCTTAATAAAATCCCTTATGTGACCGGGAGGATATCCGGATATAAAAACCACGCCTACATTGCCTCCCTGATTCGTTTTCAATAACTTGGCAAATTTTTCGAATGTGGTTTGATTTTCGATGAGGAACAGATGCGTCATCTTGCTACTGCCCGGCTGGAAGGCACGAACAGTATCCATAGTAAGTACCACATAATCGCTGCAGACTTCCAGATCGACCGCCTTTCCTTCAACCGTCCCAGTTATCGGCATTCTGCAGAAAACCAGAGGAGAGTGTTCGACAATGCCGTAACGTTCCAAATCCTCAAAAAGCATCTTTAAATAGGGCCTTATAACGGTAAGCTTTTTTGAATCTCCCGTTACTCTCACCGACAGTTCACGAAATCCGACGTATTCTCCAGACAAAACGATGTTGAACATCTCTTCTACTGTTTCGATCAGTAAGGAATAATTGGAAAGGGACTTCATTTCTCTTCTGACATTTTCTGCATCCCTGAAAGTTGGCTTTCCATCCAATGCCCATTCTTCTCCCATCTGGCGGATCACAAGTGCTATGTGTGATGCCTCTTCGGGCAAATCGTCAGGATATTCCCAATTATCAAAAAAGGAAGATATCGTTTCCTTTAACTTCCCACTTTCGTTTAGTCCGAGTAAATCGCTCAACTGTGCGACATTATATTCTCTGATATTGATTTTGTTTCTATCAGGCTGTTTGTTGGGATAAAACTCATAATAATCGATAATTCCATCTCTGAGTAATCTGTCAACGCATCCCTGCATCTCGCTCCAGGACATCTCGGAGCGGCTGAGAACAGAGGACAAGACAAATTCAAAGTCCCCTCCTTTAC
>JAMCQB010000154.1 GCA_023382175.1 Nitrospirota bacterium | reverse complement strand
TTCAGCCATACATTCCTATAATTCATATAATACTAGTTGAGTCGATGCTTGTCAAGTAGTCTTAGTCGAATTGAGCTTTGCTTTTGCTGTTTTATAAGAGGAGACTTTTAAAAAATGAATTTAAACCACAGAGAACTCAGAGTTTTGAAAAAGAGCACACAGAGAAAAATAATTTCGTGACGCGTTACGGGTTACGGCATCCTCTGTGAACTCTGTGATAAAGACTTTTGCAAGAGCTTCAGCGGAAAGTTCGCTGTCAAGAGCATGGGCTGCGGGATAGTATGGCTGAACGTGGCCGGTTGTGCTTAGGAAAAAGCTAAATCGGCCTGACGGGAGATTTGTCAAGGTGATGCGGCATGAGTCTGCCCGCGGATTCTCTTTTCACTGCTTCCCGGCGATGTTCGAGCAGAATGCCGACAGTTTTCTGCGCCGCGGTAACGACGGGAACACCGAGGATCATGCCGATTATCCCGAACAGATTCTCTCCTACGATTATGGTAATGACGAGAAGCATGGGATGGAGCTTTACGCTCTTGCCTATCATCAGCGGCTGTATAAATAGATCGTCCATAAGCTTTATAAAGACATAAAGGAGGATGACATTCAGTACTGCATCGAAACTGTTGAACTGCATCAAAGCGATGAGGCAGGATACTGAGCATGCGATGACGGGGCCCAGATACGGTATCACATTTGCCAAACCAGTCAAGATGCCGAGTGAAATAGGGTTATTGATTCCGATCAGCCATAGTCCCAGCGAAGCCAGTACTCCCATGAAAAAACAGTCCCCTGCAAGCCCGCGGAGATACTTTCCAACGAGGATATTCATCTCCGCAATGACTGAAAGGGCAGTCTCGACGTAAGAAGGCGGCGCCCAGTCCATGATTCTCTTCAGCACCCTCGGCCAGTCCTTGAGCAGGAAGAAGACGAAAAAAGGGACGAGAATGAGCCCCATTATAAATGGGGTCGCTTGCATCAGAATTTCAGTAACATCGAGCGTTCTCTCAAGGAATCCGTTTGGACCGATCACCGTGTCCACAAGCTTCCTGATAACTTGCCCGACTATCGGATAGTTCTGTGTGCTGTTGTGGGCGCCCGATAAAAGCGTGGCCTCCAGCTGCCTCGAGAATTCAGGAAGCTTCGCATAGCCTTTGCTGATCTCCTGTCCAAGGTAGGGAGCGAAGATGACCTCTGCGGAGACGGCGACCACAGCGCCGAGGATGAAAAGCTGCATTACGGCCAGGCTCCTCTTTATCCCAAGGGCTTCAAACGCAACGACTGCCGAACTCAGGATATAGGCGATAACTGCTGCCATGGTAAGCGTAATCAGGAGGTGCACGATATGACTGGCGATGACTGCTGCGACACCGACAATGAGAAGCGCCATGACCCATCGCGGCATCTGATGGTGGAGCTTCCGCAGATCCGTCAGCGAGAGGCCACCCTTATGCCTTTCATCAGTCATGGAGATGTCTTTTCATCACTACCTTCGGGCTGGTCACAGTATATGTAGTTTGACAAAATCTCGGCCAGGTTAAGAAGAATCTTTGAGGAGATGGCACTGTTCCCCCTGATAAGGTCATCGAAATATGCTTTATACATGATCAAAAGCAGGGATTCCTTTTCTGCGACAGCAGTCGCGAAGCGAGAGCATTGGTTGATGAGGGCAACCTCGCCAAAATGGGAGCCGGGTCCGAGAACAGCAAGTGTCCTGTCCCCTGAATTCGACCGTTTGGATATTCTGACCAATCCCTCAAGGACCACATAAAGCGCCTTTCCGCTGTCTCCTTCATGAAAAATGACATCACCAGTCGTGTATTTCTTTTCAACGAGGTTGATGAGAAGTTTCCTGAGAAGGTTCTTGCCCATACCCTTAAAGAGGGGAACGTCGCTGAGAATGCGGAGATGGGATTCTTTGGTATGATCCAGCGCCCAGCTAAAATATCTTCTCACTATTTTGTTATCCATGACCATGGATGATGAATTCTACACCATTGCTCCGGTTTCTGACAATATGAATTACTATGACAATGAAGACTGATCTGAAGTTTCTCATCAACCCCGGAGCGCAAAGAGAGGCTCTCGCCGGGGCGAAGCAGATCAGAGATCCTTACGCCCCCTTCTTAAACCTCAGGTATTCTATAAGCCCCGGGAGGCTGCCCGTTGCCACTGAGAGAAACCACGCGAAGGATACCGCCGTAGCCTGGGCAGGGCTTATCCCGAGAAAGCCGAAAAGCAGGACAAAGGATGCCTCCCTGACTCCCAGTCCCGAGATGGAGATCGGAATTGTGGCGATAGTGGAGATCACAGGGACAAAGATAAAGAGCGGCAGGAGAGGCACGTTTACGCTCAGGCCCCTGCAGAGCGCATAGACCGCAAATATCACAATCGCCTGGACGACCACCGAAATAAGGAACGTCTTCACGATAACGGCCTTCTTCTCTTTGTAGATGGCAAAGTAATCATAAAATCCCGACAGGAATTTAATTCTCCTGCCGACCCTCAGGCCAAAAACAACGAAGCTTCCCGCAATAAAAAGGAGGACTATAAGGGGGAGGATCCATTCGATATATGACCCTCTGAAGTACCCGAAACCAAAGGGGAAAGCGATCAGCCCCACAAGCATGAGTGCGGTAAAACCCATGTATCTGTCCATGAATACGGAGGCAATGGCAGAGGCGCCTTTGCCCGTATCCCGGTAAAGATAGTACGCCTTCACCGCATCGCCCCCAATAATTCCGGGAAGAAGGTGATTGAAGAAAGAACCGATAAAATAAAGGGAGAAGAGTCTCCCGAGTCCGAACCGTTCATGGAGGAGGAGACGCCACCGTATTGTGGATATGAAGACGGCACAGATGTAGATCAGGACTGCAAGGATGAAAGAAGGGATATATATCCCCCTCAGGGTGGAAAGGACCTTGTCGATGCCGGTTCTTGAGATGACTGCATAGAGAAGCCCTCCGCTCACAAGGATCTTCACGAAAAGGATGATTATCTTATTTGGACGGGCCAAGGACCTTCTTGATCACATAAATAGGTTTTCGCTGCGTCTCGTGATAGACCCTCACAATCATCTCGCCCAACAGCCCCATGCCGATAAACTGGATGCCGACGATCAGAAGCAGCGCGCCGAGGAGGAGGAGGGGTCTGCCGCCGATGGGGTTGCCGAAGATAAGCTTCTCAATGCTGAGATAGAACAGCACGAGGAATCCGATAAAACCGCACGCCATGCCAATGGATCCGAAAAACTGGAGGGGTTTCGTCGAAAAACTCTGCAGGAACTTGACGGTGATGAGATCGAGAACCACCTTGACGGTCCTCGTAATCCCGTATTTCGATTTTCCCCTCAGCCGCGGATGATGGACCGTTTCGACCTCTGCCACCCTCACCCCGTACCAGCTCGCAACTGCAGGGATGAAGCGGTGCATTTCGCCATACAGCTTAAGGTTTTTTATGACATCGCGCCGGTACGCCTTCAGGGAACAGCCATAGTCGTGGAGCTTAACCCCCGTCACCTTGCTGATAAGCCAGTTCGCGGCCATGGACGGCAGCCTCCTGCTGAAGAACGGGTCTTTCCTCTTCTTTCTCCAGCCGCTCACCAGATCACTGTCCTTGATGAGTTCAAGGAGCTTGGGAATATCATTGGGGTCGTTCTGAAGGTCCCCATCCATGGTGACGACCACATCTCCCCTGGCAAAATCAAAGCCCGCTGCAAAGGCCGCGGTCTGCCCGAAATTCCTCCTGAGGCTGAGGACCACCACAGAGGGGTCACCGCCCTGTATCTGCTCGAGGAGGGGAAGGGTCCTGTCCGTGCTGCCGTCATCAACGTAGATGACCTCATACTCTGTGCCGAGGGAGCCAAGGACACTTCTGAGCCTCTCGTGGAGGGTCTCAACATTATCCTCTTCATTAAAAACCGGAATGACAACAGATACGGTCATCAGTATTTTCCTATTGTTTCCTTCGTCATGCCCTGAAAGTCGTAACAGAGAAAGATCGAAAATTCCCTCAAAAGCCTGTCCTTGTCGTACACTTTCAGGAGTCGCTTTTCATAGCCATGGAAGGCACTCCTGATCCCGGGGTTCAATTCTGTATCGCCTATTGTAACAAAAATCCCGTTGGAATGGATAAAATTCCCGAAATCAGGCCAGAGGTCATATTGGTTCATCCTCCTTCCAAGATTCACGCAGTACGTGATGGGATGCCCCTTCACGTAAAAGGCAAGTTCGCTGGAGATCTGGTAGCTGTCGGAAAAGATAAACACCTGTCCCTTCTCCCTCATATCAGAATATATACCATCCACCTCTTTCCCAAGGTCATTCCAGCCCTTAAGTCTGGCTGATGGATCAAGTTTAACGGGGAGATGAAACTTCGATGGATAATGGGCGACAGCAGTCAACAGCAGGGAAAGGGCAAGGCCGATGATGATGATTTTCTTTATGGCGGGTCTGTATCTTACCCATTGGTTGATGAATATCTCCGAGAAGGCAATGAGGCCGGTGATATATCCCATCATTGCCCAGTTTGCCTGGACCTTCCCCTGGAGACTCTTTAAAAGGAAAAAGACAATTACAGGCGCTGAGAACCAGAAAAGGAATTTACCATGGGAGCCGGACGTGTCCTGGCCTTTGCCTCTCGCCTTCCATAAAGCAAATAAAATCAGGACAAAGAGAACAGGCGTAACGACACCGAACTGAGACCCTGCAAACTCAATAAAACTCATCACCGATATCCGGAGTCCTTCTGCAATATGTGCCTGGCCTGCGGTATGTCTCAGCGTCACCCAGTCATGCTGCGCGTTCCAGAGGACCACCGGGCTGAAGACAATGAAACTTATGAGCGACGCTCCATAAGGCGCAGCAGTCCTGAGAAGCTTTCTGTGGTGAACTGAAAAGACAAGAAAACAGAGCGCACAGAGGTAAAAAAAGGCCATGGTATATTTCGTAAGGAGCCCGAGACCGACAGAAATGCCGAGGAGGAGCCAATATAAAAGTGATGAGTGATTCATGCCCGGCACATTCCTGTCAATTCCCCCCTTGCCCCCTTTCGATAACCCCCCTGCTTCCCCCCTTAAATAAGGGGGGATAAGAGGGGGGTTATTCACCGCTTTCCAGAAGAGATACAGGGAGAGTATCCAGAAGAAGAGAAAGGGAGAGTCTATGGTGAAGAGGACGCCGAAGGCGGAGAAAAGGGGTATGACCTGGAAAAGGATGGCGGAGGCCGCTCCCACCCGCTCGTTATACATCTCCTTGCCGAGCCTGTACAGAATGATGCTGCTTAAGAGCGAAAGGACAACGGCAAGGAACCGCACTCCAAACACCGTATCACCAAACAGGGAAGTCGAAAGGGCAATAAGGTAGGCAATCATGGGGCCCTTGGAGTAATAGCTTAAATCCAGCCTCCGTGACCATTCCCAGTAATGCGCTTCATCAGGGCTGAGGTCAAGGGGACCGAAGGAGAGGTAATACATGCGGAACAGGCTCAGACCGAGAAGGAACAGATACATCACGGTGGCATATGGCCTGTCCCTGAACCTTCTTTCCGCCCATGCATAAAGATACATAACGGCTCCGGCCGAGAGACCGCCTGCCAGAGCGCCGCCAAGGACATCTCCGGGATAATGAACGCCCACAACTACCCGTGAAAGGGAAACAAGCACGGCAATAAAGAGAAGGGGATACCGCAGACGGTTCTTTGTCATGAAAAGGAACGGGGTAGCAAAGGCAAAGGCGTTGGCGGCGTGGTTTGAGGGCATGGAGAAGGACTTGGTGCAGCCCACGAGAAGATGGACGTTCTCCAGGACATTACATGGCCTCTGCCTCTCCATGAGATGTTTCAGGACATTGCTCAACCCGTCAGCCAGCAGTATCGAAAAAAAGGCGACCCCGAAGACCGCCAGCGCTTTCCTCTTTTCCTGCAAAAGAAAAAGAACAAGGAACGGCAGTACGATGAGACTCGCCCGGTGGGTAATAACAGGCATGAGAAGATCGAACAGTTTATTGTGGCAGTCCCTGTTGAGAAAGAAAAACAATGCGGTATCCAATTGTGTTATCCATTCAGGCATGCTATATAATATCACAGCGATGAACCTCTCCTTCTTTGACTGGGCAATCGTTGTCGCCTACATGCTCGCGTCCCTGATGATCGGCCTTTATTTCACGAAAAAGGCCTCATCCAGTGTGAGTGAATTCTTTCTCTCCGGAAGGAATCTCCCCTGGTGGCTTGCCGGCACCTCAATGGTGGCAACCACGTTTTCATCAGACACTCCCCTCTATGTAACGGGACTCGTGCGGGAGCACGGCATCTACGAAAACTGGCAGTGGTGGTGTTTCCTTTTTTCAGGAATGATGTCCGTCTTCTTCTTTGCGCGCCTCTGGAGGAGGCTCGGCGTACTGACCGACGTTGAACTCATTAACCTCCGCTATTCGGGGAGATCAGCCTCCCTCCTCCGTGGCTTCAAGGCCATCTATTTCTCCGTTGCCATACATACCATTATCAAGGCGCAGGTCATCCTCGCCATGGCGAAGATCCTGGACGTGAGCCTTGGATGGGGGAAATGGGAAAGCATCTTTGTCTCAAGCGGGATAACTGTTGCCTACGCCATGCTCTCGGGTTACTGGGGCGTGGTCACCACGGACTTCTTCCAATTCATTATCGCAATGATCGGCGCAATTACCCTTGCCGTAGTGTCCGTCGATACGGCAGGGGGCATTTCAGCAATAAAAATGCGCCTTGACCAAAACACCCTCAGCTTTTTCCCGCCCCTTGATGAGGGGTTTTTTGGAACGGCGTTTATGACATTTCTCGGATATGTGGGACTGAGCTGGTGGTCGAAATACTCATCGGACGGCGGGGGGGTCATTGTCCAGAGGATGTCTTCATGCAAGGATGAAACACAGAGTCTCTTCGCAACCCTCTATTTCAACATCGCAAATTACGGATTGAGGACATGGCCGTGGATCCTTGCAGCGCTGGCTTCTCTTATACTTTACCCTCAGGCCCGGGACCACGAGGCGGTATACCCCCGGATGATGGTAGACCTCCTGCCTTCGGGGCTGAAGGGACTCATGCTCGCCTCTTTTTTTGCAGCGTTCATGTCGACTCTGAGCACCTATCTCAATCTCTCTTCCGCATATTTCGTAAATGACTTCTACAGACCCTTCGTGAAGAGGGAAGCAACGGAGAAACATTATATAAAAGTATCCCGCATCGCAACCCTCGTGCTCTCCATTGTCACCGGTATCGTCACGTACTACACGACCTCTATTATCGGGGTATTCAAGTTTCTCATAGCCTTCGGCTCCGGTACAGGACTGGTATATATCGTGAGATGGTTCTGGTGGAGGGTAAATGCATGGAGCGAGATCTCTGCCATGGTCGCTTCCACGGGCATGACCCTCCTCGCCTACCTCCATCCCTCCTTCAGGTCGTCGCCGTATTATGCAAAGCTTTTCCTTATCATTAGTGTATCCACCATTGTGTGGCTTGGGGTGACCCTCCTCACAAAACCCGCTGAGAATGCAAAACTGGTGGAATTCTACAGGAGGACCAGGCCTGGCAGGGCGGGATGGAAACCCGTAGCATTGCTGGCTGATGATCCGCAAGACAGGGGTACCCTTACCGATTCATTGGTTCAGTGGATCTATGGCTGCCTTCTCATTATCGGCCTTACCATAGGTCTCGGAAAACTGATCCTGGGATACATTCTTCCCGGTTCTCTCTGGCTTTGCGTGGCAGCGGTGAGCGGCTGGCTTGTGTGCAGGGGTCTGCGCAAAATGGGATGGAATGTGTTGGGCTAAGGGATTTTCTGATATACTGTAAAATAAAGTTTCTCTGAAACCATGAAACAACTATTTGTTGCATTTATACTTCTTTTTTGCCTTGCGTTGCCCTCACGCGCGGAAGAACCTGTCAAGATTGGGCTGACTCTCGGGCTGACAGGGAAATATTCTGAGATGTCGGACATGCAGATGAAGGGCTTCAGGCTCTGGGAAAGGGACGTGAACAGCAGCGGAGGGATTCTCGGGAGAAAGGTAACCCTCGTCATCTATGACGACAAGAGCGACCCGCAAACCGCAAAATCCCTTTACGAACACCTCATTGTAAAAGAGAAGGTCGATCTCCTCTTCGGCCCATACTCAAGTGAGATAACAGAGGCGATACCGCCCGTGACAGAAAAATACGGATACCCCGTTTTAGCATCAGGCGCCTCTGCAGATAGGTTGTGGCAAAAGGGCTATAAATATATCTTTGGTGTCTTTACGCCTGCGAGCAGATATTCTGTAGGCTTTCTTGAATTGCTTGTGGTGAATAATTTAAACGATATTGCCATTGTTTATGCAGATGATTCATTCTCAAGGGACATAGCAGAGGGCACAAAGAAATGGGCAGAGAGGCTTGGGCTTAAGGTCGTCCTGTTCGAGGGCTTCAAAAAAGGCACCGAGAACCTCGATGGATTTGCCCGGAGGGCAAGGGAATCCAGGGCTCAGGTCCTGATTGTCTGCGGGCATTTTGATGAGGCAGTAAATATGCGGCTATCCCTGAAAAGGATTGGCTGGTATCCAAGGGCATACTATGCCTCTGTAGGTCCAACAATGCAGGCATTTTATGACAGGCTCAAGGCCGATGCAGATTATGCCTTTTCCTCGTCCCAGTGGGAACACCACGGTGGATTACTTCCTCCAGGCTGTCATGCATTTCATGGAGCATTCATAAAGACGTATAAAGAGGAGCCATCATACCATGCAGCCGAGGCCTATGCTGCAGGCCAGATAATGGAGGAGGCCATAAAAAAGGCAGGAAGCCTTGATAGGGACAGGTTGAGGGACATCTTATCCACGCTCGATACAATGACAATAACAGGCAGATACGGTGTTGACCGGACAGGGATGCAGGTGAAACATTTCAATCTCATCATCCAGTGCCAGAACGGTAAAAAAGAGGTAGTCTGGCCTGAGAAGCTCAGGACAGCAAAGGCGGTATTCAGGTAAGGATAAAAATTGTCATTGCGAAGCGAAGCGAAGCAATCCCTAAATTGTCACCCTGAACTTATTTCAGGGTCTAAGAGATGCTGAAATAATCCAGCATGACAGGTGAATAACAGATGTCGAAACACGAGATGATGAGATTCATCGCGGAGTTTATCCTGAGCAGAAAGACAAGATTCTTCGCTTCGCTCAGAATGACAAGCGAAGGACTCAGAATGACAGTGGTGTAAATGAAGGAATATAAGCTCAGGATAATAAACAGCCTCACCTTTAGGGTTATTATTCCTATAGTTGCCACAGTCCTCTTGGGTGGATATCTCCTCTACTTCATCGTGCTGCGGTCTATGTCCGATCTCGTGAATATCCATATCAGGGGGAACCTTGAGACCCTATCCACCAGCGTATATAACATCTGTGAGCAAAACTTAAATGAACTTTTGAGGTCGGGGACGGCAGGGGATGAGGGGAGGGTGAGGATCAAAAAGGGCATAACCCTGGGCAAGATAGAAGACTTCATGAGGGCGAATAACCTGCTGGGTGCAATCACTGAGGGAGAAGGAAGGGTGATATTTTCCACCGAGAAACTCCCTTTTATGTTGACGGAGATCATGGATAGTAAGAGGAATTTTTCTGCCTTTAAGCGTGATGGAAAGGGTTATCATGTGTCCCTAACGAGGTTTGACCCCTGGCAATGGCGCATAATACTGATAAAGGATGACAGCGCCTTTACCCCAGTAATATATAGAACGAATCTTGCCTATGGGGCTACAGGCCTTGTTTTCCTAATCTCAGCCCTGTTGCTTTTTTATTACATCGACAGGATTATCAGATTACCAGTTAGCAGGATTGTTAACTCACTGAAAAAAGGCGAAAAGCCTCAATATAGGGGTATCTCTGAGTTTGAATTCCTGAGCGATACTCTGAGGAGTGCTATCGAGCTGCATGAAAGAGAAAACAGGATGCTCAATAATATCTACCACATAGCTACGTCGAGGAGGGGCGAGGAATTCTTGGATGAGGTTGTGATGGCTATTTCGAGAATGTTTGACCTGAACTCGCTCATAGCAAGGGTTGGCCCGGAGGGTGAGAGTGCACATGTGGTTGCAATGTATTATGGTGGTGAACTGAAGAAGGATATTAACATCTCCCTTAAAGGCACGGTTTGTGAAGGTGTTGTGACTAAGAAACAGTTAGTCGTCTTTGAAAAGGATGCATATAAACAATTCCCTTCGTCAAACTTCCTTTTGCCCATAAAGGCAGATTCTTACATAGGCCTTGCCGTTTTTAATAGAAAGGGGGATGTGGTTGGAATCGTGAATGCCTTTGGCAAAGAGCGAGAGTTTACAGAGTCAGACATAAAGGTCTTCCAGACTATAGGCCAGATGGTCGCAACAGAGTTTGAAAGGATTGACGAAGATGTGGAAAAGGAGAAGGTTAGAGAACAACTCTTCCAGGCCCAGAAACTGGAAGCAGTGGGTACCCTTGCCGGCGGCATTGCCCATGATTTCAATAACATGCTCCAGGGAATCCTCGGCTATGCATCCCTTTTGAAGATGAAGATCTCAGAGGACGACCCCATTCAGAGGCCCCTCTCGGTAATCGAAAGTTCTGCGGAAAAGGCTGGAGAACTTACCAAACAGCTCCTCGGCTTTGCGCGCAAGGGGAAATATGTTGTTGAACCCCTGAACCTCAATGCCCTTGTGGATGATGTATTCAAAATTATCACGAGAACCTTCGACAGGGCCATAGAGATTACGACAACATTGAAGGATGACCTCTGGACCATTGACGGCGACAGAAGCCAGCTCGAGCACGTCATTCTCAATCTCTGCCTCAATGCAAGGGATGCAATGCCCTCGGGGGGGAGGCTCCATATCGAGACCATGAATGTCGAACTCCGCAAGGAAGAGATTCAACATCCATGGCTGCGGCCGGGAAGATACGCGGCCCTCAGGGTCGCTGATACGGGTATGGGCATGAACGAGGAGGTCAAGAAACATATCTTCGAACCTTTCTTTACCACAAAGGAAAAAGGGAAAGGCACGGGCATGGGTCTTGCCATGGTGTATGGTGTGGTGAAGAACCATGACGGCTTCATAACCGTTGACAGCGAAATCGGCAAGGGATCAAGCCTTACCATATATCTCCCTGCTGTGGAAAAGGAGGCGAGAAAGGAAGAAGTTGAGGAAAGGAGCCTGCCTCACGGCAAGGGGACTATCCTTGTTGTGGATGATGAAGAGTTTATAAGGATCTTTGCGCGGGAAACGCTGGAAAAGCTCGGGTATCAGGTAATGGAAGCGTCCAATGGCCTGGAAGCCGTGGAGATTTATTCCGCGCGAAAAAAAGAGATAGACCTTGTTATCCTCGACCTTATCATGCCGAAGATGGGAGGAGAAGAGACCTTCAGAAACCTAAAGACCATAGACCCTGAGGTGAAGGTCTTGATCTCCTCGGGCTACGGGATAGGGGAACAGACAAAGGAGATGATGAGCGACACGGGCATAAGGGGATTTGTCCAGAAGCCTTACACTGTGGCCGAGATCGCTGAGATGACTAAGTCGGCCCTCTCCGCTGTCTGACGGCTTCGTAAAGACAGATCGCAGCGGATGTCGCCACATTAAGACTTTCCGCCTTCCCCGGTATCGGAATGCTCACCCTCATATCGCTCTTGCCCTTAAGGTATTCGCTCACCCCGAAAGCTTCATTCCCAAAGACAAAGGCCAACGGTTTTCTCATGTCGGCATCATAGAGGGCGCCCGGTGCATGCACATCGCTTACGATAAGGTTGATGGATTTTTTCCGCAGCCATTCCACCAGCGCCTCCGGTTTCAGAAAAAGAACGGGGAGATTGAAGATGCTCCCTGCGGTGGAACGTATTCCCTTCGGCAAAAAGGGGTCGCATGTCCCGGGAAGGAGCACCACCGCATCAGCGCCTGCGGCATCAGCTGTTCTGATGATGGTACCCAGATTGCCGGGATCCTGAATACCGTCGCAGACAACGATAAGGGGACTGCCTTGTAAAGATACTTCCTGGAGCTTGCGGCTTTTATGAGAGACTTCTGCCACAATGCCCTGGGGTGTTTCCGTATCAGCGAGTTTCGAAAGAACATGCTCTGAAGTCTCTATGAGTCCCGATGATTTCCCTGAGATCTGCATGAGAAACGCTTCGTTCTTTGATTTAAACGTATCGGTAAAGAAAACCCTGTCCACGTGAGCACCGGAGGCGAGGGCCATTTCGATGAGACGGCGTCCTTCGATGATCAGAATGTTGCCTGTTCTCTCTTTTTTTTCCTTCAAGATCTCTCTGACGAGAGGGTTTGAAGGGCTTGTTATCTTCTTGTATCGCATAGTTCGGTTTTCAGACGAAAATCTCCCCTCATTATACACCAATGAACCTTAAGCGATGAGCAGGCATGGCGGATGAAACGGTTTTAAGCGACTCCCTGAATGCACATATGGTGAGATTTGATATAATGCAGAGATGAAAAAATTCGATATACAAAAAGTCTGGCCTCTCCTCAAACGCCAGGTCGGAAGCCTTCATCTGCCGTGGCTTGAGAACATGGCTTCCCGCGAAAGAGACCCTTTCAAGATACTCATCTCCTGCATCCTGAGCTTGAGAACGCAGGACAGGACAACGGGCAAGGCATCAGAGAGACTCTTTGCCCTGGCAGAAACGCCGAAAAAGATGGCGAAGCTGTCCGTAAGGGAGATAGAAAAAGCGATCTATCCGGTCGGTTTTTACAGAGTCAAGGCGAAGAGGATCAAGGACATGAGCCGGGAGATTACAGAAAAGTATCATTCGAGAGTGCCCGATGAGATCGAAGAACTGCTGAAGCTCAAAGGGGTCGGAAGAAAGACCGCCAACCTTGTGGTTACCTTGGGATACAATAAGCCAGGCATCTGTGTGGATACCCATGTCCACCGGATTACAAACAGATGGGGATACGTGAAGACAAAGTCACCGGAAGAGACTGAGCTTGCTTTGAGAAGGAAACTGCCCAAGAAATACTGGAAGGAGATTAATGGTCTGCTCGTTGCTTTCGGACAGGGCATATGCAGGCCTATATCTCCCCTTTGCAGCAGTTGTGATCTCAATAACTTTTGCGCAAAACTGAATGTTGCCGGACGCCGTTGAAATGACCAAATTATTTTCCGGAAAGTTGACTTTGCTTGGAATATGCCTGTAGAATATCATTGTGTCTTTAATCAAACATAAAACCATTTTGACAGTTCTCGCTCTGCCTGTTTACCTTTTCCTCGCTGTCATCGGCGCCGAGGGGTCTCTTTTGTGCTTTGGTGATGACGGGCATGTGGCGGTAGAGTTCGTGGATGCATGCAGGGGAGCGGCGCTTGAATCACAGCTTGGTGCGGTGGAAGGCGATGCCTGCGGCCCTTGCAGGGATGTCCAATTTCTCAGCAGCCCGGCTTGCAGAAATAATATTTCGCATTATACACAAACGCTCCCTATGATGTCTCCGTCTCCGATGTCGCCATCTTTGCCGTCAAAAGAGTATCACAGTCAGGATATCAATCCGCCTGAATATTCACATCATAAGACTCTCGCCAGTCTGCATTCCGTTGTTCTTCTGATCTGATTCGCCTCCTTCTCCACTGTCCGTATTTATGGGACGGGAACACGTCGTCTTTATTCGCCTAATCAATTAAGGAGGCTTGTATTTTATGGTTCGCATTTATTCTGTACTTATTCTTATTTGTGCAGTGTTCATATGCACATTGCCTGCTTACGCATTCGACGCAAAAGAGTTGACGCTTGAGCAGGCTATCTCTTCAGTGCTCGAAAGGAATCCGGAGTTGTCGGCCGCCCGGTTGGAGGTTCAGGCCCGCGAGGCCAGGATCATCCAGGCCCGGGTATTTCAAAACCCCGAAATAGAACTGGTAGTCGAAAACATAGGCAACAAGGACCTGCAAGGGTTTGACGGCGCCGCATCCACCCTGTCGCTCGGCCAGACCTTTGAGCTTGGCGGTAAGCGCTCGAAGAGGACGAACCTGGCTGCGCTCGACCGGGACCTCGCACAGTGGGATTTCGAAGGCAAGAAGCAGGATGTCATCCTTGAGGTCACGAAGAGCTTTCTCGATGTCCTCTCGGAGCAGGAGCGGGTGCGTCTGCACGAGGAGTTGGTGAAACTGGCAGAGCAGTCTTTTGATACAGTCGCTGCACGTGTGAAGGCCGGCAAGGTTTCGCCGATCGATGAAACGAAGGCCTCAGCAGCCTCTTCGCTTGCAAAGATCGATCTTGAGCGGGCGCGCCGCTCCCTCGACGCCGCACGGAAGAAGCTGTCCGCGCTCCTGGATGGAGCATTGCCCGTCATCTTCACTGTGAAAGGCTCGCTCGAAGTGAGCCCTTCCATCCCGACATACAAGGAACTGCTTGAACGGATCCAGGGGAACCCCGATATCGCCCGTTGGGAACAAGAGACAGAGCAGCGTGGTATTGCTCTGGCTCTTGAAAAGGCGAACCGAATCCCCAATCCTGTTATCAAGGGCGGCGTAAGGCGCTTCAACGAGGCCAAAGAGACGGCCTTCGTCGTCGGCATTTCCCTTCCGCTTCCGATATTCAATACCAACAGGGGTTCGATCCTTGAAGCTGAAAAACGCCTCACGAAGGCTGAGAAGGAGAAAAAGACCGCAGTTCTAAGAACACAGACCGCCCTTTCGGATGCCTATCAGACATTATCGTCATCATTTGTGGAGGTCACGACGCTGAAGGCCGACGTTCTCCCGGCCCTTCAGAACGCGTACGATGCCGTCCACGAGGGATACAGTTTTGGAAAATTCGGTTATCTCGACGTCCTCGACGCGCAAAGGACACTCTTCGAAGCGAAAATCAAATATATAGATTCTCTTGCTGCACATAAAAAGGCCTATGCCGACATCGAGCGGCTGAGAGGTGCTTTTCCAAAGAGCGATACGAAAGAGAAGGTGAAATAGATGAAAAACAAGGCATTGATCATATTCGTTGCGATCGCCGGGATGATCATTGGAGCGCTTTCGATGAAATATCTCCCGGCTCCACACAAGGCAGAGACGGAAAGAAATGAAGAAGGAAAGCACGGTGAAGGGAAAGAGAAGATACAGGACGATAAGAAACTCGTGAAGCTCCATGACGGAGACCTGAAGGAGTTCGGCATCGTGGTGAAAGAGGCCGGACCCGGAAGACTTTCTGTGCAGCGTGAGCTCCCCGGTGAGATCGTTCCGAATGCGGACAGGCTCGCTCATATCGTTCCCCGTGTAGCAGGTGTGGTGCGCCGCGTCTTTAAGAATGTGGGTGATGCGGTGAAGGCAGGAGAAGTCCTCACGGTCATCGATAGCAGGGAACTTGCGGACGCACAGGCAGCATACCTCGGGGCGCTTAAACGGGTCGAGATAGCACGGACTAACATAAAGCGGGAAGAAGAACTCTGGAAGAAGAGAATTTCTCCCGAGATCGACTATCTTGAGGCCAGGAAGTCCTTTGACGAAGCACAGATCGAACTGAAATCCGCCGAACAGAAGCTCCATGCGCTCGGCCTCTCCGAGGAATATGTTGAAAAACTGCCTTCCCGGCCTGATGTGACATACACGAATTACGAGATCAGGGCGCCCTTCGGCGGTACGGTGCTCGAAAAACATATCGCGTTGGGAGAATACCTGAAGGACGATAAAGAGGCCTTCGTGATCGCCGACCTGAGCTCCGTCTGGGTAAACATCAGCGTCTACCAGAAGGACATGCCGTACATCCGAAAAGGCCGGGAGGTGACGATATCGGCAAGCGGCAGGGTCCCTGACACAAAAGGGGTCATCTCCTATATTTCTTCGGTCACCGGAGAGGAGACGCGGACGGCAGTCGCCCGCGTCGTATTGCCGAATCCGAGCGGCGTGCTTCGTCCCGGGCTTTTTGTTAGCGCGAAGATCATGGTGGATGAAGTGAATGTTCCTCTTCTTGTGCCGAAGACAGCCCTTGTAACAGAAGGCGAGAAGACAGAGGTCTTTGTCGAAACTGATAAGGGCTTTAGTCCCCAGCCGGTGTCGATAGGCAGGTCTGATGACATGAATGCGGAAGTGACTTCAGGGCTTAAGGCCGGTCAACGCTATGTGGCAAAAGGCGGCTTTACCCTCAAGGCGCAACTTGGCAAGGGCGCCTTCGGCGACGGCCACGGGCACTAAGGGGGACGACGATGGAGAAAATTATTCATTTTGCGCTCAAGAATCGTCTCCTCATAAGCGTGCTCGCCGTGCTGGTGCTTGCGGCAGGATATTACAGCTATGTGAAGCTCCCGGTTGACGCCTTTCCGGATGTTACGCCGAGTTTGGTTCAGATCTTCACAGAGACAGAGGGGCTTGCGCCTGAGGAAGTCGAGAAGTATGTCACCTACCCTGTCGAGGCTGCGATGAGCGGTCTGCCCGATCTTAGAGAAATACGGTCGGTCTCGAACTTCGGCCTCTCGGTAATAAACATCTACTTCAAGGATGGAACAGACACCTACTTTGCAAGGCAGCTTGTCAACGAGCGGCTTCAGCATGCTCGCGACCAGATTCCCGAAGGCTTTGGAGAGCCTGAAATGGGACCGATCTCCACCGGACTTGGGCAGGTCCTTTTCTATGTGCTCGAAGACGAGACCGGCAAGCGGACCCCGGAGGAGATGCGCGAGATACAGGACTGGCTCATCAAATTCAACATCCAGACGGTCCCAGGCGTGACAGAAGTGCTCTCCCTCGGCGGCGAAGTCAAGCAGTTCCACATCAGGATCAGGCCTCACGACTTGCTGCGGTATGACCTTTCGCTGAAGGATATCATCGAGTCCGTAAAAGCTAATAACTCGAATGTCGGCGCACAGTTTATCGTCCGAAACGCCGAGGAATATATCGTCAGGTCCGTCGGCCTTGCCGAAAAGATCCCTGACCTCGAAAACATTGTCCTCAAATCGAAAAAGGGCACCCCCATCTTTCTGAGCCAGGTGGCCGAGGTGGTGATCGGCGGTGAGATCCGAAGGGGGCTCGCGACGATGAACGGCGCAGGCGAGACGGTAGTGGGGATGGTGCTCAAATTGATCGGCACAAACACCTCTACGGTAATCGCCGACGTTAAGAAAAGGATGGGGGAGATAAACAAGGTCCTTCCACAGGGGGTCAAGGTCGTCCCTTACTATGACCAGGCGACGCTTGTTAAGAAGTGTATTACGACCGTCACAAAAGCCCTTGCTGAAGCTGTGGCATTGGTTATCGTCATTCAGCTCGTCATGCTCGGCGGGATACGTCCGAGCATTGTTGTGCTGAGCGCGATCCCCTTCTCTCTCGCCTTCGCCTTTCTCCTCATGCGGTATTTCGGGGTCTCGGCCAACCTCATGTCCCTCGGCGGCCTTGCGATTGCCCTCGGCCTGCTTGTCGACGGCGCCGTTGTCATGGTCGAGAATATAGACCGACAGCTGAGAAACGCCGATCCGGGTGAGCCTCTTGTGCATATCATCGCCCGCTCATGCATTGAGGTTGCGAAGCCTATCCTGTTTTCGCTCCTGATCATCGTGATCGTGTTTCTCCCTCTCTTCACCCTGCAGGGCGTCGAGGGCAAAACGTTCAGGCCCCTTGCCCAGACCATGTCGTTTGCGATGCTCGGTTCTCTCTTCTTCGCAATGCTCTTTGTCCCGGTGCTCGGTACGTTCCTTATAAAGAGGCCGAAGGCAACCGCTCAGGAAGGTCATACCGAGGTTTTTGCTATTCGCTGGCTTCTCAGGTACTACCGCCCTGCCGTGACCCACTTCGTCAGACGTCCGAAAACGGCAATCGTCCTTTCACTCTTTCTCGTCGCCCTGGGAGGCACGCTTTTTTTCTTCCTCGGATCAGAGTTCGTCCCCCGGCTGAACGAGGGGGATATGCTTGTCCGGGCTACCATGGCGCCCTCCATATCGCTCGAGGAGGCGCGCGACACCATGCTCCGCTTCGAAAAGAGGCTGATGGCGAAATTCCCCGAAGTGACCAGGGTCGTAACGCGCGTCGGAAGAGGAGAGGTCGGCGCGCATGCGGACCCTATAAATAATGCAGAGGCTTTTGTCGGATTAAGGCCGCAGGGCGAATGGAAGACGGCAAAGTCCCTTGAGGAGCTTAGCTACAATATGAGCGAGTCGTTCGAAGATTTCCCAGGGGTCCAGTTTAACTTCACACAGCCCATCGCCGCTGCCGTTGATGAACTCCTGACCGGCATCAAGGCTGACCTTGCTATCAAGATATTCGGCCCCGACATGGAAGTATTGAAAGAGAAGGCCGAGGAGATCGAAAAGGTGATCAGGGAAGTGTCGGGTGCCGCTGACGTGCAGAAAGACCAGGTGACCGGAACGCCGCAGCTCAGGATAACCATCAACCGGCAGGCGATTTCCCGGTACGGCGTCAATGTCGAGGATGTCCAGAATATCATCAGAACCGCTGTCGGCGGCGAAAAGGCTGGACAGGTCTTTGAAGGCATCAAGCGGTTCGACATCCTTGTGCGCTATACACAGGGAGCGAGAGGCAGCGCCGAGGCTATCGGCAATATACTCGTGCCGGTACCGGGAGGACCGAAAGTGCCGCTTGCTGAGCTTGCGAAGATTGAAGAAATCGTAGGCCCCCGGCAGGTGACGCGGGAGAACAACCAGCGCTTCATCACAGTCCAGTGCAATGTGAGGAACCGGGACATCGGCTCCTTTGTGAAGGATGCCCAGGCTGCGATTAATGCCAAGGTCAATCTGCCGCCGGGATATCTCACCAGCTGGGGAGGGCAATTCGAGCTTCAGCAGGAGGCAAACAGAAGGCTTATGCTGGTGATACCGGTGACCCTCCTGATCGTGTTCCTTCTCCTGTATTCGTCGTTTAACTCCATGAAGAACTCCTTCCTGATACTCATGAACATCCCGCTTGCCCTCGTGGGCGGCATTGTGGGCCTCTGGATCACCGGCCAGAACCTCTCCGTCCCGGCCTCTGTCGGGTTCATCGCACTTTTCGGCATCGCCCTTGCCAACGGCATGGTACTCGTAACTTACCTGAACCAGCTCCTTCGGAACGGCATCCCCATGGAAGAAACCTGTATCCAGGGTGCCTGCCTGAGGTTGAGACCTGTGCTTATGACAGCCCTCGCCGCAGCGCTCGGGCTTATCCCAATGGTCCTTTCGAGCGGAACGGGCAGCGAGGTGCAGAGGCCTCTGGCAACAGTAGTGATCGGTGGACTTGTTACATCGACTGTATTGACGCTCCTGGTCATTCCATCGCTGTATCGGTGGTTTGCGATAAATCCCGAAGAAGAAATCGTTATGAAATAAGGAGACGAACATGAAAAAGATTGAAGCTTACATTAAGTCGCATAAATTATTGGATGTTACCATGGCCCTTCAAAAGGTTGATGGGCTCCGTGGCATGAGCGTGCTGTTTGCCCGTGGATTTGGTCGCAGAGAGGTTGCTGAAAACCAGTATCGCAAGGTCGATGACCTGATGGATTTTTCCGAACATATGAAGATCGAGATCTTCTGCAACGACGACCTTGTTGAAGAGTTGGTCGGTGTTATTGACAAGAACGCCACGACAGGGCTTCGCGGCGACGGCAAAATCTATGTTTCTGACGTGGTTAGTGCCCTGAAGATCGGGAAAGGCGAGATAGGCTGATGTGTATTACGGATTCTCAAGATGAAATTGCTCATCCTATGCAGTTTTATCTTGAGATGCCTACTATTAATCCGGCAACGTGAAACCTGAATACGAATTCAATACGAGAGCTGATTTGTGTTCAAATTAATTCGGGTATTCGATAGCCGTCTTAATAAGCAGGATACTCGGAATATGCATGAAGGAGATTGGAGTGGAAAAAGAAAAGAATAAAACGATCATAGACAAAATCTGGGACTTGTTTGCCTCTGTGAAGTTAGCAGTTATAATGTTTTCCCTTATTGGGCTTACATCCATTGTAGGTACGGTTATTGAGCAGCGGGCGGAACCTGAGAAGAACATTAAGGTTCTAACAAAGATGTTCGGGATTGAGCATGATGCTGCGCACAGCGTGCTGGGCGCGCTTGACAGACTCGGATTTACCAACATGTATCACTCGTGGTGGTTCCTCGCCTTCCTGCTCATCTTTACGGCAAACCTGATCATCTGCTCGATCGACCGCCTGCCCAGAATATTGAAGCTAGTGAAAGAACCCGTCAAACCCCTACCTGAAGATCACTTCAAGGGATTCGGGATAAAGAAAGAGGTCGTGCTGAAGGGCGGTCTCGAGAAGGCAAAAGGCACGGTAATGGATGCCGCAAAAAAGGCCCTGGGCTTTCAGTTCAGCGAGGTCAGGGAGGGGAACGGCTATCAGCTTTACTCACAAAAAGGAAACTTTACCCGTCTCGGCGTGTATATAACTCATTTCAGTATCCTGGTGATTCTCGCCGGGGCGGTGATCGGGGCCTTCTTCGGGTTTAAGGGTTTTTTGAACATTCCCGAGGGCAGGTCCTATCCTGTGGCCTTTGCTCGGGGACATCAAATAAAGGATTCTGCGGAGTTCGAGAGAATCCTGAACGTGATCGACGCCTCTTCGGGAAATCTGCAAAACGCGGCAAGGCAGCTCGGCATGGACGAGGGCACATTGAAATCGAAGATGCGTTCTTACGGTATCTATCCCCTCGGGTTTCAGATAAGATGCGATGAATTCAACGTGGATTTTTATGAAAGAACCGATATGCCGAAGGCATACAGGAGCTGGCTCACTGTCGTGAAGGACGGCAAAGAGGCGGTGAAAAAGGTGATAGAAGTGAACGACCCCCTGTCTTATGAGGGAATCACTTTTTATCAGTCAAGTTACGGTCTGGTGCCCGGCGGTGCGGGAAATGCCGTATTCAGATTCAGGGTCTCCGCCGCCGGGGGCCGGCCCGAGGCCATGGACCTGAGGTTCGGCAATTCCTTCATTATTCCCGGCACGAACATCACGGGAAAGATCGAGGACTTCTCTCCGGCCCTCGGTATCGACGACCGGACAGGAAGGCCGTTTACCTACGCAGAGCAGCTGAACAATCCCGCAGTCTACATAAATTTCTTCGAGGGAGGCAACCGGAAATTCGGCGGATGGATTTTGAAGAGGTACCCTGAGACATGGAGAATGCCGGATGGGAGTTCGGTCGAGTTCGCCGGCATCTTGGGGATGCAGTACACGGGCCTTCAGGTCAGGAAAGACCCAGGAGTATGGGTTGTGTATCTGGGCTGCCTCGTGATGGCTGCCGGCCTCTTCATCGCCTTTTTCATGAGCCACAGAAAGATCTGGATCAAACTTGTGGAGGAAAAAAGCGGGACCCGGGTCATAATCGGCGCCTCTGCCAACAAGAACAGACATGCCTTCGAAAGAAGGATCGACAGGATGATAGGTCTCTTCGGTAAAGACAGAGAAGGAGGAAAATAGCTAATGGACAGCTCGACACTATTCGGAATCTCAACAATGGCATATATCGTTGCCATGATAATCTATATTGTCTATCTCGCGTTCAGGAAGTCCCAGATAGGGATCATTGCCACGACAGTTACGGTGATCGGTTTTGTCTCCCAGACCTTTGCGATAGGTGCGAGATGGGTCGAATTCAAGAACCTCGGACAGATGGGATGGCTCAGGGCCGCGCCCTTCACGAACCTCTATGAATCCCTCGTCTTCTTCGTATGGTGTCTGATCCTGGGATACCTGATCATCGAGCTCAAGTACAGGAACAGGTCCTTCGGCGCATTTGTGACGCCTGTTGCCGGTCTTGCCCTGGCATTTATCGACCTCACCGGCATGGACAAGGGCATTCATCCCCTTGTTCCCGCGCTCCAGAGCAACTGGCTTCTGGCCCATGTGGTGATGAGCTTTATCGCCTATTCGACCTTTGCCCTCGCCTTCAGCACCGGACTGATGTACCTCATAATGAAAACGGAGAAGAGAAGCGAGCCTTCCTACATCTTCTGGACAGTGTCGACGGGGATATTTATCGCGGTGCTTCTGGCCATGGGACTGGATTATCTCTCTTTCAAGGTAATGATCAAGAACCCCGACGCACTGATCAAGAGCTTCCTGTTCAAGTCGACTTTGCTCAACAGTTCTCCCGTGGTCTCGTTCCTGAGCTGGATTGCCGCAGCCGTCTTCATCTTTATGTTGTGGCGATACGGCCATCTTCTTAAGAAGGTCATCGGCTCTTTCTCCCTCTCGGCTGATACCCTTGACGATATCACTTACAAAAGTATCGCCATAGGGTTTCCGGTATTCACCCTCGGAGGTTTGATATTCGGTGCGATTTGGGCAGACCAGGCATGGGGCGTGTACTGGAGCTGGGACCCGAAAGAGACGTGGTCGCTGATCTCATGGTTCGCCTATGCCTTTTACCTCCATTCGCGGCTGCTCAGGGGCTGGAGGGGCAAGAAGGCGGCAGTGGTCGCGGTGGTCGGTTTTGTGCTCGTGATCTTCACCTATCTCGGAGTGAACCTTCTACTTTCAGGATTGCATGCATATGGATCGGAATAATTGCCGGATGGATATTCTGAAAGCTACTTTATCAGAGAGGACTGATATGAAGGCGACACGAGTTGTTTCCGGCTTACAGAAGAGGCTGTGGATTTTGCCGGTCCTGGGCGTCCTCACGATAATCATCGGGCAGCTATGTGCTGCAAAGTGTTCCTATATCCAGGGAGATATCCTCGGGATTGATCTGAATATCTTCGGCATCCTTTATTATTCATCACTGCTCGTCTCACTCTTGGTATACATAAATATCTGTCCAAAGGATTGGCTTATGAAGGCGATAGTCGCTGTTGCGTCCGCGGGCGTCGGGGCCGAGTTGATCCTCATAAAGTTCCAGGTCGAAAACAGCGTCTATTGCCCGAAATGCCTTATCTCTGGGTTTCTTCTCCTTGTCCTGTTTTTCCTGGTTGCCCAGCATTTGAAAAAATGGGTCATAATTCTTCTGATCGCGACCGGGCTGCTCTTCACCTCTTTCACCTTCAACGGGTCCGTCATCCCCTCATATGCGGATGAGTCATACCCACAGTTCGGTACTGACAAGGCGGGGATCGAGATTATCGTCTATTCGGATTACTTATGTTCTTACTGCAGAAGGATAGATCAGCAGACGAACATGATCCTGAGTAAAATGAAGAAACGAGCAAGAATAGTCTTTATTGATGTGCCGCTTCATCCTCAATCACTTGATTATTCGGAGATATTTCTCTATACATGGTTTGTTTCCGGGAATAACCTGGAAAACGCTTTCATGGTGAGGGAGCTGCTTTTCGACTTGGCTGCGAAGAAAACCGATCAGACCGGAGTCATTACCTTGCTGAAGTCAAAGGGCATCCAGCTAAGTATTGACAGGGAGAGGGCACGGTCAATCTTTCGCAGATTTTATAACGAATCTATAAAGACAGACAAGGTTAGCGCAACGCCGGCAGTTGTCATCGTGAAGGGCGGTGAAAGGAAAAAATATGTGGGAGCTAAGGCTGTCCTTAAGGCTTTGGAGGAACTCCTTTGAACGTGATTCAATATGCGTATGGATCGGAATGACATGGGAGATGTAATAGCGATCTTAAGTGCCCCAGTCATATGGGATTGTGGTATCTCATGAATGAACTTTTCAGAGATAGAAAAGTTAGATGGTTATTGGCAGCGCTGCTGGCAATTGTCCCTTTTGAGATATTGTCTCTTTTCTCGATCCATCTTCCATTATGGATCGAGCTTCCTTTGCTGATTGCTGTTATTGTCGTATTTGGCAGAAAGGTCTTCATAGGCGGCATCAGAAGTCTTATGAAACTGAACTTTGCCGACATTGACCTCCTGATGACGATAGCAGTTCTCGGCGCACTTTATCTTCGACAGTTTGAGGAGGCAGCGATCATCGTTGTTCTCTTTGCACTCGGAGAGACCCTTGAGGAATTCGGCGTAGAGAGAAGTCAGGCAGCCCTAAAAGGCCTTATCGACAAGACTCCCAAGTCAGCGCGCATCAAAGAAAAAAATGAAGAGGTTCCTATAGAAGATGTCGAAATAGGCGAAATTATGATTATTAAACCCGGTGACCAGATTCCATTGGACGGAGAAATCATCTTTGGAAACTCTCTTCTTGATGAAGCGACAATAACCGGTGAACCCCTTCCGGCGAGTAAGTACATCGGAGATACCGTTTATGCCGGCACGGTCAATATGCAGGGCTATCTGGAAGCGAAGGTAATTAAGAAGGCAAAGGACTCTGCGCTTGCGAAAATAATCGAGCTGACCTTCAGATTTGCTGAGAAGAAAGCATCGTCACAAAAATTTATCGAGAGATTTGCGGAAATTTATACTCCTTCAATAGTAATTGCATCTCTCTTGCTCATCCTGATTCCTGTTGCACTATTGGGCAAACCGCTTGACCCTTGGCTTACACAGGCATTGACCCTGCTCATTATCGCCTGCCCTTGTGCTTTGGTAATTTCCACCCCAATCGCCATATTCTCGGCTGTCGGAAATGCAACCGGGAAAGGGGTGCTAATCAAAGGAGGGAGATTTATTGAAGAGATGGGTAAGGTGCAAGCCATTGCTTTCGATAAGACCAGAACGCTAACAAAAGGTGAGCCTGTCATCTCTGACGTAGTTCCCTTCAACGGGTTCACTGAAGAAGAGGTAATCGCATGCGCTGCGGGGATGGAAACATTTTCGGAACATCCCATTGCAAGGGGTATCTTGGATAAATCAAAGAAGTTGGGTGTCAGGGTCCATGAGTATGAGAATTTCAGGGCCATTCCAGGCAAGGGATTAAAAGGTGAGTGCATGGTCTGTTTTGATAAACACCACTGCATGGGGAATATCAAATTTGTTACAGAGGAGCATGCTGTTGAAGAGCCTGTCTTAAAGAAAGTTGAGGAGTTCGAGGAACAGGGGAAAACGGCAATCGTGATCAGCGACAATAAAAGAGTCAAAGGGATAATCGGCGTTGCCGATGAAATCAGAGAAGAGAGCAAGCCGCTTATCGATAGGCTTTTGAAAATGAATATCGTCCCCATAATACTGACTGGCGATAATAAGGCAGCGGCCGGTTTTGTTGCCGCACACCTCGGAATCGGGGTTGTGAAGGCGGAATTGCTGCCAAGCGAAAAAGTGGAAGAACTATCAGGACTTATCCAACAGCACAGGCATGTTGCCATGGTGGGTGATGGTGTAAATGATGCGCCAGCCCTTGCCACTGCATCTGTGGGGATTGCAATGGGCGCAATCGGTTCGGATGTTGCCATCGAAAATGCAGATGTCGCTCTTATGAACGACAAGCTCGGACTGGTGGCTTACCTTGTTGGCTTGGGCCGGGCATGTGCAAAGAAGATACGTTATAACATAGCTTCGGCCGTAACGGTGAAATTTCTTTTCTTGTTCCTGGCCATGGCGGGATTGAGCAATCTGGCGATGGCGATCTTTGCCGATGTCGGGGTTACTGTGCTGGTAATCATGAATAGCTTGAGATTGTTCGGATATGAAGACAGATAAAGGAGGAAAGCAATGAAAAAACTAATACTGGCCATTGGAACGGTGCTCTTGCTGAGCAGCCTTTTGGGGTGCGGAACTGCTGCAAAGGAAATCCAGTCGAGATCGCTGGGCGAAAAGTTGGATGTCTTCACGGAAATAAGTAATGAGAGTGAAATCCCCAAGGGATTTGCTGATCTGATCATAAACGCGAACATCAAGACACATATTGAAGGCTACTACGTTCTCGAATCAAAGGAGTCTCTGCACGGCAAGCCGGGATATCCGTTTGTGATTAACATCGACGGCCAGGGCATTAAGTGGAAAGTTGACGGTGTTAAAGATATCAGGCCGGCTTATGAAGCAGACGGGAAGACAAGCCGCGATCCTGAAGCAGGCGAAGGGCTCAAGTATGTTCTTGAGAAGAAAATTAGACTGCACGCAGGGACTCACAAGGTGTTTTTGGGATTTCCAGAGGAAAACTTTTTTGCAGAAGGAGAAGTAACCCTGACTGAAGGCGGAGAGAATATTCTGGAATTCAAACCTGTTTATAGGTACAAAACGCATCCGACCAGAATCCCGACCTTCTTAAAGGGGATAAAGGAGTATGAAGTATATCTGAACGGAAACAAAATCCGTTAAGATTCATGCGATATTGGATAGGGGACGATGAGACCATCGTCCCCTGTTGTGCCATCATGAATGTCTGGATGCTTCTGTCGAAGCAAACAAGCTAAAGAAATAAGGCCATCGCCGGAAAGGGCCTCACGCGAATTGTCTTTTTCAGATCAGTCCGTAATCCTTTATGGTCTTCCTGAGCTTCTCCTTGTTCGCCTCTGACATCTCGCAGAGGGGGAGACGGAATTCCTCCCGTATCTTCCCCATCAAAGCAAGCGCTGTTTTCGCAGGGATGGGGTTTGTCTCAATGAACATCGCCTGATTCAGGGGTTCCAGCCTGTAATGAAATGCCCTTGACTCTTCATATTTCCCTTCCCTCCAGAGTCTGCACATGTCAGAGACCTCCCGGGGTGCTATGTTTGCGGTAACCGATATCACCCCTTTTCCTCCCAGGGCAAGGAGAGGGAACGTGGTAAAGTCATCCCCTGAGATAACCGTTATCCTGTCTCCGCATAACCTGATGACCTCGCTCACCTGCCTCATGTCGCCCGTCGCCTCTTTTATGGCGACGATATTCCTGATCTCTGCAAGTCTCGCCACCGTAGAAGGCAGGATATTCACCGCGGTCCTTCCCGGAACATTGTACAGGACAATCGGCATCTTCACCGCCTCTGCCACCGCCTTATAATGCCGGTAGAGACCTTCCTGGGTAGGCTTGTTATAGTAAGGCGCAACAAGGAGCGCAGCATCCGCTCCGAGCTTCTTGGCCTTCCTGGTAATCACTATCGTCTCGTCCGTGGAGTTGGCGCCTGTCCCCGCGATAACGGGAACGCGCTTATTCACCGCCTTGATCACTACCTCGATAACCCTGTAGTGTTCTTCATATTCAAGGGTTGCAGACTCCCCCGTGGTGCCACAGGGAACTATGGCATTGGTACCGCTGGATATATGCCACTCTATGAGGTCACCTAATGCCTTTTCGTCCACCTTCCCGTTCTTAAACGGTGTGACGATTGCGACGATAGCTCCACTGAACATGCCATCCTCCTTCTTGGGCATTACCCTCTCACAGGTCATTGAACAACCGTCCTGCTCGTTCTTCCCTTTCTAAACAAATCTGATCCCGACCCTGTATCCGTTGTTCTGCACCCTGGAACTCCATTCAACAATTCCCGTTTGACATCCAATGTTGTCATTGAACGTCAGCACATGGCCCGGCTCAAGGGGATAATCGGTTTTGATGCCCAATCCCACATCACTGATATCGACAATATCACCCTTCAAGTTCACCCTCTTGCGATCCCTGAATTCAAGGACCGTGACGGAATACTGGATGCTGCTTATATGCGGCCTTCTTTCGATGTTTCTTCTCTCCTCCACAATCCCCTCCATTGGTCTAAAGAGTTATTGCCCCGATAAATACTTCCACCGCCGGCCCTGTCATATAAACGTGATTGTCTGCGGCCCAGTCGATGGATAAATCCCCTCCGTTCAGATGCACAGTGACAGACTTTTCCGCCAGCATCTTTAGATGAGTTGCAACAGCAGACGCTGCTGCCCCTGTTCCGCATGCCATGGTCTCACCGGAGCCCCTTTCCCAAACCCGCATCTTTATCTCCGAGGAGCTCATAACCTCAATAAATTCAACATTCGTCCTCTTTGGAAAGAGGGAATGATTCTCTATCATCGGTCCATAGTATGCTACCGGGAATTCCGACACGTTGTCAACAATAATCACTGCATGGGGATTCCCCATGGAAACGCAGGTTATTTTGAACTCCCTGTCATCAATTTGAAGGGGATAATCGACAACCGGTGTTGAGTGTTTTGTGTTGAGTGTTGCGTTTTCTTTCTCAGAACTTTGAACTTTGAACTTTGAACTTGGAACTATCTTTACCGGAATCTTTTCCGGCTCGAAAATCGGCTCACCCATGTCCACCCTGACAAGACCATCGACCTTTTCGGGTCTTATAATGCCTGCTATGGTTTCGACCTCCAGAATCCTCTTATCCGACAGGCCCCTGTCCCAGATATATTTGGCAAAACACCGTATGCCGTTGCCGCACATCTCGACCTCGCTGCCATCAGCATTAAAGATGCGCATTTTGAAATCCGCGCCATCAGAGGGATACAGGAGGAGAAGCTGGTCAGCGCCGATGCCGAACCTTCTGTGACAGAGTTGTTGCGCAAGACCGCGCAGAGCCGGAGGCTCGAAGCCCCTGCAATCTATGAGGATAAAATCATTCCCCAGACCGTGCATTTTGGTAAATTCAAGTTTCATCGCCGATACCAAACATGATGCACACCTTTAGAGAAAACCGGGAACGACCTCTCCCCTTACGAGGTCCCTGTACGTCTCCCTTTTGTTCACCAGGGAAAAGTCCTTTCCCTTCACCATCACTTCTGCAGCCCGAGGTCTGCTGTTGTAATTTGAACTCATGGTGAAGCCATAGGCCCCTGCCGACATCACCGCAAGGTATTCCCTCGGCTTCACATCAGGCATCTCCCTTTCCTTTCCGAGGAAATCCCCTGACTCGCATATGGGACCGACAATATCAGCAAGGATGTTTTTTCTCCGCTTCTTTTCCACCGGCTGTATGTGATGGTATGCGCCGTAAAATGACGGTCGTATGAGGTCATTCATCCCTGCGTCCACGATCACAAAATCCTTTTCCTCACCCTTCTTGAGATAGAGCACCTTGGTGACCAGTATTCCTGCGTTGCCCACGATGGACCTGCCGGGCTCCATGATGATGGTGAGCCGCCTTCCCCTGAGCAACGGCAGGAGGCTCCGTGCAAGGTCCCGGGGTACCGGAGGCTCCTCGTCCTTGTACGTAATACCGAGACCGCCTCCGATGTCGAAATAGCGTATGTCCACTCCGTGTTCCTTCAGTTCATCCACAAGGAGAAGGGTCTTTTTCAGCGCATCCACAAAGGGAGATACCTTTGTGATCTGTGAGCCGATATGTTTATGGATACCCACGATCTCTGTGTTTTCCAGGCGCTCTGCGAGCTTGTAATATTCAAAGGCCGCCTCTATGGGAATGCCGAACTTGTGTTCCTTCAAACCGGTAGCGATATAGGGATGCGTCCCGGGATCGATATCAGGGTTGACCCTGAGGGAGATGGGAGCCTTCACCTTCATGACCCCGGCGATCCTGTCGATCTCCATGAGCTCGCTTTCCGACTCCACATTGAACATCAGTATCCTTGATTTCAGGGCAAAGCGGATCTCCTTTTCTGTCTTGCCCACACCCGCATAGACGATCTTACGGGGAGGGATCCCTGCTTTCAGCGCCCTGAATATCTCTCCCCCTGATACCACGTCAGCGCCGCCGCCGTTCTTCGCAAACAATCTGAGTACGGAGGTATTGGAGTTTGCCTTCAGGGCAAAACAGATGATATGGGGTACGCCGTCGAAGGCATTGTCATAGGCCCTGAAGTGGCGGAGAAGGGTGCTGTAACTGTAGATGTAGAGCGGCGTTCCATAGGCTTCCGCGAGCTCTCTCACGGGGACGTCTTCAGCATATAACTCGCCGTTTCTGTATCTAAAAAAGTGCATGGGGTTCTCCTTGACGCAATCTTTTCTCCACGGGTGAAAGTATTATATAATAAACAATTGATTGCGGACAACTGAAACCAACCTACTCATCTTATGATGGTGAGGTCATCAGGATAAACCTGTTTCAGAATTACTACCGGGAAAACGTAAAGTTTACGGCGGAAGGCGGACTGAGACTATTGGCACTCTGCCACTTAAGACTATGCTTCTCGCAATGTTTTATTGAGGTTTTATGCCGAGGCTGAGAGGACATCATCTTGTATGCCTGCACTTCTTTAAAGGAGAAGGCTATAATGAAGAGTTCGTCGAAAACCTTACACGCGTTATCAGGTCTGCACAGGACAGGGGGATTGAGGTACATTGCGGGGCTGATGACATCTGCGCAAAGTGTCCTTACCTGAACCATACCAGATGTCAGTACAGAGAGGACGCAGACAAGGGGATCGGAGAGATGGACAGGACGGCGCTGGACCTCCTTAAGCTTTCTCGGGGAGTGAAGATCAGATGGGCAGAGATAGGGGAAAGAATCCCGGAGATATTTCCGGCATGGCGCCAGGCCTATTGCAACTCGTGCTCATGGAGATGGGCTTGCGAGGGAAATGACCTCTACCGGAGGTTAAGGGATACTTGCCCTGGTCCGCACCGAAATCGCCGAAAGCGAGACGTGACAGGATGACACAGATAACAGAGGAGACCTTTGAAAAAGCCCTGGACCATTTTATGCGGTCTTCGGTTCTGGACCTCCGGAACGCAGCCTTCATTGATCCGTATGGGATGGTCGGCATTCTTGAGATGGGAGAAGTTTTCAAAAAGGCGGGACTTCAAAAAACCCTCCACCTCCCCGAATCAGAGGAAGTTCTTCGATATCTCGAAAGAATGGATTTCTTTAAGTTTGCCGGAAATTATTTCACGCTTGAGCCTGCCAGGCCGGAGATTGCGGGGAAATACCCGAGGAGTTCTTATTCCGATGTCTTGCTTGAGATAACACCGATAGAAAAATCTGATGATATACATTTTATTGTCGGCAGAGTGAAAGAACGTGCCCATTCAATCCTGACTACGCACCTCCATTATAATGAAAAAGCGATAAATGACTTCATCGTAGCTCTTTCAGAAGTATGCCAGAACATCATCGAACACAGCGAAAACAAGGGATTTGTGGGGATCCAGAAATATCATTTTCAGAACCTGAACAAGAACGTCGTAAAAATCGCGGTCATGGATACCGGCATCGGTTTCATGAATTCCCTCTCCGACAGGTTCCTCCTGAGAAACGATCTCCATGCCATAGAAAAGGCCCTTCTCCACGGCGCATCCCGCTTCACTGACCAGGGGAGGGGACATGGTCTTGCTGCGGTGAGGAAATTCGTGCATCAATGGAACGGCAAGCTCTCCATACGCTCGGGGACGGCAAGGCTTTCCATACTCCCCAAATGGGCAAGGGGAAAAGAGAAGGAGCTGGATCTCACCCCTTTCCCCGGCGCGCAGATCAGCATCCTGCTGCCGGAAGTGTAGAACTCTTGGTCTTTCTTCCGCCGCTCAGAAATTTTTCTTGACAAAGCTTCCTTTTTATGATTCAATTGAATCAATTGAAGACGAGCTTAGGTATGTTTTGCTGAAATGAATATCAAACAGTTGACACTGCAAAACCTTGGAACAGATGCTGCCACCTTTCTGGATATTCTTGACCCGAGCGATTCCAGAAATAACCGCATGACGGCTTCAGATAGACAATTTCATGACTGGTATCGATTTGTTCTCTCTTTTCCCCCTCATCTTGTCGCTTATTACATTCACGTTTTGGAACTGACCTCCGATATGACAATACTCGATCCGTTTTGCGGGACGGGTACGACCTTGGTTGAAGCCAAAAAACAGGGAATCCCAGCTGTTGGTTTTGAAACTAATCCCGTTGCATGGTATGCGTCACAAGTGAAAACAACGTGGGATATTGATCCAGTTCGTATCCGAGATACCGCAGCGGCTGTTTGCGAGCGCGCTAAAGATATCCTTGACAGGGAATCCGTGCAGTTGAGGAGGTTTTCACAAGACGAAGAGTCTGTGGTTCTGCAAGGTTCAATCAGCCCGTTACCGCTTCACAAGTGCCTTATTCTACGTGATGAAATAGCCATTATAGAGGATAATCGTATCAAAGATTTGTTGCGGTTAGCATTTGCTCACACATCGGTCCACGAAGCCAGCAACCTTGAGTTCGGTCCTGAAGTAGGTGTCAGTCACGGCAAGAAGAGCGATGCAAAGGTCTTCGAGTACTGGTTTCGCAAGGTGACTGAGATGTGTGACGACTTGGCTTCCGTGCGTGACAGAGAATGCGCACAGACAACGTGTCTGATGTTGGATGCCAGGGATTGTGGCAGCAGATTCGAGAATCCATTTGTGGACGCAGTAATAACTTCGCCCCCATATCCGAACGAAAAGGATTATACGCGAACTACACGCCTTGAATCCACTCTGTTGGGCTTTTTACGGAGCAGACAAGACTTGCGACAATTAAAGGAAAGCTTACTCAGGTCGAATACGCGAAACGTGTTTGCTGCTGACAGGGACGATGACCTGATACCCACAGGTAGTAAAATTGATCGTCTTGCACGTGAGATTGAACGAAGACGCATCGCATTAAATAAAACCTCTGGATTCGAGAGGCTTTACCATCGGGTGGCAAGATTATATTTTGGCGGCATTAAGCGACATTTGGCAGACTTGAGGAACATACTAAAACCCGGAGCCAAGTTGGCGTATGTCGTTGGAGACCAGGCGTCATATTTGCAGGTACTGATACCGACGGGTGAGCTACTGGCCGACATTGCAACAGAGCTTGGTTATAGAGTGTTGGGAATTGATCTCTTTAGGACGAGGCTGGCCACCGCAACCAGGCAGCAGTTGCGCGAAGAGGTCGTTATGTTCGAATGGAAGGGGTTTGACAGTAATCGGTCTCTTAAGATTGAATCATCTCCATTGGAGGAAGGTATGTCAGAGGAAAAAAATCGCTATGATGTGTTAATTGAAGAAGTATTCTTCAAAAACTATTCAGAAGGAACCACTGAAGTAACTTTTGATCGCGAAGAATTCGAAAAAGCATCCAAGAGACTTAAAATAAAACTCCCTAAGAACCTGGGAGACATTATCTATTCATATAGGTATCGAAATGAGCTGCCTGGGAGGATCAGGGATCTTCTTTCCAAAGGCGAAGAATGGATTATTCGTTCAATTGGGCGCGGCAAGTATCAATTCTCAAAAAGTCAAATTCATCGAATCACCCCTAATCCCAGGCTTACAAAGATAAAAGTGTTGGATGCGACACCGGAAATCATTCGCCGCTATGCCTTAAATGATGAGCAGGCTTTGCTCGCAATCCTTCGCTACAATCGCCTCATTGACACCTTTTTAGGGGTTACATGCTATTCGCTTCAGAGCCATTTGCGAACGACCGCTCCGGGTATGGGCCAGGTAGAGACTGATGAGATCTATGTCGGCGTTAATAAACAAGGACAACAGTTTGCAATCCCCGTGCAAGCGAAAGGGAGAAATGAACAAATAGGAATAGTGCAGATTGAACAAGATGTGGCGGTTTGTGAAGCCAAATTCCCGTCGCTCATCTGCCGACCAGTTGCTGCTCAGTTTATGGAGGGTGGCTTGATCGCCCTGTTCGAGTTCGAACGAAGTGAAGGCGAGATTTCGATCAAGGACGAGAAGCACTATCGCACTGTTCCAAATGAAATGCTCAGTGACGAAGAGATCAAAGCATACGGTCTTGAGTAGAGGACTTTATGAGAAATTTCAGGGCGTTGATGCAATATAGAAATTATCAAGAAGCCATCGAAAATATTGACTGGAAGCTGTTGAAACAACAGAAAAAGACTCTTGAAAAACTGTTGCCCACTTTGCCTCTTAGTGTGAAGTCATCGAACATACCTAATGAAAATCTCAGCGAACTCTGGGGATTGATTGAGCTTATTGAGATCCTACAGGATGTGCATGAGAACGAGCCCAATAATATCGTACATTTTGAGAAGATAAATGGCTGAAGAACCAAAATACAATCCTGAGACTGTGAGAACTGTGCTGAATATTCTACAGAAAGAATTCGAAGCAGAAGAAGGTAGGAACAAATACATAATAACTAAAGTTCAAATGATGTTAACTGTTGCGGGTATTTTATTAGCCGCCATAACTTTTCTTCTTAAGACAATAAGCGAAAATGGCTGGCTTATCAGTTTAAACACAACGTTATTATCGCTCGCTGCATTGATCATTGTCATTTCTATCATTATTTTTTTGAAAGTTATTCAGATAAGACTTTTTAAAAGAATTAAATCCGAGGCGCTCGTTTTTAATTCAGAATTAGAAAAGAAACCAGTTGAAGTTGAAAGCAGATTAATTACTACATACGAAGAGGCATTAAAGGACAATAGGTTGACTGTTGATGATATGGCTGACAAATTTAGAAAAGGAACTTTTTTTGTTATGATCTCTTCATTTATAGTTTTTCTCGTTCTATTCACCATTTTTTGGATAAATACAAGAAATCTCTGCTTATGGAGGTAAGTTATGAATGACGAAGAAAAAGACCAAGGAGCTAACAACCCACAGCAAGATTCAGGCGATAGTGACCAGAATAAACCGCAAAGCTATGGTACAGAGCCTGTTCAGAAGAGTCTAAATCCGTCTAAGTCAAAGAGCTATGGAACAGTCAGGCTTGTAGGAAGCAAAACCTCTAATTCAAATGTGGAGGAGTCAAATGAGTGATAAAAAGAAAGAGGCAAAACAACCTGAAAAATTACAGCCGGCCAAACCAATGCCTTATCCTCTGAAACCGGTTGATTATGCAGACAGTCCAAAGGAGATAATCACTATAGAACAGTCTAGAGAAGAGGATGTCTAACAAAGTTTTATTGTTAATGAGGCAAAAAGGGGACGGTCCAATAGGGTGAGTGTTGCAGAAACTATCACCACCATAATCATTTGCGACAGCCGGAGGATGGTTGAGCTTAAGAAGGAAAGTGGAGTGATGGCGTAAGAGGACTTTTGAACGACATAATGAACATAAAGAATGAAGAGACAAGATCAGCTCTTATCAGTCCCCACGGAGGATATCGCAGTCTGAAATCTTATCAGACTGCTGAAATCATCTATGATGCCACAACTGCATTTTGTAATCTCTTTATTGATAAACGCTCGCGCACTCATGACCAGATGGTACAGGCTTCGCGTAGCGGCAAGCAGAATATTGCCGAAGGCAGTATGGTGTCCGGCACTTCAAAGAAAAGCGAACTCAAACTGATCGGCGTAGCCCGCGCAAGTCTGGAAGAACTACTGCTCGACTACCATGATTTCTTGCGTCAGCGGGGACTGCTGCTGTGGGAGAAGGAGCATCCGCAGGCGCAAACTATTCGAAAGCTTGCTTGGGAAAAGAATAGGTCATATGAGACTTATGAGACCTATATTGAAAAAGCGTCTCCTGAAGTGGCTGCCAATGCCCTTATCTGCATGATTCATCAGGCAAATTATCTGCTTGACCAGCAACTGCGTCAGCTGGAAAAACAATTCTTGGAAGAAGGCGGGTTCACAGAGAAACTTTATCATGTGCGCCAACAGGTAAGGAGAAGATAATAGAGGAGAAATGAGAAATGAAGGAAATTGAAAATGACCACCTACAACCTCTATAAACTCCTCAAGGAAGAACTGAAAAACGGTTTCAGTGATCTGGTGACGCGGCAGTCGGGGCAGGTTATACGGGAGCGCATCGAGAGAGATATTGCACAGGAGAAGGACGGTTCGATCATTGCCCTTGATTTCTCGAAGATCGGCGTTGTTGACTATTCCTGCGCTGACGAGATAGTAGCGAAGCTTATTTCGAGGCTCTTAAGCGGTGAGTATGGTGACAAATATATCGTCCTCACCGGTCTCAACGAGAACCAGAAGGAGAACATAGAGGTTGCTCTTGAGAGAAAAGACCTGGCAGTCATGGCGGAGATGAGGGACGGGAGCAGAGTACTCATCGGAAGCCTGAATAATTATTTACAGAAGACCCTCGATCTGAT
This sequence comes from Nitrospirota bacterium, assembly GCA_023382175.1. Lineage (GTDB taxonomy): Bacteria > Nitrospirota > Thermodesulfovibrionia > Thermodesulfovibrionales > UBA9159 > JAMCQB01. Next base: position 7,017 of record JAMCQB010000154.1, on the reverse strand, counting down.
ACTCGAAAAAGGCAAGATCACCGGCGGCGAACTTTCTGAGATGCTTAAAGTCCCCGCGAATACCAGCGGAACAAGATTACTGAATTTGCACAAGAAGCGGCTTGTGAAACGAATAGATGAAATGAAGAACGGCGGGAGGGTGTGGGTGTATGAGAAAGTATAGTTCCAGAGGGCAGATATGGAAATAATGCTATATGGTTTGGTTGGACTGATAATCGGCGGAGTTGTGGCCTGGCTTTTTGCGTCTTCAAAAGCAAAAAGTGCTGAAGCTGTGAATACCCTATTGAGGCAGCAAATCCAGCAGAGGGACTCTGAGATACAGCAGGTGCGGAAAGAACTCCAGAATGAGGGACACCTGAAGATTGAGGCCCTCACCAGCCTGAAAGAATCCCAGAAGAGCTTCGAGGAACAGAAAGCCCTCATTGATGCCATGAAGAAAGAGATGACCGACACCTTCAATGCCCTTTCCTCGGCGGCACTGAAGAGCAGCAGTGAGGATTTCTTGAGGCTTGCCTCCGAGCACCTCGGCAAAGTGGTATCGGACACCAAAGGGAAACTGGGGGAGCATCAGGCCGCACTGGACGGAATGATAAAGCCGCTCTATGAGACCCTCAAGAGATATGAAGAACAGATACGGACTATTGAGGAGAGCAGGCACAAGGCATACGGAAGTCTTGAGGAGCAACTGAGGGCGTTGGCATTAACCCATGAAAATCTCCAGAAGGAAACGAGCAACCTTGTCTCTGCCCTGAGAAAGCCCCAGGTGCGCGGCCGGTGGGGAGAAATGCAACTGAGAAGGGTCGCCGAGCTCTCAGGGATGTCCATGCACTGTGATTTCAGTGAACAGCAGTCCGTGGATACTGACAAGGGAAGGATCAGACCGGACATGGTGGTGCATCTCCCCATGGACAGGGAGATTGTTGTTGATGCAAAGGTATCCCTGGAAGCATACCTCGACGCCATATCAGCTCCCGTGGAAGACGAAAGAAAGATGAAGATGGAGAAGCATGCGCAACAGGTGAGGACTCATATGAACAAGCTCGCATCAAAGGAATACTGGGCCCAGTTCCAGCAGTCTCCCGAATTTGTTGTGCTCTTCATCCCCGGAGAGTCCTTCTTGAGTTCAGCCCTGGAAACCGACACTACCCTCATAGAGGACGGGATACAGAAGCGGGTCATCATCGCAACACCGACCACCTTTATTGCACTGCTCAGGGCCATTGCATACGGCTGGAGGCAGGAGCATATTACGAAAAATGCCCAGGAAATAAGCGCCCTCGGCAAGGAACTCTATGAAAGGATGAGAACCCTTGCAAAGTATTTCGACGAACTGGGGACCGCCATAGGAAGATCCCTGGACGCGTACAACCGGATTGTCGGGTCCATGGAAGCCCGGGTATTGCCATCGATGAGGAAATTCAAAGAGCTCGGGGCTACAGGAGCCGAAGAGATCCCGGTCCTCGAACAGCTAGACCAGAAGCCGAGGAATCTGAACCTTTTATCCGAGGAGTCTCGGGAAGTATAAAATACATTATAGGAGGAGGGCGACATGGCAGAGAGACTGAGTCATGAGGAGTTTGTGAGAAAGGCCATTGTGAGTCTGAGGAAGGAAGGGTATAAGGGGATTCACTCTGTGTATTCGGGGTTTAACGAGGCGTTCAAGAAATATTTTGATGGGGAGAATCCCGTCGAGGTGACGAACCGTTTGGCCGAGGGAGGAAAGATCGTTATCAGGCCGGTGAAGGGCGGAGTGATGTTCTACCTGCCGGAGGATGCACCGTCGGCCAAAAGCTCGGCTGATGAGACGCTGAAAAAGATGGGGCTATAAGGGCCGTGATGCGTGACGCGTTATGCGTAATGAGTTATGAACATACATAATGGCGCTCGTGTTTTCACCCGTCACTTGTCACGTGTTACGCGTTACGTTTATGCAACTGTCAGGCTAAGAAAGGAATTTACATGGCGAACATTGTCGAGCAGGCTAAGGAACTCAGAAAGACATGGAGCGGCTTCTGGTCATCGAGGGTGATACTGACCGCAAATAACTACCGGGCCTTTGAACATCTGAAATCCCCGAAAACAGCCCAGGAGTTGTCCGGTATTCTAAGGACTGACAGACGGGCAACGGAGATGCTCCTCGATGCGTTGACAGGGCTTGGTCTCTTAAGAAAAGCCTCCTTGCGCTACAAGAACACCTCACTGGCCAGACGTTTTCTTACGGCAGAAAGTCCCTTTTACCAGGGCGATATCCTGCGACACGCAGATGCCCTCTGGAAGAACTGGTCCGGTCTTGACGAGGTCGTAAAAACAGGGAAACCCCATCACGTTGCCCATGACCACCCCTCCTTTATCAAGGGCATGCATAACCTTGCGGTATTCAAGGCCAGAAAGGTTATCAATGCTGTAGGATTGCGCGGTGTGAAAAAAGTGCTGGACCTGGGGGGAGGCCCGGGGACCTACGCAATGGAAATGGCCAAAAAGGGAATTTCTGTGACCCTTTTTGACAGGCAGGAGACCGTGGACATAGCAAGGTCCGTCATCAGGAGGGCCGGGGTGAGAAATAGAAATATCGGCTTTCTTCAGGGAGATTTTCTTCATGATGACATAGGCAGGGACTATAATCTCATCTTCATCAGTCAGGTGCTCCACTCCTGCTCGGAGGAGGAGAGTCTGCAGCTCATCGAGAAATCCAGGGATGCCCTGAATGCCGGCGGAAGGATTGTGGTTCAGGAATTCTATCTCAAAAAGGACAGGGCTCATCCGGCTTCGAGCGCACTGTTTTCCGTGAATATGCTCGTAAATACCCCGGCGGGAAGGTGCTATTCGTCGTCAGAAATCAAAAAGTGGCTTGCCAAAACCGGATTCAGGGATATCAGGAATGCAATGATGGATGATACGGTGCTGGTCTTCGGGAAAAAAGAAAAATAGCCATTATGGGCAAAGGCAGGATCGGTATACTGGGCGGGACATTTAATCCCGTGCATTATGGACACCTCAGGGTATCCGAGGAAGTGAGGGAGCGTATCGGCCTCGAAAAGATACTCTTTATTCCCTCGGGGAATCCTCCGCTGAAGGATCTGGAACTGGCTTCAGCAGAATACCGGCACGAGATGACCAGGCTTGCCATAGCGTCGAATCCGTCCTTCGAAATCTCTGATATTGAGTGCAAAAAGACCGGGAAGTCTTACACGGTGGATACGCTCATTGCGTTGCGGGAGATGCATCCCGGGAAGAAATTCTATTTCATTCTGGGGATCGATGCATTTCTCGATATCCCATTATGGTATCATCCGGAAAGACTCATGGAACTCACTCATTTCGTGGTGGTGTCACGGCCGGGCTTCAGTTTCATGCGGCTTTCTTCCCGGGTCGCCGTGGATGCAGAGGCATTTTCAGCCCTGGAAAGCGGTCACCTCAACGTATACAGGACCGTCCTTGAGAATGGCGGAGAGGTCTTCCTCATGAACGTCACCCCCTTGGATATATCCGCGACTGTTATCCGAAGGCTTGTGAAACAGGGGATGAGCATAAAATACCTGTTGCCAGAGAGTGTGGAATCCTTTATAATTTCTCATAACCTCTATAAGGAAGGGAGTGATCACCTTTAGAAGCTAAGAATAAGGCCCTGGAAGCAGCACGGTCAGCATTAGCAAAGAAAGCGAAAAATACCCTTGTCCTTGAACTGAAGGGCTTGGCCGTCTTCACGGATTATTTTGTTATCTGCTCCGGCGAAAGCACAACCCAGGTGAAAGCAATCGCAGAACATATCGAGTCCGAATTTGTGAAACATGCGCTGAAACCGTTATCCATTGAGGGACTGCGGTATGCGCACTGGGTGCTCATGGATTATGGCGACGTCATCGTCCATATCTTTGAAGACCAGACAAGGGCTTACTATGAACTGGAGAAACTGTGGCTCGATGCCCCGAGAATCGACGTTGAAGAGGGTGGACAGATGAGCCGACAAAAGGAAGCACACGCATCCAAGGATGAAAGGTATTCCCGCTGATGGGTAAGTTTGCCCTCTTACTTTTTGTGTTGTTGCTTTTGGCCCTCGGCTATTTTGCCGTCCTGAACGAAGAGACCATCACCCTCACGGTCGCCCCAAAAACGGCATATGAGATGCCGAAAATAGCCCTCATCCTCCTGTCCTTTGCGGTAGGGGCTGCCGTAATGCTCGTCTATTTCTTCTTCAGGGATACCAAACGGTTCATTGACAGCAGGCAGCATCAGCGCAAGCAGAAACGGGATATGCATATCCAGGAGCTCTACTCAAGGGCGCTGAACGCTATCCTTGCCGACAATGAAGATGAGGCCCGGTCCGCTCTCGAGAGCATACTCCAGGAAGAACCGGGACACATGGACGCCCTTCTGAGACTCGGCGATATCGCCGCAGGGGACGAAGACTATCAGAAAGCCCTGAGCTACTATAAGAGGGCCAGGGATATACAGCCTCAGAATATCGAGGTGCTCTTCTCCCTGGAGAGGATGATGGGGAAGACCGGCAGAGGGTCGGAGGCAAACCTGTATCTGGATGAAATCCTCAGGCTGGACCCGGATAACCTCACCGCCCTTTACCGGAAGCGTTCACTCCTTGAAAAAAGCGAGAGGTGGGACGATATCATCGCCATCCAGAGGACCATAATCAAATGCGAGCACAATGAGAAGGACCGTCAGAGAGAGCAGAAGAATCTCCTAGGATATAAGTACGAACAGGGCAGATACAGCATCGAGAACGCTGCACTGGAAAAGGCAAAAAAAGCCTTTACCACAGTACTCCGGTTAGACAAGGACTTTGTGCCCGCCTACCTCGGTCTTGCCGAGGCAATGCTCAGGGAAGGGGAATCCGAGGATGCTGTCGCTCTTCTCCAAAGGGGGTTTGAACAGACATCGTCCAACATAATCCTGGCGAGGATGGAAGACCTTCTCATTAATCTCGGCGAACCCGGGAGACTGATAACCCTTTACCGGAACAGCACCCTGAAGGAACCCCAGAACCAGGCCCTGCGCTTCTTTATGGGGAAACTCTTTTACCGGCTTGAGATGCTGGATGATGCATACGACACCCTCGCTACGGTGGACGCGAGCAGCGCTCCGTATCCTGAACTGCATCAGCTTCTGGGGAACATCTACCTGAGGCGGCAGCAGTGCGAAAAGGCTGTTGAAGAATTTAAAAAGGTGATCGCCATAAAGAAACCGTTCAGGCTCCCCTATTGTTGCTACAACTGCGGTTACTCCTCCGATGACTGGTCGGGGAGATGCCCCAACTGCAAGGAGTGGGATACCTATCAGTTCAATCTCTACGGAGTCTGCAAGGCCTGAAGGAACAGCGGGTGAGGTGATGAACAATGAGGGTAAAGAGCACGAGGGAGACGATGATTCTTCGCCACCCGTAATCCTTTCTTCACCACCCCAGAGAGTTGTTCTGGATACCAGTCTTTTTGTCAATCCCGATGTGCGGACAAATCTTGGGAGCACGCCCACAGAAGCCCTGGAGACCTTCCTGTTTCTTGCAGCGCAGATCCACATCCTGGAATTTTATATGCCTCCGTCCATATTCGAGGAGCTTCTCCATTTTGTGGAAAAAGACAGGATTCCCGGGGACCTCCTCGTGATCCTGCACCAGAAACCGCCCAAAAGGCATGAACTCAAAGTTCCCGCCTTCCTTCTCTATGAACTGATAGAAGATTTGAGGGAGAGAGTGAACAAGGGATTACGGATTGCGGAGAAAGCAGTGAGAAGTGCGGAGAAGAAAAAACCCGAGGAGATTATTCAGGATCTGAGGAGAAAATACAGGGAGGCGTTGCGGGAGGGAATCATCGACAGCAAAGAGGATGTGGACCTGCTCCTCCTCGCCATGGAACTGGATGCCCTTTTGATTTCCGCCGATCAGGGCTTGATTCTCTGGGCTGAAAAACTCGGGATACAGTGGCTCTTCCCCGATAAATTCAAGGACTACCTGATGGGAGCAATAAAAAGAACAAAACTGCTCTCTGAAAAGGAACCGGACCAATCTCCTCTTTAGTCCCCGGAAGTTATTCCCTGCAAGGAGAGCGCATATCCCCTCTTCCTAAAATTTATCCTCCGGAAGAGCTTCGGAAAATCCATGGTGCCGAAGGCGGGACTCGAACCCGCACGGCCTTGCGACCACCAGACCCTGAACCTGGCGCGTCTGCCAGTTCCGCCACTTCGGCAAAATAGACACGAGGGGTCAGGACTTCGGACCCCTCGTCTTGAATGCTATATCTTACAGGATATATGCTGTCAATTCCCGATCATTTCCATGATGCCCTTGGCATCTTTATATCCCGGGATGACTTTCCCATCAGGGAGGATCAGCGCAGGGGTGCCACTGATTCCAAGCTTCTGAGCCAGATTAATATTCTCGTCGATTACCTTGGTCTCGCATTTCGGTTTCGGCAGCTCTTTGCCCGCAAAGGCGTCCTCAAGAAGGGCGAGGGATTTTTCACACACAATGGCCTTCGCCTTATCATATGCCCCTTTGTGCATCGGCAGGGGGAACATCTTTATATAAAAGGCGATATCTTTCCTCTCTGCTATGACCTGCTTCATCTCCTGATGAAGCTTTGCACAGTAGGGGCAATCGGGGTCGTCAAAGACAATGACTTTATGTTTTGCATCCTTGTCGCCCATCACAAGGGCATCTGACAGAGGGATCTGGGACACATCCACCTTGTTGATCTCGCTGAGCCTCTCCTGGGTGAGGTTCTTCTTCTCCTTAATATCGACGATCGATCCGGCGACAAGGTACTTCTTCGAAAAATCAATATAGGTAGGCCCCTTCCTGCCGCCTGAGTCGATATCCACCTCCCAGATTCCTTTTACAGGACTCACCCTGACTTCCAGTACCTTCACGTTCGGAATCAGGTCCTTCAGCAGGGCAGCCGCGTCATCCTTCGTAAGGGTATGACATTTTGAACAGTCTTCGCCCTTCGTGCTGAAACCGTAAGAGTATGGGACCGGCAGCAGCAAGACTAAAAGAGACAAGAACAAAAA
>JAMCQB010000171.1 GCA_023382175.1 Nitrospirota bacterium | reverse complement strand
ATTGCGCATTTCCAAACCTCTTTCCCTCTTGCTTCTTTTCACCTCCCCCATTCGTTTTTCATTTCTTGCATCTGCGACCCGCAACACCTCCTTTGCAGTTTTTCCAGCTCTTGTACTCTATGGCCGTCCTATTTTCACAAGGTCTTTGATGGTCTTCACGCCAAGCTTCGGCAGAAGACCGAGGAACCTCTGAAAAAGCTGTGCCGTAACAAAGGCGTCCATGAGCGCGTTGTGCGCGCCTGTCACCTGAATCCCGTATTTTGTTGCCAGGGAAAAGAGATCCTTGTCACCGTTTTGCCCGAAGTGCCTGCTGAAATCCCCGCCCTGATGCTTTATCCAGTCGTGGATGCTGCAGGTATCCACAATCGGATTGTTGAAGGCGCCGTGGGACAATCTCTTCAGCTCCTTGTTAAGGAACAACAGGTCAAGGGACAGGAAATGTCCTATTACCACGCACCCTGTGCAGAAGGCAAGGAACTCATCAATAACGCTGTCTATGGACGACAACTCCGCCACGTCAGAGGGCGTGATCCCGTGCACCACGACGCTCTCGGACGTAAAATCCGTCTGCGGTTTCACCATTTTGTAAAAGGTGTTCCCCACATCTATCCTTCCACCGGTCATCTTTACGGCGCCGAGGGAGACGATGGAGTCCTTCCTGCTGTCCAGTCCGGTAAGCTCTGTGTCGATGACCACATAACAGGCTTCCTCAAGGGAAAGCTTGAGAAGCTCTGCACGGGCGCGGTCCGGTCTTTTGAACAGCTCTGCCAGCCCCATCATCAGCCGGCCACCATGCCGGGTTTATATTGCTCGGTAATAATGTCCTGAACTTTGGTAATGATATGGAACGATTCTTTGAGGTATTTCTTTTCGAGATTGCTCAGGGTATCGGGGTTAATGAAATTGTCAGTGGGCAACGACTTATTCGCCTGCTCCATCTGGTGTTGTATTCTCAGGAGGGTTATGAACTCAAAGGCCTGTTCCAGGTCTTCAGACAGTTCCTTCATCACCGAATGCCTGTTCTTCAACGCCTCAATCCTCTCGAGGGTGGATGTTTCAGGAATGCCTGTCTCCAGGGCAAAGAACCTGGCAATGTCCACCAGAGGCCCGATGCCGCTGAGCTTGAGGTCGATTTCATTCTTATGCTCCCCGCTCTTCTCGACAAGAAATGTTCTGAAAAAGCCGAGGGGAGGCCTGTTCTTTGTGATCACCGATGCCATCTGGGCAAGGAATATATTCTGCCCCTTCATGGAAGCGGCAAGGTACAACCTCAGTTCCTCTGAAAGCCTGACGTCGCCGTATAACGGCCTGAAATCGAAGAAGATAAGGGATTTCAGAAGGGCATCAGGCGTGGGGGAGGCTATCCAGCGGTGGAAATACTTTTTCCAGACCTTGAGGGGCTGGCGCCACTGGGGATTGCTCGCCATGTAATCAGCAGGGCAGAGCGGGAATCCGCACTTCAGCAGGCTGTCCCTCACCAGAAGCGTGAATGCCGAAAAGTACCTCTTTGCTTCCCCTTCCTTCTCAGGGGTTCCGGGGTCCTCATAGATGATGGCATTGTCCTGGTCTGTCTTGAAGGTCTGTTCTTTTCTGCCCTCGCTGCCGAAAGAGATCCAGCAGTAATTCAGGGGTGGGGTTCCCAGCTTCTTTTCGGTGATCTCCAGTATCTTCTGGAGAAGCCGGTCATTGATCTCGGTGATTATCCTTGTGATGTTGCTCGCCTTTGCCCCTTCTTTCATGAGCAGGTCCACCACTTTGTTAATCTTCCCGGATGCGGGCACAAGACCTTCTATGGACTGCTGGGCCTCTATCTCCCTTGCAATGGAGATGGGAGACGTGCCCTGGAGCATCATCAGGTCATGGTTGGTGATCACGCCCCTGAGTTTTCCGTTGTCGATCACCAGGAGGTGGTGGATGTTGTACCGGATCATCCTCAGGAGCGCCTCAAAACAGTACTCCTTCGCATCCGCCTTTATGAGGGAGACGCTCATGATACTGCCGATACCATCTGAGGTATTTCGTCCCTTTGATACCACCTTGTCCCTAAGATCTTTGTCGGTGATGATGCCAGCCGGTACTCCACATCCATCAAGAAGCACGAGGGAACTGATACCGTGCTGGGACATGATCTCGGCAGCTTCTCTTATGGAGATGTCCTGGGATGCGGTAACCACGTTCTTGGTGATGAGCTCGCCCACAGGTGTGGTAAAAAGAAGCCTGTCGCCCCCGCCGTAAAGCAGGTTCCTCTTATGGATCTCCTTATAGGTCTTGTCGATGTACTTATTAAGAAAGGATACGAGAAAATATTCCGAAAAAACAGGATAGGTCTCGAGGAGCTTCAGAATGGCTTCTCTGCCGATAAGATAACAGGTGGTATCCTCTACAGCCACAATATTAGCCCTTGATTTATCACCGCTTACGAGGGAGAGAAAACCGAAGGCATCCCCTTCGACCCGGGAATCGATCGCCACTTCATCGTCCTTGCCTGACCTGATGAAGACCTTTACCGCGCCCTTCTTGACAATCCTGAGATACTCGCTGGCCGGTCCGTCCTGGTGAAGTATAGTGGAACCCTTGGGATAGAATTCCATGGAAACACCCCCTGCAATATCCTTTAGGGTGGCATCATCAAGGTCCTGAAAGGGCGAAACATTCCTTAGGAATTCCATGATATCCTGGATATTCATGCGCCCTCTGCTGTTTTTCCCTTTAGTTACCATATATTAGTAGAAGTATTCATGGGAAATGGCAGAGGATATAGAGCAAGGAATGTGCCTGAATTCCTTCAATTTTGTCTCTTCTTGGAACATCCTGAAAAAAAAGGGTTTTTCAGAGAGCTTTGAAGGTGTGTCCTGAATCCTTAATTTTAGGCCAGGAAAGCTTACGATACAAAAAGTAACATTACCTCTACCGGTGTGGAAAGTTATATGTTTTTCAATAAGTTAACTTATGTAACTAAAGGTAACGTAAAGTGTCCTCAATGGGAAAATTAGTAACGATTATTTATTTTCTTGGAATCTGCCATCTTTTTCTTTTTTCCCACAAGGACTTTCTTGTGATCCCCAGCATGTCTGCAAGTTTCTGCTCGGGGTAACTGGACTGGTACTTCAGGATAAACTCCTTTGTGTAATCTTCTATGGAAAGGGTGTTGTTGAACGCCTCGGTGAGGAAGGAGTTGGTGATCTTCAGCATTTCCGGCAGGTGCTCGGGGAAGATGGTGTTGCTGTCAGTGATAAGCACCGCTCTTTCAATAATATTGCGGAGTTCCCTCACATTCCCCGGCCAGTTGTAATTCATAAGGATCCTGAGGGCCACGTCATCGATGAACTGTACTTGCTTCCCTATCTCCTGGGAGTATTTTTCGAGGAAATGCCTTGCGAGGATGGGGATATCCTCTTTTCGCTCCCTGAGGGGGGGTAAGGTTATGGTCACCACATTTATCCTGTAGTAGAGGTCCTCCCTGAAAATCCCTTCCTGGACCGCCTTTATGATATCCCTGTTTGTAGCGGCAATGATCCTCACATCCACGGTCCTGGACTGGACACCGCCCAAAGGCCTCACCTGATGGTCATCAATCACCCGGAGCAGCTTTGCCTGGAGCTGCTGGCCCAGTTCCCCAATCTCGTCAAGGAAGAGGGTCCCGCCGTTGGCTTCCTCAAAAAGCCCTCTTTTGGAGCCTGCGGCGCCGGTGAAGGCGCCCTTCACATACCCGAAGAGCTCTGACTCAAGGAGGGTCTCCGGAATGGCGCTGCAGTTGATGGGCACAAAGGGCTTGTCGAGCCGTGCGCTATTGTAGTGAACAGCCCTTGCCACCAGCTCTTTTCCCGTGCCGGTCTCGCCGAGGAGGAGGACGTTGCTCCTGGAATTGGCGATCTTTTTCACCTCACTGATGAGAGAAGTGATCTCTTTGCTTTCGCCCACTATCTTTTCGAAATCGTATTTTTCCTCTATCTGTTTCCTGAGGATAACGTTTTCGGCCACGAGGGACCGTTCCCTCAGGGCATTTTTCACGATGCGCTTTATCTCCTCATGGATGATCGGCTTTATCACGTAGTCATAGGCGCCTGCCCTCAGGGCGCCCACTGCCGTTTCGATGGACGCATATGCAGTGATGATGATGACTATCTGGTCAGGGATCTTTTCCCGTATCCTCCGCAGGAGCTCTATCCCGTCGATCCCCGGCAGGAGAATGTCGGAGATGACCAGGTCGTACGACACTTCCTCGATGTTCCTGAGGGCAGTCTCAGCGCTGTTCACCGTATCCGCTTCGTACCCGTCCCTCTGGAGCACCCTCTTCAGGGACTCGCACAAGGTCTCTTCATCTTCCACTATGAGCAGCCGTTCGTTCATTGTTTCGAAAAAGGATATCAGGTGATGAGGGGCTTGTAGATCTCGATGATCTGACCCTGCAGCTTCGAGATCAGGTGAAAGGCCTCCCTCAGGGTCTTCCTTTCAATGTTGCTCAATTTATTGGGATTGATAAAGTTGTCCGGCTGCCGGTTCTCTCTTATCTGCCCGAACTGATGATCTATCCTGAGCACCATGATGAACTCAAAGGCCTGTTCAACTTCATCCGCGTATTGTTTCACAATGGGATGTATATCCCTCAGCGCCTTTATCCTTCCCAGGGTGGAGGTTTCCCGTATCCCCCTTTCCAGGGAGAAAAGCCTCACCACATCCACCAGGGGGGTGAGCCCTTTGACCTTCAGATTGAATTCGTCCTTGTGCTCCCCTGTCTTTTCGACCACAAAGGACTTGAAGAAGCCGACAGGGGGAGTGTTTTTCACTATCTGGTTCGCCATATGGCCAAGGAAGATGCCCTGACCCTCTATCATGGACTTCAGGGCATTCCTGAGTTTTTCAGCCAGGGAGAAATTGCCGTACAGAGGTCTGAAGTCGAAAAAGATCAGGGACTTAAGCACGGCCTCGGGGGTCGGTTCGCTGATCCAGTGGGCAAAGTGCCTTTTCCAGACATTAAAGGGCTGGCACCATTGGGGATTGCTCGCCATATAATCCGCAGGGCAGAGGGGGAAGCCGATCTTTATAAGGCCTTCTTTCACAAAAGAGGTAAAGCCCGGAAAGAACTTTTTTGCCTCTTCTTCCTCCTCTTCGGATTCCGGGTCTGAATAGATGATAGCGTTGTCCTGGTCCGTCTTAAAGGTCTGCTCCTTGCGGCCCTCGCTGCCAAAGACAATCCAGCAGTAGGGAACCGGGGGGTGACCGTGCTGCCTTTCGGCAATTTCGAGAACCTTTTTCACAAGCCGGTCGTTGATCTCGGTGATGATCTTCGTGATATTGCTCGCCCTGGCGCCTTCCTTGAGGAGCAGCCCCACAATGTTGTTTATTTTGGTCGAAACCGCGATCAGTCCGTCAATGCTCTGCTGATTCTCTATGTCATTGGCAAAGGAAAGGGGAGACGTTCCCTGGAGGAGCATGAGATCATGGTTGGTCATGATCCCCTTCAGGTCTCCGTCCTCTATGACGAGCATGTGATGAATATTGTATTTGATCATCTTAAGCACTGCATCGAAGCAGGAGTCCCTCGCATCCACCCTGATGAGGGAGATGGTCATGATATTCCTGACGGGTTCGGATGCGCTGCGTCCTTTTGCCACCACCTTTTCCCTGAGGTCTTTGTCAGTGACAATGCCCACAGGCACATTCCTTTTATCCCTGATGATCAGGGAGCTGATCTTGTTCTTCACCATGACCTGGGCTGCTTCCTGAATGGTCGTGTCCTCACCCACGGTAATGACCTCTGTTGCGATATCTCCTGCCGGGGTGGTGAAGAGAAAGCGGTCGCTGCTGCGGAAAATGCTCCTGTTCTGCATCTCCCGGTACGTCCTGTCCACGTATCGTGAGAGGTATGACATGAAGTATTCCGTCACCGCGGGGCTCGTCTCGAGGAGTTTCAGCACCTTGTCCTTGTAGAGGGTATAGCAGATGGTATCATCGATGGCGATCACTGTGGTCTTCCCCTTGTCCCTGCCGATGAGGGAAAGGAAGCCGAAATTGTCCCCTTCTCCCCGGTAATCGATGACCACATCTTCTCCGCTTTCCGCCCTCATGAGGACCTTCACTCCCCCCTTTTTTATTATTCTGAGGGAATCGCTGGGGGGGCCGTCCTGTTTCAGGATGACGGTATCCTTGGGGTAGAATTCCATGGAGAGGCTGCCGGCAACGGACTTCAGTGTGGCGTCGTCGAGGAACTGGAAGGGAGGTTCCTTCTTAAGGAAATTTATTACTTCTTCGAGGATCATAGTTGTATTTTGCCACAGAGATCACAGAGAACGCAGAGAAAGAAGTAGAAGCTGTCCATAAGTTGTATTTATTCCCGTAATTCCGGCTTGTCCGGGAAGGACAACTTTAGGTAGTTAGGCATGTTCTCAGAGAACTCTGTGTCCTCTGTGGCTAAAGGCTTCTATCAACGCTCTTCACGGTTTTGCAGCATTCCCTTGAGGACTTCTATCTCTTTTCTCAAGCGCTCATTCTCTGCCTGTAATTCCGCCTGCTTAAGGGCATTCTTGACGATCTGCTTGATCTCTTCGTGCATCACAGGCTTCACCACATAGTCATAGGCCCCATACCTGAGGGCCTCCACCGCGGTCTCCAGGGAGGCATAGGCGGTCATGATGATCACGATCTCCTCGGGGAGCTTCTCCTTTATTCTCTTCAGGAGTTCTATCCCGGTCATCCCCGGAAGGATGATGTCCGTAATGATGACATCATAGAACCCCGCTTCAAAGACCTCGTGGGCTGATTCAGCATTGTTCACTGTGTCAACGGCGTAGCCTTCCCTTTCGAGAACCCTTTTCAGGGACTGGCAAAGGGTTTCCTCATCTTCAACTATAAGCAAGCGTTCATTCATTGGTTTCTATGGGAAGACGTATCACAAAGGTCGTTCCCTCTCCCTTCTTGCTTTTTACGGTGATGGTTCCGTTGTGCTCCCTGATTATACCATAACAGATGCTCAGGCCCAGTCCTGTGCCCTTCCCGGGGGCTTTGGTAGTGAAGAAAGGATCGAATATCCTGTCCAGTACCGACTCTTCGATCCCTGCGCCTGTGTCGGTAATGACCACCTCAATGAAGTCAGACATCTTTTTCATCGAAATGCTCAGACTGCCGCCGTCGGGCATGGCGTCAAGGGCATTGATGAAGAGATTGAGGAAGACCTGCTGGATCTTGTCGGGGTTCACCTTCAGAGGCGGAATGTCCTCTATATCGGTGGCAAGCTGGATATTCTTGAACCGCTTGTCGTATTTCACCAGGTTGATGGTGCGGTCGAGAATCTCCGAGATATTGGAGAGGGTCTTCTCTGCGGAAGACAGCCTCGCGAAGTCCCCGAGACTTCTCACGATCTTTACGATCCTCTCTATGTGGTTGTTGATCGTTCTTAACGATTCCCCGGTGAATTCCCTGTCTTCCCCTTCCCCCATCTTCAATGACCTGAGTTCCTGAACAAGGGAAGAGATGGAGGCGAGGGGATTGCCGATCTCATGGGATATGCCTGCGGTGAGCTTCCCTATGCTGGCGAGCTTCGACGTCTGGAGCAGTTTCTCCTCCATCTTCTTCTTTTCCGTTATGTCTTCCAGGATGACGACGTAACCCCCCGAGGGGTCTTTAAAGGGGCTGATATTTATCTTGAAGGTTTCGAGGGAAGGGGTCTGGACCGTCATCTCCCTCTGCTCATTCTGCATAAGGGTCGCCTTCGATACCCACGGAAGCAGGTGGATGATGGGCCTGTTGGAGGCTTCGGATTTCCTTATCCCTGTGATCGTTTCCATTTCCTTGTTCCAGTATTTTACCTTCAGGAAGGAGTCAATGGTCACGATACCTGCCGGCGCGCTCTCTATGATGTTTTCACTGAACTCTTTCAGATATGCGAGACCTCTGTTCGCTTCTGCAAGTTCCTGGCGTGAGAACCGCAGGCTCTCTGTGATATGCCGTATGGATTCGGAAAGCTCCCCTCTCTCTTTCTCCGTCAGCACGAGCTTGTCTTCAAAGATGATGGCCGCCATGGATGAACCGATGGCGCCGGAGAGGATCTTTTCGGCCTCGTCGCGAAGCTCGAAAAGTTCCTTTGAGGTGAGTTCCTCCCCCTTCTTGTTCTTTCTCAAAAGGAAGCCGTGGGCGACTTCCTTTGCTTCAGCCCTCCCTATATACTGGGCGAGGATATCTTCAATGTCCCTTACCGTGTATGAACTGCCGTGGGCCAGTTCCTTGACCCTCTCGTACGACTCCACAAACACGAGGGACTGGATCTCTTCTTCCTTTGACTGTCTTGTGAATACAGAGACCCCCACATAGGCAACGAGATTGAAGAGCATGCCCCAGAAAAGGGAATTTCCCCATTTGCCGAGGGCCTTGATCCCGAAGAGGCTGTGGGGGTTCAGTATCTCCGAATGCATCAATGAGCCGATTATGCCTGTCTCCTGTACGATCCCTGCTTTGATCAGGGCAGGAACGATGAGGGTATAGAACCAGACCACAAACCCTGCGAGAAGCCCGGCTGCCGCCCCGGCCTTGGTTCCCCTCTTCCAGTAAAGGCCGAGGAGGAACGCAGGGGCAAAGATGCTCACCGCCTCGAAGGATTTTAGACCGATATCCACAAGGCTGTAAAATTCTGCGATGGACATGGCGAAGAGGTACCCGAGATAGACGATGCCCAGAATGACGAGCCTCTTGATATTCAGAACCACCGCCGGGAATTTCGGCGCGTCATGAAAATTGATGAGGGCGGGCATGATGATGCTGTTCATCACCATGGTGCTCAGCGCCAGCGTCTCTACAATGACCATTCCCGTTGCAGCGGAAAAACCGCCCAGAAATGCGAAGAGAGAAAGGTACCTGTTCCCGTGGTTCAGGGGCATGGTAAGGACGAAGTAGTCCGCCATCTTTCCGGTACCCCCCAGAAGAAGCCCTCCGAAGGCTATAGGCAGGACAAAAATATTTATGAGGAAAAGATAGAGGGGAAAGAGCCAGGCCGCCTTGGTGATGTGCCTTTCATCATAGTTCTCCACAACCGCCATTTGGAACTGTCTGGGGAGGAACATTATGGCCATCATCGAAAGGAAGAGGAGGGACATCCATTCAGGGTACTCTGTTCCGGTCCCTGTCCCCAGGAAGAGAAGTACGGAATGTTCGGAATCCTTGATCCTGTCGAGGATATCACCGAACCCGTGAAAGAGGCCGTACGTGACATAAATCCCCACGAGGAGGAAGGCCACAAGCTTTACGATGGATTCGAAGGCGATGGCAAAGACGAGCCCGCCGTGGCGCTCTGAAGCGTCGAGGCTTCGCGCCCCGAAGATGATGGCGAAGATCCCGAGGATGAGCGTAATGAAGAGGCCGGCGGCGGCGCTCCCTGTAGTCTCACCCGATATGATGGTGAAGGTGGTGATGATCGCCTTGATCTGCAGGCCGATGTAAGGGGTGATCCCTATGACCGCGATGATGGTGACGAGGGAAGAGAGGGAGAGGGATTTTCCGTAGCGCGAGCCGATGAAGTCGGATAATGAAGTGATCCTGTTGGCCTTTGCGAGTCTCACCACTTTCCTGAGCACGACCATCCACAGGGCTGCCATAAGGGTCGGCCCCAGGTATATGGTGAGAAAGGATAACCCTGAAGTCGCCGCTTTCCCTACACTTCCGTAAAAGGTCCATGACGTGCAGTACACTGCCAGGGAGAGGGAGTAGATGTAAGGGTTGTTGACAATGCTCTTGCCCTTTTTCTCCTGCTTCTCCGCATAGTACGCAACAGCAAAAAGGAGCAGGAGGTAGCCTAAAACAATGGCGAAAAGCTTATATGGTACAAACATCCTTATTGTTCATCATGAGACTCATGCATCAGTGTTGTCTTTGCGTGCGGCAAGGGCGATGAGGATGATAAAGAGGATCCACATGACAAAAAGGTAAGCTACTACCCCCGTATGAAATATCTCTATGACGGGCCAGTTGATTCCTAAGAGACCGAGGATGAAGATGAATACCCAGATTTCCGTATTTTTCATGCTATCCCTCCCCTCCTGTTAATTATAACTGAATGCTTGCTTCTTTGTCATTCCTGCCGAGCGATGCGAAACCGCGAAATGCGCAGGAATAGCAATTCAAGGATAAGCTTCCGGTTCTTCTTGAAGGTGAGACGAGTTTGCAGCGAGAGAGCAAGAATCTCTTAAGGGTTTTTCCTTTTACTAAGGAGGTCATAAGTAAGACTACAGGATTGTCATTCCCGCGAAGGCGGGAATCCAGAAATACACTGGATGCCGGATCAAGTCCGGCATGACGTAAAAAGCTGCTGCATGTATCCTTACTAATGACCGTATTAGTAAGTGCTTGATATCAGGCAGGAAGTGCTTGAATTGCAGCAACTTTTAAAGTCTGCATATCAAGGATCGAACTGAGAGGTAAACCCCTAAGTCCTTCTGTAATCTAAAGATTCAATCGTTTTTCAAGAATTTGACAGATTAGATTTCATCCGGGCATGAAAAATGATTTATTGATGATCCTTGACGAATTTCCGAATCCGTTGTACCATTTGCCCATGGGAATTGTTGAAATAATAAGAATGGTGCGTCCTGAAAGTTGTATCGGTTCCGCCGGTGGAAGTCCGGACCGGGTAAGCACCGGAGCGCCCGGAAGCAGGCACCGGTATGAGGAAGAGAT
>JAMCQB010000103.1 GCA_023382175.1 Nitrospirota bacterium | reverse complement strand
GAAGAAGCTAAGAAGAACAGGGGCAGATCCGCCACAGCGCCCTTACGATCATCACCTTGGGCCAGGAAACCAAATTTCCGGGGGCGCGTCCTGATCTTCGCCGCCTTGACAGCCTTCTTAAACACTGCCACATCCTCGGGGATAAAGTCGAGCTGAGCCTTCCTGCGGCTTGGGAATCCCGAGAATGCCAAAAGGTTCACACCCGCATCCGCCAAAGTCCCGAGCACCCGAGCCCCTTCACCTGGTCTGTTCGGTACGTCCATCGAAAAATACGCCACCTTCCTGACAATGTCCGCCATACACGATACCTCCTCCTATTGATGCCTTCTAATTGAAGTCTATAAGATTCAGAGAAAGGTTACAACTGTCTGGTTCACGAAGCAGTTCTTGCCGCGGATTTCAGGGCGAAAAAAATAGATACCTTAACTGAAAAGCACGACTTCCACGGTCTGCCCTTCTTCCAGCCCCCTGACATGGGCCGGGATTGCCACTGTGCCGTCAGCCATGACCAGGGTCCTTATCAGACCTGATTTCCCCAGCACAGGTTCGGCCCAGAGCTCCCCGTCCCTGTCCTCCAGGGCAACCCTGACGTGTTCCTCCCTGCCTGCACTGGAAGAGACATTTCTCGCCATCCTCGCTTTCACTGTTCTCTGTTTCAGAAATTCTTTTTCCCTGATACCGGTGAGCATTTTCAGTACAGGTTTTATAAAAAGTTCGAAACAGACTGTCACAGCAGCGGGATGACCGGGAAGACCGAACACCGAAATGCCGTTCACGACCCCGCCTATGGTCGGTTTCCCCGGTTTCAGGGTAACGCCGTGAAAGATCACGCCCGGAGAACCGAGGCTGCCTATGATCTTTGCAGTCATGTCCATGATGCCCACAGAACTACCACCGGTAATGAGGACCATGAGCGATTCTTCCAGGGATTCCTCAACAGCATTCCGGATGTCAGCATAAACATCTCTGAATATGCCCTTTCTCAGAGGTATACCCCCGTTTTCAAGGATCAACCCCGCCAGATTGTAAGAGTTGATATCCCGAACCTGGCCCGGGAGAAGGGAACTGCCTGCGGGCACGATCTCGTCGCCTGTGGAGATGATGGAAACTCTCGGTTTCTCATATACTGTCACTTCAGTGATACCAATACCGGCAAGGGCTGCAACGTCCTGGGGTCTGAGTCTGTGCCCCCTCTTCAAAATGAGGTCTCCTCTCCTGACATCCTCACCTGCGGCAATGATATTTTCTCCCGGCGCCGCAGGCTTCAATACCTCTATCAGTCCTTCGTGCGCGGACTGCACGTGCTCCAGCATCACCACCGCATCGCTTCCTTCGGGGATCATCCCACCCGTGGGGATCTTTGCGGCAGTTCCTTTTCTCAGAGAGAATTCGGGTTTTGCTCCCATAAAAATCTCATGGGTGACATTCAGATATGAAGGAAGATTTTCTGTTGCGCCGAAGGTGGAAGCAGCCACAACGGCAAAACCGTCAACCGTGGAACGGGGGAACGCGGGAAGATCCTCAGAAGAATATATTTCATGGGTTAAAACCCTTCCGTAGGAGTCTCCGATAGGCACAAGAACTGAGACAGGCTCTTTGAAGGAGAAATGTTCTGCCATGCGCCTCTGTGCCTCGCCAACAGAAATGGAGTCTTCTCTCCCCAGCATGTCGCGCATAACTAAAAACAGAAAGAAGGGTTCAAGGGTTCAAGGGTTCGAGGGTGTAACGGACTGACAGTATGGTCTTGCATCTCTTTCACTTGATCACTGGACCCCTTGAATCCTTTCGGTATCCATCAGGAATTTAGATGAACACGTGATAGCTGGGCTGTCGGATGCTCACCATGGGACTTCTGTTGGTGACTTCAGAGTCCCTGCCGTTACAGAGGATATCCACCATCCTGTCAACGGACTCTATCTGCAGACGCTGGATATTCTTCCGCGTGAGCGTCGTGGGATCAACCGCGTTCCTCTGGATGAAATTGCCGAAGCGTTCCTTGTTAAAACAGGAGAGAAGCAGCATGCTCTTGAATATTCTTTTGTTCGTCTTGAAGGAGAAAAAGGCGCTCTCCAGGGACTGTTCGAGAAAAATGTCGTTTCTCATCTGGACCTTTCGGTCAATGGTGATCGCCTGCATCCAGTACTTCTTGTCGATAATGCTGTCCGCCCGCAATTCCACGAGGGTATGTCCGATGTTCCGTTTTGTGTTGGTAAAACTTCCGTGAGCAACGGTATCCGCAGCGAGATGACTCATATACCCGTACACAAAAGCCTTCTGCTGCTGGGTCTTCGCAGAATCCAGAAGGCTTAACCCCACCTCCCAGCTGTGAGGGTTCTTGTCTTCCGGCAGGAACTTCTTGCCGATAATGCTATCCGCCATGAGGTTGCCGTAAAGGAAATCATGGCGGTATTTCCTGATCAGGGCATACACCCCTGCAGGCAGGAAGGAGGCCAGGGAAAAGATCTCGTTTCCGAGATAGATATGGGTGAGTGGACCCCATGCAAAGGCAAAGGACGGTATCAAAAGAAACGACAGTATGAACAGTAATTTAAATATCTTCATCGAGTCTCCTTTAAGAAATTGAGCAAAAGTCTGACGCCTACCCCTGTGGCGCCTTTAATGATATATGGCTTATCCTTCTCCGTCCATGCAGTACCGGCAATGTCCAGATGCGCCCACGGAGTGTCACCAACAAACTCCTTGAGAAAATAACCGGCGGTGACCAGGGATCCTGTTTTCCCGCCTGAATTCTTGATATCCGCAACATCACTTTTAATATAGTCCAGGTACTCGTCATAGAGCGGCATCTGCCACACCCTCTCGTACACCTCTTCACCGGCAGCCTTCAGACGCTCCATAAGGCCGCTGTCATTGCCCATCATGGCGATAGCCTCATTTCCCAGCGCCACAGAACATGCGCCGGTTAACGTTGCTACATCTATTATAAACCTCGGCTTGAATTTTTTCACATATCCGATGGCATCGGCAAGGACAAGCCTTCCTTCTGCGTCGGTGCTGATGATCTCCACGGTCTTGCCGGTCATGGAGCGGACAATGTCGCCCGGCTTTGACGCGCTGCCGCTGGGAAGGTTTTCCGTAGCCGGGAGCACACCGATGAGATTCACCGGAAGCCGCATTTCAGCCGCAGCCTTGATCACCGCAAGGACCACGGCGCCGCCTGCCATGTCATATTTCATCTTTTCCATGCCTTCGCTTGGCTTGATGGAGATGCCCCCGCTATCAAAGGTTATGGACTTCCCGATGAGGGCGATGGGAGCTCCCTTTCCGCCATGATACTTCAGGATGATGAACTTCGGCGGTTCCATGGATCCCCGGGCCACGGAGAGGTACGCGTCCATGCCTTCCCTTTCCGCGTCTTTCCTCTCGAGTACCTTCAGTGACACCTTGCCTCTGGCCATTCCCCTGGCGGTTTTCGCCAGCACCGTCGGCGTCATGTCATTGGCCGGAGTATTAATCAGGTCCCGGGCAAAATTCACCGCCGATACTGTTGCCACCAGCCTGCTTATCGAATTGAAGAATGACTTCCGGGGCTTTCCAATCAGGGTGAATCTTTCCATTCTGACGGCATCCTCTTTGTCCTGCCTGTACTTTTTGAATTTATACAGGGAGAGAAGACCTCCCTCCACAAAGGGGAGCGGGGATTGACGTAATGCATTGAGATGGCTGAGGGAAAGGGAAATATCCCTGAACCTCAGACCGCCGAGATAAGAGACGGCTTTCCCTCCCGAATGACGTATCTTCTCAGCGTTCAGCTCTTCTTTTTTCCCAAGGCCCGAGAGAAGTATTCTGTCCGGTTTTATCATATTCACGGTATGCACCAGGGAAATCTGGTTCAGTTTTCCCTGGAACTCCCCGGATGATATGACCCTGCGGATGAGGCCTTTTAGCAGAGCGTCGATCTCTTCGTAGGGAGCCGCGCTCTCCCCCTCACATAAAGGCAGGATGAGGGCATCGGAAATACAGTCTGCTTCTCTTATATCCTTAATAATAACGTTCATCGCTCAATAGTAAGTTACTATTTTAACATAACCGGATGCCCTCTGGCGCAAAGAAATCAAAAAAAATCTCTCCTTGCGCTCTTATTCTCGGTTGACTATCTTTTCGCTTTTATGTTAGGTTTTAAAATCACTTTTTCAGGAGAGCATATGGCAAGCAAGAAACCACAGAAGGCACGGAAAAAGGTTATTAAGACAAAAACTATTTTGAAGCCCACGTCTCCAAAGAAGACGGCGGTGAAGACTCCTGTAGCCAGGACCACGAAAAAAGAGGTAAAACAAAAATCAGCTTCAAGGGTTCAGCCCATCAAGGTGGCTGCAAAAGCTCCGAAGAAGAAACTCAGCCCCAGGGAGCAGAAAATTCAGGAGATAAAAAAGACCCTCATCATGCAGAAGAACGAACTTCTGAACGAAGCCGAGGAAGCCCTCAACGCGTTGCCGGGCCAGACCATATTCCCTGATATGGGTGATCAGGCCAGTGCAGAGATCGACAGGAACTTCATGCTGCGCCTCAGGGGCAGGGAACAGAGGCTTCTTAAAAAGATAGAGCAGGCCATGGAGAAGATCGACAGCGGCTCCTTCGGCATCTGCGATGTCTGCGGCGAGGAAATAAACTTAAAGCGTCTCGAGGCACGGCCGGTCACCAACATGTGCATTTTCTGCAAGACCGAGCAGGAGGAAGAGGAAAAACTGAGGGGGAAATAACAGGCTCCCTACCCCCTTATCTCCAGGCCATACCTGTCCCTTAATGCATCTCCCAGCATATTAAAGCAGAGGGCTGTGAGTGCGATTGCAAGGCCCGGGAAGATGACCATCCACGGGGCCGACATGATAAATACCCTGTTAGCGCTCACCATGGAGCCCCAGCTCGGCATAGGCGGCTGGGCGCCCAGACCGAGGAAGCTCAGGGATGCCTCGGTGAGGATATACCCCCCCAGTTTCAACCCCATCATCACGATCACCAGGGGAATGCACTGCGGAAGGAGATGCACAAAAAGTATCCTCCCGCTGCTGCAGCCGATGGCCCTTGCCGCTTCGATAAACGGCGACTCCCGGGAGGAAAGCACATATCCCCTCACCAGTCTTGCAAAAGAAGCCCATCCCACCGACGCTATGGCGATCATCACCGTGTAGATGCCGGGAGGAAGAATTACTGAGATCCCTATGGCAAGAAGCAGGGAAGGGAAGGCGAGTATGAAGTCCACAATGAGCATTATGGAGGTATCTGTTTTTCCCCCCACGTATCCCGAGACTAACCCCACCAGCAGACCTATGCCCATGGACACCACTGCAGCCACCACGGCAACGGAAAGGGAGATCCTTCCTCCGTAGAGAATCCTTGAGAGGATGTCCCTGCCCTTGTTATCGGTGCCAAGGGGGTGACGGAGGCTGGGTGACTGCTTCAGCTCATCCAGGTTCACCTCTTCCGGATCGTGGGAGGAGATGAGAGGGGCAAAGATCGAAGCCAGCATTATTATCAGCAGGACTGAGACGATAGCCTTAATCATTTCCTGCGTAGAGCCTCACCCTCGGGTCAAGATAATGGTAGATGATATCCACCATGAGATTAATGAGCACGTAAACAGTGGTGCCGACGATAATGCATCCCATGATCACCGGATAATCCCTCTTTATGATCCCTTCCATGGCGAATCTGCCAATGCCGTCCCACCCGAAGATCGTCTCTGTGAGCACTGCGCCGTTGAGATAACTCCCGAAATCCAGCCCGATGACCGTCACCAGAGGGATGAGGGCATTCTTGAAGACATGTATGAACTTGACCCTCCCCTCGCTTAATCCCTTTGCCCTGGCTGTCCTGACATAGGGCATGCCGAAGAGATCGATGAGGGTCGTCCTCGAAATTCGGGTGAGCGTGGCAAGGGCGGGAAGGGCAAGGGTGAGGGAAGGCATGATGAGGAATCTGATGTCCCCCATGCCTGACGGCGGCAGCATCTTCATTTTCAGGCTGAAAAAGAGCATGATCAGGAGCCCCGACCAGAAGACCGGAAGGCTCAGCCCGATAACGGACAGGGAAGATATTCCCCGGTCAATGGCAGTCCCCCTTTTCACGGCAGAGATGAAACCCAGCAGAATCCCCGTCGGCACCGCAATGAGCATGGCGCCTACCGCAAGGAGCAACGTATTGGGGAACTTCGCCGCGATATCGTCGCTCACTTTTCTGTTGGTGTAGTAGGAACGCCCGAACTCTCCCTTCAAAAGCAACTTCACATAGCCCATGTACTGAACAAAGAAACTCTTATCCGTGTTCAGTTCCTTTCGTATGCTCTCGATCACCTCGGGACTCGCCCTCTCGCCCACCATGCTCAGGGCAGGGTCACCCGGAAGGGCCTTTGTGAGGGAAAAGGTGAGCATGGTTATCCCCAGCAAAAGGGGGATGAGAAGAAGAAGCCGTTTGAGGATATAACCTTTAATGAGCGCCTCCGAAAAGAAACCTCGAAATCCTGATTGCTAAATTCTAAACAAATATCAAATGTAAAATCTATGGATGCGCTAGAGGCGGGAAGCTCCCCTCCCTGTTTGAACTGGAGGGACAGGAATTCTTTCCCGACGGCTCAGGAGAAAATACCATCAGGCTCAACTTCTCCAGTGCCACCCCTGAAAATATTGAGGAAGGCATCAGGAGAATGGGAGAAGTGCTGAAAGAATCCGCGGGATAGTTTGTTCATTGACAATCATCCGGGAAAATAATTAAATTACACCATGAATTCCTTTGTATTGCAGCGTTCATTAATAGGGCTCGATTACAAAAACGGCTCGTATAAGACAAGCCGCCGGCATATTTTCCCGTTGTGGAAGGCACTGCCCACCTTAGGCTTTTACCGTTATGTTTTTCCCATCATCCTCAGGGCAGGCGCCAAAGCAAAATGGGGAAGGTATGATACTACCGAATGGTGCAAAAGCAGTCTTGCCGTGCTCAGGGCTCTGGAAAGTATCGGCATCAAAGTCGAAATAACAGGCATCGACCATTTCAGGGAACTGAAAGAACCGTGTGTGTTTCTCGCTAACCATATGAGCACCCTTGAGACCTTTGTCCTTCCCGTCATCATCGCCCCCATAAAACCGGTCACCTTCGTGGTCAAGAAAAACCTGGTGGAGACTCCCGTTTTCAAGTATGTGATGCGTTCCAGGGATCCCATCACCGTGGGCCGGGCAAAGCCCCGAGAAGATCTGAAAGCAGTATTGGAAAGGGGAACTGAGAGGCTGAATGCGGGCATTTCCATCATCATATTCCCGCAGACCACACGGTTCCTTGACTTTGACCCCAAGATATTCAACACCATAGGAATTAAGCTGGCGAAAAAGGCAGGCGTCCCCGTGGTCCCTGTTGCACTGAAAACCGATGCGTGGGGCAACGGCAAATACCTCAAGGATTTCGGCAGGATGGATCCTTCCTTGCCGGTGCATTTTGCCTTTGGAAAACCGCAATGGATCAAAGACCGCGGTACAGAGGAACACACCCAGGTCATAGAATTTATCAGCAGTAGGCTGAAGGAATGGATGGGACAGGACAGGGCTCCTGCCCGATGATTCCTGAAGATGGATACTTGAAAACCGCAGGAATAATCATCATCGGCAACGAGATCCTCTCGGGCAAAGTGCGGGATACCAATTCATCTTATCTGGCATCGGAATTAAGGGATCTCGGAATTAGTCTCAGGCGCATCAGCGTGATACCTGATGATGCAGAGATCATTGGCCGGGAAACAGCGTCGTATTCAGGAAGATATGATCACGTATTCACCTCGGGAGGGATCGGTCCTACCCACGATGATGTCACCATGGAGGGAATCGCCCGGGGGTTTGGCGTGAAGGTCATAAAGCATCCCGAGCTGGTCAAATACTTTCAGTGGCGGTACGGCGACAGACTCAACGCAGCGGTCATGAAGATGGCAGAAGTGCCGGAAGGAGCCGGGATTATTGACCAGGGGGATAGGAGTTTCCCCCTGGTTTCCTTCAAGAACATCTTCATCTTTCCCGGCATCCCCAGATACCTCGAAGAAAAATTCGCAGCAATAAAAGAGAGATTCCGTTGCCCTGCCTGCCATCTCAAAAGGCTCTTTCTCAAGGCCAACGAATCGGATATTGCAGAGAGCTTGAATGGAGTCGTTGCAAGGAATACGGAGGTGACTTTCGGCTCCTACCCCATACTGGAGAATCCGGAATATACGGTCATTGTTACTGCGGAATCGATGTCACCGGATGCACTGGATACGGCGGTTGCTGAACTTCTGCGCGGGTTGCCCCGGGATATACTCGTCAGAGTCGAATAATCAAGGGGACAAGATATCGGGAAACGTCGCTCCCTGCCGCATACCTTCATTTACTGTGCGCAATAGCAAAAGCAGAGGTCATTGTATCCTCATCGCGGGGGGAAAGCTGCTAAGGAACACGGGTTTCTGTCATTGCGATCCGCCTCAGGCGGAGAAGCAATCTCGCCTTTGTACAAATCGATAAGCGAGAGATTGCTTCGTCGGCCGACCTCCTCGCAATGACGCACAAAAGCATTTTTTCTGCAGTCTGTTAGCGTTTTTCATCCATTCTTGATATTATTAGACTATGATTTCTGTTGAAACCTATAAGGGAAAGGCTGTTACGGAACATGACGTCGAGATCGTCGAGAGAAAGGGCACAGGACATCCCGATTTCATGTGCGATTCCATAATGGAGGCCATTTCCGTTTCCCTCTGCAGGGAATATATGAAGGTCTTCGGCACGATCCTTCACCACAACATTGACAAGGGTCTCCTGGCCGCAGGCAGGACCGTGAAGGCCTTTGGCGGCGGCAGGGTAACGAAGCCCATGGAGCTGACCATTGGAGACAGGGCGACTTTCGGCGCTGCGGGCAAAGAGATCCCTGTGGCGGATATTACGATAGATGCGGCGAAACAGTGGATGAGGGAGAATATGCGGTTCGTCGACCCGGAGAAACACCTGAAGTGCCGGGTTGTCCTTGCGCCCGGGTCTGAGGAACTGACCGATATTTTTTCGAGGCCTGGGAAGGTCAGGGCAGCCAATGACACCTCTGCTGCGGTGGGATATTATCCGCTGAGCCCCACGGAGACCGTGGTCCGTGAACTGGAGAGATATCTTAATTCGAAGAAGTTCAAGGATAGATATCCTGAAACAGGGGAAGATGTGAAGGTCATGGGCCTGAGGCGTGGCGATACGTTGGATATAACCGTCGCAATGCCTTTCATCTCCCGTTTCATCCATTCAGAAGAAGAGTATTTTCAGAGAAAAGAGATTGTTCATGGGGAGATAATAAAGTTCCTCAGTAAATATGAGGGATTCAAAAAGCGGGAGGTCCATTTCAACACCCTGGATGAAAAGGACAGAGGACTTGGCGGCATCTACCTGAGCCTTCTCGGAACATCTGCGGAAGATGCAGATTCAGGCCAGGTGGGCCGGGGCAACAGGGTGAACGGCCTCATCTCCATGAACAGGCCCATGGGCACAGAAGCCGCAGCAGGGAAAAACCCGGTGAGCCATGTGGGGAAGATCTACAATGTCCTGGCCCATTCCATGGCGCGGAAGGTCTATAAAGATGTGGAAGGGTTGAAGGAAGTGTATATCCTCCTCCTCAGCAGGATAGGCACGCCCATTGACGCGCCCCAGATGGCCTCGGCGCAGGTACTGTCTGACGGAAAGTTAAAACTTAGGGACGTATCAAAAAAAATTACCCGTATTATCGAAAGGGAACTGGCAAATATCAATAAATTCTGTATCGACCTGAGCAAGGGGAAGTATCCGATCTGCTGATTTCATTCTGCCTACATTTCCCCTCTGTATGACCGGAGTTTTTTCTTTTCGGATGTGATTCTTTTTTCCGCCAGCATCTTTTCTTTTGCCCTCTTTGAGCGTTTTCTCTTCTGGCGTCTTATCTTCTCTATCCTCAGTCTCTCCTCGCTCTCCCTGCCCTCTATCATCTCCCCGATCTTTTTCACCAGGATCACCCTTGCCCTGTAGCGGTTAAGGGCCTGTGAACGCTCCTCCTGACACTTCACCTCAATGCCGGTAGGGACGTGCTTCAGATAGACACACGTCGAGGTCTTGTTCACCTTCTGCCCGCCCTTCCCCCCTGAACGGACAAAGGACTCCGCTATGTCCTCTTCACGGATGTCCAAAGCCTCCATCTTCGCCTTTAGTTCTTTTTCCTTTGGCGGACTGACAGAAAATATTCCCATGGAGAATATTGTAGCACTTTTGGGGACTGTCAAGGAGATCGGGGAAATATGAGGGATGATTGCGAAATTCACCATGCAGTCAAAATTTCAAGTGATATGTTTGCTCCGTCAACTACGGGGCGAACGCAACACCGGCGATGTCTTTCTGAAAATGTTTCTCTGGACGGAAATAATCCCCACGTAGCACAGCGCTCCCAGTGGTTTCTTTAGGCCATTGCTGACATTAGTAGAGATTTGATATAAAATACAGTATCGACGTGGAAGGAGGTCCTTGTTATGGCTGTCGGTACGGCTAAAAAGATCAATCCCGATGACTATATTCTCTCTGTCCTGTCTCCTGAGGACAGGCTTGATGCTGCTTTCAGAGTCGCAGGGGAAGCATTCAAGAAGACCAAGCTGACAATGAAGGACGTTGAGAATGCCGTGAAATCGGTAAGGAGAAAGGTTTACGAAAAGAAGAGATAGGGTCGTCATCGACACCGGCGTCCTTGTCTCGGCCTTTGCCTTCGGAGGTGTCCCTGCGAACGCCGTAAGAAAGGCGTTCAGAGAAGCAGATATTTATGTTTCACCGTACCTTCTTCAAGAATATCGGGAGACGCCATTGAAGCTCGAACAACAGGGCAAGATCACTCACAAGCAGATGCAAGCGCTCATTGCGGGCATCGCCGCCCTTGTGTCACAACGCAAAGATCGTCTATCCTACGGAAGACCTCTCGCTCTGTCGTGACCCCGAAGATAATATGATCCTCGAATGCTGTCATACAGCAAAAGCGAAAATATTGATTACCGGGGATAAGGACCTGATCGAAATCGCTGACTTGCCTTTTGACCTTCAGCTTCAGGCGCCTTTATTCTTGCTTGCATTTCTCGATCAGTGCATGGAAAGAGCGTTGCCAGGATTCTGAAAGGGCCGGCACTGCAAGGACCATTCTAATTCCCTCGCAATTCCTATTGTCATGATGGTAAATGTGGTTGGCAAACGCAACGGTTATGCCACGGGGGTCTCTTTCTTTCAAAACAAACGGACTGCCCTTTTCCACAATACCCTCCGTAATCACCCTGAAATAAAATCCTGTCCGACCCGAATCTCTTACAAGCCTTATCATATCGCTTCTGTCATATCGCGCTGCAAGTGTCTTGCAGGGCTGTCGCGGCTGGCTGACCTGCACAATCGCTGTTCCCAGTTGAAAAACATCGCCGATACAGATACCTTCTTCATGCAAACCGGAAACGGTCAGGTTCTCCCCGAAGGCAGCAGGCGGCAATTGAATTCCGAGCACTTCCTCCCAGTAAGGATAATGCTCCTTACTGTAAACGCAGACAGCCTTGTCCGCTCCCCCGTGATATCTTAGATCTCCAACGCCGTCGCCCTCAAACCCCGGTTTTTTCAGCCGTAGCGGCTTTGATACCGGACTCTTGCAGATCCCTGTCAGTATCTCTTTGCCGGAGAATACCTCTTTCTTCGGGAGACCAATGTTCAGTGATCCAATGATCATTCGTTATGGTAATACCTTCGGGGGATAATTTCAACTCAGTGTTTTTCTGAATGAACAGAGAGGTAACTGTTTCCTGTAAAATAAAGCTATGGCCTGCAGGGTGAGCAGAGAGGATTTTGAAATGCTTGTGGAAGAGGCGCTGGAAAGGCTGCCTGAAAAATACAAGAAATATTTTGCCAATATTGCGATCACCGTAGAAGATTATCCCGGTGAAGAAGACAGAGGACGGTTAGCCCCGAAGAAAGAACTCCTCCTCGGCCTTTTCTCCGGCGTGCCCTACCCTAAAAAGAGAGGGTTCTTTGAGATTCCCTATCCTTTGCCCGATAAGATTATCCTCTTCCAGAAGAATATCGAAACCATCTGTTCCACTGAAGAGGAACTTATCGAGCAGATCCAGGCCACCCTGGTCCACGAAGTCGGCCACTACTTCGGCCTTTCAGAAGAGGATTTGAGGAAATATGAGAGATGATTGCAGGGATATGAAGATGAGCGCGATTATACCACTGGTGTTTTACTTGAGCATTGTAAGGGCGATGTCCGCCACGACAGCGAGGATCGAAAACAGAAATATTATGGCGTAGTTTACGTCCTCAAGGGAAGATTTGATGGAGAGAAGGAGATACGCCAGCGCCTCCCTGTCTTCCGCTGTCAGCGCTGCCCCAGACCGGACTTTTTCTATCAATTCAAATTCCTCCACTGCCTTTTTCCTTTTTTTGGTGATCTTGTAGCGGTAGAGGAAAAAAAAGAAGTATCCAAAAACTCCCAGATACCAGACCGGCCTCACCCACGAGGGCTCCAGGTGCTGGAATATTATTATCGCCCTGAAGGCTATGGAGGAGACAAGCCCCAGCAAAAAAAACCCGTAGATGATGTATTTCGGGAACAATGTGGGCTTACCGCTCGCCATGACAGTGAAATTCTAACACGAAAATGATCTTCTTTTCTGCCTTTCCCTTTTCCCCTCTTTGAGGATTTGTTGCGGATAAGGTAAAATCTGAGGGTATGAGACAGTTCACAACAGTCCATCCCCTGTTTATGTCGTTCTATTCAAAGGCCCTTTACCAGGACGTGGGAAGGAACTGGAAGAAGATATCTTTGCTCTACCTCCTTCTGCTGCTTTCGGTCTGTTCGATCCCCATAGTGTTCAGGGTCCATTCCGCCTTGTCCGATTATCTCCACCAGGAAGCCCCGAAGATCGTGAAGCAGGTGCCGGTGATCACCATTGACAAGGGCGTCGCATCAGTAAATGAAGAGATGCCCTACATCATAAAAGATCCCGAAAGCAGCGCACCCCTCATCATCATCGATACGACTGGAAAGACGGATTCCCTGAAGGGGAGTGATGCCATTGTCCTGCTCACGAAGACAAAACTCTTCTTCAGGAGAAGCGCCAGGGACACAAGAACCCTTGATCTTTCCGAAATCGACACCCTCACCATTGATCAGGCAAGGGTGTACGACTGGATCGAGACGTTCCTGGACTATTTCATCTTTGTGTTCTATCCCTTTGCCCTCCTCTTTTCTTTCTTATTCCGTTTAGTGGAAGCCCTGATATTCGGCGCCATAGGAATGCTTTTTGCGAGAAACATGAAGGTTCCACTCCGGTACCAGGCAACTCTGAGCCTCGCCCTCGTATCCATGACTCCGGCCATTATCCTTGACACTTTGTACAATTATGGAGACATCAACATCCCTTTCTGGTGGATCATCAATTTCCTCATTGCGGTGGGATACCTTTTCTTTGCCGTGAAGGCGAATGCTGAACATGCGGGTCTTGAGGCGGGTGCATGACTCGCTCCTGTCAGGGGACTTCTGTCTGGACTTTTGACTGAAATACGGAGATAATGAATCGTAGGAATGAAGGAGGTGAATCCTTTGCCGAACAGACGTCATGAGAGGATACACATTCCTCTCAAAGGTCCACGGAGAGGTGGTACCGGCGATGAGAATAAATAGTTTTTCTTATTCTATTCCGCCACCGAAGGGAACTCATCCACGTGAAGGATGAATCCACAGTATCCGCAGATGAATTCCTTCCGGCCGAAGCTTTCCACTAAGTGGTAAGGGACATTCGCCCCGCAGCATAAACAATATCCGGTCTCTTCCATTGCTACCTCCCTGGTTCTTTTGTCTTGAATTCTTCTCTCTAACAAATTAGACAGGGGAGGAGGAAAAAGGTTTAGCCGGATCGGATTGCTTCAGGGTAGATGCAAGGCGGGTTCTCACAGGGATAGCAGAGAAGTTTTGTTGCCTCAAGGATGAGATGGATGAACAAGAAAGACCTCACGGGAAGACT
Organism: Nitrospirota bacterium; assembly: GCA_023382175.1. Classification (GTDB taxonomy): domain Bacteria; phylum Nitrospirota; class Thermodesulfovibrionia; order Thermodesulfovibrionales; family UBA9159; genus JAMCQB01. Next base: position 29,554 of record JAMCQB010000103.1, on the reverse strand, counting down.
TAAAGAACACCTCTGCCTGCCTCAGAAGGGAACCCATCATCCCCTACTCTTCATTTTGAATCGGTTCTTGGTATAATAGAACATTTATGTAAGATACCATTCTTATGATGCATGGAGGGGCCAATGTTATTGGAGGTGATCCTGGATAATGACTCCGTAACCATTACCATCGACAAGCCCTTTTATTTCGATATGGATTCGGTCATGGAGGAAATCGAGAAGTTTACTTCATCGAAAAATGTGGTTTTGAACGGGATCGATGTGAGAGGATTAATCCCAAAAATGATCAGGGGCATTGCAGGATGCGAGGGTGGATGCCCGGCAAATGCAAAAAACCTTGTGGAGCAGGGCTTCAGGAATTTTGAACTGAAATACATTGAAGGAGGAATTCTCTCCGCAGAAGCAGTCATCTCCACCGGGAAGACCCTGCACCTTAAAATGTTCCCGGAGTTCTGAGCCGTCCGGCGCAAGTGTCCTGTCCCAAACAATTCTTTCCCTTAATGCGAAGGTCGTCATTTATGAGACACCACCCCGGCATAGCCTCTTCATGGATGACGACCACGTCATCCACTGTCATCTCAAGGTCAGTCCCTTAATATATGCGAAACTGTTATAATTCGACAGTATGTTTGCCGGATTTATTATAAGTCTTTCGGTCTTATTCCAGTTTGCTGCCGTTTTCCTTGCCATGAGGCTCATAAAAGTCACCGGATGGCGCATTTCGTGGACCCTGATTTCCCTCGCCATCCTTTTCATGGCAATTCGCCGCTCCATGACACTGTTCTGGTTAATCACGGGAAATCTTTCCCACAAACCTGACCTGTCTTTTGAACTGGTCGGCCTCCTCACCTCCTCTTTCATGTTAGCCGGGGTCTGGCTGGTCGCCCCTCTTTTCATTGCCATCCGTCGCTCTGAGGAGGTGATACAGAAAAGCGAGGCAAAGTATCGTTCCCTGGTGGAGTCTACCGAAGATTCCATTTATCTCGTGGACACGGATTACCGCTACCTCTTTATCAATAAAAAGCATCTTGCACGGCTGGGTATTTCGGGGGAGAACTACGTGGGACGCGGCTACGGGGAATATCATTCTCCCGAAATAACAAAGAAATTTATCGAGACGGTTGACGTGGTATTCAAAACGGGGGAATCTGTCCAGCACGAACACAGGAGCGAACGGGACGATGAACATTTCCTTCTTACCCTCAGCCCGGTGAAAAACCCCGGCGGAAAAACCACTGCAGTAATGATCGTTTCAAAAAGAATCACCCAGCTCAAGAGGATGGAGGAGAACCTCCGGGCTCTTTCCCTCACCGATGATCTCACGGGCCTCTACAACCGGAGGGGGTTCATGACCCTTGCAGACCAGCATTTCAAGGTCGCCAAAAGGCTGAAGAACAGGGTCTTCATGCTGTATGCCGATCTGGACGATCTCAAGGTTATTAACGACACCTTCGGCCACCGGCAGGGCGATGTCGCATTAATTGATATTGCAGCCGTTCTCAGGGACACCTACCGGGAGTCGGACATCATTGCCCGCATCGGCGGGGATGAATTCGTGGTGATGCCGGTGGGAAATACAGAGGACAGCGTTGAGATCATCACTGCCCGCCTGGAAAAAAACATCGAGAGTTATAACGCACAGCTGAGCCGGGGATTCAGCCTGTCCATGAGTGTCGGCATTGCATTCTTTGACCCTGAACACCCAATGACGGTTGACGAACTGCTGATCGAAGGGGACAGGATGATGTACCGGCAGAAAAAGACCAGGAAAAAGAGTATCAATCCAAAATCGTGAAGGGAGAGGGCATGAAGGTGATGATGAATATGATGAATGCCAGCGCCCCCGCGATCTTTCTTTTCCTGTCCAGGGGAACTTCCCAGTAGATCACCGGAGGATGTCTCAGCCCCAGAACGATCATGAGGGCTCCCCACACCGCCCACATTTCCCAGAAGAATAATCCGAGGACGAGGAGTGTCACCACAAGCACAATGGAGAGAACCCTGTGACGTTCCCTCAGAAAAGCATAGGCAATATGGCCGCCATCCAGCTGCCCTATGGGAATGAGGTTCAGCGAGGTGACAAAAAGACCTATCCAGCCCGCAAAAGCCACGGGATGCAAAAGTATATCGCATGAATCCGGAGGAGTCCCAATCACCACGCGCGTCAGCAGCGAGAAGAGAATCGAATCTCCGAGACGCAACCCCCCGCTGGTCTCGGCAACAGATACCACACTGGAATAGTGAAGGCCCACAATAGCCGCGATTACCGACAGGATAAATCCTGCTATGGGCCCGGAAGCGCCGATATCGATAAGGGCCTTCCTTGTTATTATAGGAGATTTCATCTTGATAAAGGCGCCGAATGTCCCGATCAGTGAAGGGGCGGGAATGAAATAGGGCAGCGTCGCCTTGGTATGATGCTTTTTGGAGGTAAAATAGTGGGAAAGCTCGTGGCTGAGGAGAATAACCATGAGGGTCAGGGCAAAGGGCAGACCTTCAAGGATCTTCCGGGGTTCATTAAATATGTCCACCCCTTTCTGAAAAAGGGCGCCTGCAACGAGCATCGACAGGAAGGTAAGTATGAAAAGGACAAGATGCAGAGAGGGGAACTTTTTCATGCCGCCGGTTCTCCCTCCAGGTCATAATCATAGGCTTCCAAGATTTTCACATCCACAAACTCACCCGCCTTTAAAGACCGTGAAGCGTGAAGCCTGAGAAGTGAAGAGTTCTCCAAATCCTTATTCCTTCTTGCACCCTGCACTCTGCCCATTGCTCCATGCTTCTGTTCAATGAAAACGACTCCGTCTATCTCGGGGGCCTGGGAGGAGAGACGCCCGATGGCTGTCCCGCCTTCGACCTCATCCACAATAACCCTGAACTTCTTCCCTACGAGGGCTCTGTTCTTTTCAAGAGATATGGAGGACTGGAGCCGCATGATCTCGTCCCGCCTTTTCTCCTTGGTCTTCCTTGGAATATTCCCCTTCATCTTCGACGCAGGCGTCCCTTCTTCCCTGGAGTACGTAAACACCCCCAGGCGCTCGAACGCCGTTTCTTCGATGAATCCCTTCAGTCCTCCAAAATCCTCTTCGCTCTCCCCGGGGAAGCCGACGATGAAAGTGGTCCTGAGGGTTATCCCCGGAATCGCTTCCCTTATCTTCTTTATCATCCTTGTAATCGATCTCCTTGTTCCGCCGCGCCCCATGGCTTTCAATATCCTGTCTTCTGAATGCTGCAGGGGGATATCCAGGTATTTGCAGACCTTCTCCTCTTCCGCAACAACCGACAGCAGTTCATCGTTAATAGATGTGGGGTTGAGATAGAGCAGGCGGATCCGGAAGTCGCCGCTGATGAAGGCAATATCCCTGACCAGAGAGGACAACGTATAGCCGCTGTATTCCCGGCCGTAATTCCCGAGATCCTGTGCCACAAGGACGAGTTCCTTTGCCCCGGAACTAATATGCTCCTCAGCTCTTTCCAGGATTTTGTCAGGTCCCATACTCCTGAAAGGTCCACGGATGGAGGGGATGACGCAGTAGGCACATCCCCTGCTGCACCCTTCAGCTACCTTGAGATAGGCATAACTACTGACAAGATCAGGAGCAGCCGCGGAGACGCGGAAACGCGGCGAGCCGGAGAGCGCAGCGTCTTTTCCCCGTGTCTCCGTATCCCCGTGTCTCCGTTTCATGGTTTCTTTGCAGTATTCAACAATTTTATCTTCCTCGCCAACGCCCCACAGTCCGTCTATCTCCGGGACTTCCTTTTTGAGTTCATCACCATACCTTTTTGCAAGGCATCCGAATACAAGGAGTTTTCTGCCTTCTTCCGTGATATGTTTCAGCTTCAGGATCTCCTCGACGGATTCCTTCTTTGCGTCTTCAATGAAACCACAGGTATTGACCAGTACAAGATCGGCATTTTCTGTTTCCGGGGTATAGAGGAACCCTTCCCTCCTGAGTTTCGTTACGAGAGTATCGCTGTCCACGAGATTCTTGGGGCAGCCGAGGCTGACCATGGATACTTTAGGCATTTCTTCCCTTGAGCAGGTGAAAGACAATCATATAACTCACTATGGACGAGAGAACGCCGATAAGAACCGTTCCCACGATGAATGGTATAAGGAGAGGGCTGAAATCGTTCACTAAAGCGCTGAAGGTGATATGCCTCCAGTCAATGTCCGGGAGTATCTTGTTGATTCCCAGGCACTTGGCGCCCACCCACGTGCTGAACGTGTATATGGGGATGATGGTCCATGGGTTCGTGACATACACGCCGACAATGGTCACCAGTTTATTGAGCCTGAAGACATAGGCGACGGCGAGACCCAGAAGAGTATGGACGCCGAACAGTGGTGACATGCCGATGAAGATACCAAGGGCAAAGGCAATGGATATCCTGTGAGGAGTATCCTTTACACTGAGGATCAGTTGTATTTTTTCTCTTAATGCCAATGCTGATACCCTTCCGGCGAGAGAGGGTACTCCCTGCCGTTTCTGTCAATGAAGACCCTGTCCGATTCCGTGATCTCGCCTATACAGACAGCGTCCACCTTCCTTTTGGGTGAAGCAGTGAAAAGCAGCTCATAGTCCTCTCCCCCGGATGTGGCGAGTCTGTAAGGATCGATACCGAGGGCTCCCGCTGCCTTCTGCATCTGGGATGAAAGAGGGAGATGCTTCATAGAGACTCTTGCGCCCACCCCGCTTTCGTCGCAGAGTCTCGAAAGGTCTATGAAAAGGCCGTCACTGACATCGATCATTGCTGTTGCAATCCTTGTTATTTTCCCCGGCTTCCTTGCCACGGGTAACAGATGCCTCCTGACGAGAGGCTCCATGATAGACCATCCCACTGGTTTGTCCGACTTCTCACCGGTTTCCAGAGAGAGCGGCCTTCTGATAATCTTCAAGAGTTTAAGCCCGCATGCAGAGTCACCCAGCTTTCCCGTTACATAGATCTTGTCCCCCGGTCTTGCCCCTGAGCGCATCACCGGTTTCCTTGCGTATCCTACAAGGGTCGCCGATACCGCCGCCCCTGCTTTTGATGAAGAAAGATCACCACCGATAAGTTCCACACGGTAGGCAGCCATTGCGCTTTCAACCCCGTCAAAGAAGGATTCCAGAGATTTCTCATCGGTCTTTTTGTCCATTGCAAGGTCCAGGAGCACGAACCGCGGATTCCCCCCCATGGCATATATATCACTCACATTGGAAGAAATCAGTTTGAAACCGACCTGGAACCACGTAGTAAACTTGAGGTCAAAATGGACCCCCTCGGTCATCATGTCAGTGGTGAGGAGGAGCGACTGATCATGGGGGGCAACCACGGCTGCGTCATCGCCGATGCCCGCGACCACATCCTTTGACCCGGTCTTGAATCTCTTCCGTATCCTCTTGAGAAGGGAAAGTTCCCCTATTTCGAACAGTTTCATAGCTACCGTGATGCGTAACGAGTTATGCGTGATGAGTTACGCGAAAAAACCTACATCTCATAACCCATCACGCATTACCCATCACGATTTATGACTTTCCCTTTGCCTTCCTATTCGTCTTTAAGGCAACTTTGAGGACATCATCCATAGTATCCGCAAAGATAAACTCCATATCCTTCTTTATGTACTTGGGGATGTCCTCCAGATCCTTCCTGTTCCTTGATGGGATAACCACCCGTTTTATCCCCATCCTCTTTGCCGCAAGGGTCTTCTCCTTCAGCCCCCCGATGGGAAGCACCCTTCCCCTGAGGGTAACCTCTCCGGTCATGGCCACGCTCTTGCTCACCGGCTTCCCTGTCAATGCAGAGGCAATGGCGGTAGCCATGGTTATGCCGGCGGAAGGGCCGTCCTTCGGGATTGCACCTGCAGGCACATGAATGTGAAGGTCGGTGCGGGAAAAGAGATCATCATTGATGCCGAGGCTTTTTGCCCTTGAACGGACGTAGCTCAAGGCTGCCTGGGCAGACTCTTTCATCACATCCCCCAGCTGGCCGGTGAGGGTGAGGCCGCCTTTCCCTTTCATCGTGGTCGCCTCCACATAAATGATATCCCCGCCGCTTTCCGTCCATGCCAGGCCTGTGGAGACACCCACTTCGTCCTTTTCCATCTCTTCTTCAGGGAGAAATTTTGGAACTCCGAGGAAACGGTGAAGGTTCCGCGGCGTGATGTTGAACTTCTTGTCTGCGCCCTCGGCAATCCTCTTCGCAACCTTCCGGCAGAGGTTGGCGATCTCCCTCTCGAGATTCCTCACCCCCGCCTCCCTCGTATACTGGGAAATGATCTGGAGCAGCGCAGGGTCCGTTATCTTCAGAATCTTCTTTGTGATCCCGTGCTCTTCCAGCTGTTTGGGCACGAGATAATTCAGTGCGATACCCAGCTTTTCCTCTGCAGTATACCCCGAAAGGTAAATGACCTCCATTCTGTCCCTCAGGGGTCCCGGAATGGTGTCCACGAGATTCCCCGTGGTGATGAACATCACGTTCGTAAGGTCAAAGGGGACTCCGAGATAATGGTCCACAAAGGAATTGTTTTGTTCAGGGTCGAGGACCTCAAGGAGCGCAGAGGAGGGATCACCCCTGAAATCCATGCCGATCTTGTCTATCTCATCCAGCATGAATACCGGATTGTTGGTGGCTGCCTGTCTGATGCCCTGGATAATCCTTCCCGGAAGGGCGCCCACATATGTTCTCCGGTGACCGCGGATCTCCGCCTCGTCCCGCACACCGCCCAGGGACATCCTCGCAAATTCCCGTCCAAGGGCCCGTGCAATGGACTTGCCCAGGGAGGTCTTTCCAACGCCCGGAGGGCCTATGAAGCAAAGGATCGGCCCTTTCATCTTCTCCTTTAACTTTCTGACGCTGAGATACTCAAGGATCCGCTCCTTCACCTTTTCAAGGTCATAGTGGTCCTTGTTGAGCACCTTTTCCGCAGCCTTGATGTCCAGCTTATCCTTGGTGCTTTTGGACCAGGGGAGTTCCACCATCCATTCAAGATAGGTCCGGACAGTGGCTGCTTCCGCGCTGTCGGGATGCATCTTCGCCAGGCGCTTCAGCTGTTTTTCGGCTTCCTTCATGACCTTTTCCGGCATCTTTGCTTCTTCCACCTTTTTCCGGAATTCGTTGATCTCTTCAGCCCGTTCATCAATCTCGCCCAGTTCCTTCTGGATCGCCTTGAGCTGTTCCCTCAGGAAGTATTCCCTCTGGGTCTTGTCGATCTCGCCCCTCGCTTCTGTCTGGATCTTCTGCTGCACAATGAGGAGCTCTATCTCCCTGCTCATGATATCACTTACCTTCTTCAGTCTCTGGACCGGGTCGATGATCTCGAGGATCTCCTGGGCCTGCTCGGTTTTCAGTCCGAGGTTTGACGCAACAAGGTCCGCGAGCCTTCCTGGATCATCAAGGTTCTCCACCACCACCATAATGTCGGGAAGGATGGTCTTGCCCAGGGAGACGGCCTTGTCAAGCTGCTCCTTCACCGTCCTTATGATCGCCTCGGTCTCGATGGTCATCTCGTCAACCTTCTGGTCCACGATCTTTTCGATGGTCGCCGTGTAGAAAGGCTCCTTCTGAACAAACCCGAGAACCCTCGCCTTGCTCACACCCTGAACCAGTATCTTCACCCTGCCGTCAGGGAGCTTGAGCATCCTCATGATGAGCCCTACGGTGCCGATAGAAAAGAGGTCATCGGTCGTCGGATTTTCGATATTCAGATCCTTCTGGGTGACCAGCATCACCATCCTGTTGGTGTCCAGCGCATGATCAATGGCTTTTATGGACATCTCCCTGCCCACAAAAAGAGGCAGGATCATATAAGGGAAGACCACAATGTCCCTTACAGGAAGCACCGGTAAGGTATCAGGTATCTCAACTTCTTTTTCGTCTTTCTCTCTATCAGCCATAGCATTCACCCTCTCTGTTCCGGGGTCAGTCCTCCTTGTTCTCAATTTTTATCTTGATAACCCTCTCCTTTATCTTCGGCAGCGTCAGGGTTATCACGCCGTCCGTGTACTCTGCCCTTCCCGCTGAGGGATTGACAGGGACCGGTATTCTGATCATCCTCCTGAAGCTTTCGAAACTCCTTTCCATGCAGATGTATCTGTATCTCTTTTCTTTTTGGCTCTCCCTCTTTATCCCTTCTATAATAATGACATCCTCATAGACCTTTATCAAGACGTCGTCGGGATTGATCCCTGGAAGATCCATCTCAAGGACGAGGTTATCGTCCGTCTCATACAAATCCACCAGTGGTAAAGAACCGGTTGATTCCCTGTGTAAAAAAAGAACATTTCTGACAGACATGTCAGCCCTTATCCCTCGGGTGCACTGTTGTTCCCCTTGTCTCATGTTCCCGGGCATCAGCCATATAAATGCTTTTCACTTTATCGAGTATGTATGCCTTGAACGCCTCCGACACCTCTTTGTTCTTCAACGCAAGATCAACGGTTGCCTTGAGGAACCCGACCTTGTCCCCTGCGTCATATCTCGTGCCCTGGGTGCGGTACCCATAGATCGGCTGCTTCCTGAGCAGCTCCCTCAGGGCGTCGGTGAGCTGTATCTCGCCTCCGGCGCCTGCTTTCTGCTTCTCCAGTATACCGAAGATATCAGGGGTGAGGATATAGCGTCCGATAATGGCGAGGTTTGAGGGCGCCTCTTCATTTTTCGGCTTCTCCACCAGGTTGCGGATCTTATAGATTTCCCCTTCCAGCACCCCGTCGATGATGCCATATCTATGGACCTCTGACTCGGACACCTCTTCCAGGGCGATCACCGGGGCTTCCACTTTCTCGTACACTCCGATCATCTCCTTGAGAAGGGGGTAATCAGGATCGATCACGTCGTCGCTGAGGATCACCGCAAAGGGCTCGTCCTTCACAAAGGGCTTGGCACAGAGAATGGCATGGCCGAGACCAAGGGCAACCCGTTGCCTGATATACGCGAAGTTGATATGGCTTAACTTGTTTATCTCTTCAAGAAGTTTCTTCTTGCCGGCATTCTTGAGTTTTTCTTCAAGTTCATAGGCAGAGTCGAAATGATCCTCGATGGCGCGCTTGTGCTTTCCCGTGATAATGATGAAGTCTTCGATGCCGCAGGATATGGCCTCCTCCACCGCATACTGGATCATGGGCTTGTCAACAATGGGGAGCATCTCCTTGGGAGACGCCTTAGTGGCAGGCAGGAACCTCGTACCGAGGCCCGCAGCCGGCAGTATCGCCTTCTTGATCTTCTTTTCCTTCATTCGAGTTTTATTTTCCTCAACCCTCAACGATGCCCTGAGTTCACAGGGAACGAGGGGATTGTACGTCTGAGAATGCCAAAATTCTGATTAATTTGCAACTCTTTTAGTTTATTGGAAAAACCGTGATTAGTCAAGGGAAACTCGGGGAGAGGGATTCGAGAAATAGCATTTTGCGTGCGGCAGCGCCGCAAGGGGGATGCGTCCTCTGACCGGAAAGATGATGTTTCTCATTCTTTAAACCTCTTTTGTCTCGCTGAGAAGCCTGTCCGCGCCTCAATTTCCCGTAAAAGGAAACACCACTCCCTTGAAGTGCCTCGTTCCTCAATAAACCATTCGTTCAAGCAGCCAGTTTTATCAGGGACCTCATGTCTTTCTCCTGGTCTCTCTTTATCCTCGCCAGCGCCATCGACAGCATCACTACCAGCGCCAGGCCAACCCTCAGTGTCATCTTTGCTTTGCCCCTTATAAAATGATGCTCAAAACCGAAGGATAAATCTATTCTGCTGTTTACCCTCTCAGCTGCTGTCCTGCCGTTATAGAACCGTTTCCACTTGTAACTGCTCCTCGCTATCGGCACAAATATCCGCCTGTCGGTATCAAGCGGTATTCTCACGATCTTCCCCTTTGTCCCCTCCGAACACTGAGCGTAACCTTTGCATTCTATCCCGTAGGCAGCCGACGGGCATTTGTATTTCAATGTCTTTCTGTCCTTCTCGAACCCGCAAAACGCCATCTCATATCGCTCAGTGCTTGCAGGACAATGACAGTAAACCGTCCCCTTATAATCATAGACAACATTATCTATCTTGTCAGTGGAGAGAACTTTCGTTTCTTCCCCATCCTTCCAATGATTCCTTATGTCTATTACCGGCTTTATCCCATGCTCATCATAGAGAACTTCATTGTGAGGCCCGCTGTCATACGCCTTATCTCCTGCAAGCGTCTCTATCGTCTCGAAATGCTTTTGCTTTGCATCCTTTACCATCGGCACCATCTCTTCTATGTCAGGTCTCGATGCCTTGGTTATTCTGTATCCAACGGGTAACTCATAAGTGGTGTCTACAAGAAGATGCAGCTTATACCCAAACCATGAACTGATCCTCTCCCAAAGGCTGCCGTCTTTCCTTTTTCCCTTGTATGTCTTTTTCCCCCAATCGGCTTGCCGGTCAGAACTCTCTTGAGAATCCTTTTTCCCTTTCGCATAGCTCTCTATCGCCTTGCTGTCTATCGCCAGATACTTTCCCAAATCAGACAGATATTTCTTCACTTCCTCTATGAGTCCATCAAACATCCCGTCAATCATTTTTTGCTTCTTCATCAGTTTCTTCAGCATAAAGCAGTAGGCATCCTTCGAGGGCACTGCCCTCTCCCCCAGTGCAGGATCAAATCCGCACGCCTCGCGCAGTTCGCCGTTCCGTAACAGCTCCCGCCGCAGCGACTCTATCGATATATGCTGATACACGATCCCGGCAAGTATACTGTTCCATACCCCACGTATCGGATAATCGTCCCTCCGTCCTTTTCGCTCTGCCTCCAATGCCTTCATAAGTTCATCATCTGGTATCGCTTCTATCACCATCCTCAGTCTCTCCAACTCCCCGCTTGCCTCTACGTCCTTCCAACTGAATATCTTTTGCTGTATAATCTTTGCCAAGGGCGCGGCTCCTTTCTTGTTTGTTTTGTGTGACAACCTAACTTTGCAAGAAATGTGCCCCGCGCCTGATTATTTTCTTGGGGTGATTATTGAGGTTTTTCCCTCCTTTGCAGCTCCAACTAAGGTTTTACACGCAAATATTGGGGGAACCTTTTTTTTGTATATCTCGTAAAACCGCTCATATCAACCTATTGGCAATTTCTCGAAAGCCTCGGGGAAAGAATTGGCAAGCCGAGCTGGACAGGGATTCCCTCTGAACGAGTCTGGATTTTCCGAGCCATCTCCCGCATCTCTTGGTAAATTGACGGCTTTTCATTACTGGTATATAATACCAATATAAAATGAAAGCAAAGTTAATCAGGCATGAGAAAATCATTGATGATCTCGGGAATATCGTTGAAATTACGATGTGGGAACTTCCCGGCTCCTCAAAAGACAAGCCTCATGGCTACAAGTATTCGCTTGTCTACGTTGTTGATGATACTCGGGTAGTCGGATATGACAATGCTGAGGGAAAGGGAGACCACAGGCACATAAAGGACAAGACCGAGCCTTATAGATTCGTCAGCCTCAGGAAGCTGGCACAGGACTTTTACAGGGATGTTGAAAAATATAAGCGAGGTGAACTATGAAAGTAAAAAGGATCAAGATAGGCATTAAAGATTTAAAAACTGCACTCGATGACTTTGTGAAGACAGGAGAGGCCGTCGAGCGGGGAGAAAGGGTTAAGAAAGAGACCGGGACATATTTCACCAGTTTTGAGGCTTTCAGAAAGGCTCTGACACCCAAGAGGCTTGAGCTTCTGCACATCATCAAAACAAAGAAGCCTTCTTCAATCAATGAGCTCGCCCGGATTGCAAAGAGGGACATTAAGAATGTCGCTGATGATGTGAAGTACCTGGAACAAATTGGGCTGATTGAGAAAGAGGAGACTGACCGGAAGACAAGACCGGTCATACACTATGATAGGATAGCGTTTGAAATTGCGGTCTAAGTAATTTGCGGGAATAAGAAAAGGCAACTGGTGACGCCAATGAAGTTTGACGATTTCCCGTTGAGATATGAAGCGAGTTAAAGCGTCATCCGAAAGTTACAAGTATCCCGCCTGTCTGTAGTGACCTGCCCCTCGCATTCCAGAAAGAGAGTGGTGCCGAAGGACGGACTCGAACCGTCACGGAACTAAGTTCCGAGGGATTTTAAGTCCCTTGCGTCTACCAATTCCGCCACTCCGGCAATATGCCCATAATTTTAAAGGATTGAAGGACCTTTGGTCAAATGATTTGTCCCCCAGCTGAGGGGAAATGTATGGTTTTACGAAGGGATATTCAGCAGGTATCTGTGTACACTAGGTGCTACGTTCTTCCCCGCATCATTGGGCACGAACGATTTCGATTTCCTTTATCTCTTTTTTCAGTTCTTCTACCCACGCTCTTACAAACGCCCTTATTTCGTTCTTCCTTCCGGGCCTGACATCTTCGAATGGTCTGTACGAAGACCTCTTCATCACCGGCTTGAGAATCATGTAACCGTCCTTTGTCCAGACCACACTGATCTCCCCGTCCCTCAATAGTTCAATCCTGTCCTTGATCCATCCCTGCAACTCCTGAAAACCTATCACCGAGAACCGCACCTTATCGGGGAACGCCGCTGCGATCTCCTCAAAGGTCTTTCCTCCCCTTGCCTGTCCCTGCAATTCATTGGCGAGGTTCACCTTTCCCTGCTTGTCAGTTTCGGTATACTGCACCGCTAAAGACTCGACAACCCTTTCTTCAGGGATACTCTTAATCTTCCTGTCAATGAGGTCGCTGATGGAGAGATATCTGCCGAGATATGCTGCCTCGTCCCCGGTGAGTTTGAACTTCCCTGCAAGCTCGTTCACCCTCTCCGCATCCGCACTCACCTTCACCCTTATTGCCTCGTCATAGAGAATCTGCTCAGTCACGAAATCATCAAAGAGATTGCCGTTTCTCCACAGAGCCTCCCTGATTCCGGCTTTCACCATGGCCGATGAAGAGTTAAGCATAAAATCAATGACCTGCCGTGTCGTATACTTTTTCCCCATAAGTTTCACCGCCGGCGCTTCATATCCGCTGGGAGCAACTGTCTCCTCTTCCTTCTGGTTTCCTTTCGGGCTTTTCTTCCGAGGTTCCGGCTTCATGTTCCGGCGCTCCGCATCGAGCCTCTCCCTTTCATCCCTGAGCTGTTGGCGGTCCCTCTCCATCTCGGCCGCCATTCTTTTCTGCTCGTCTTCACCTTTGGCAAAAAGGACCCTGTTTTCAGCCTCCCTTTTCTCCAGTTCCGTCATCTTCGCCTTCATATCCGCAGTCTTCTTTTGCTCTTCTTCCAGCAACACCCCGAGTTTTTGCCTCTCCTCCACCGCCTTCGCCAACTGTTGCTCCATCAGATGCATCTTCTTTTCACTGTCTGCCTGTCCAGGCTCACGAACCGCTCTGCCTCTCACCGGTTCACCGCTGGTCCCGGTCTTTTTTGGAGATGGTGTGTTCCCAAGATCGCCCAGTTCTCTTTCCACATGCGGTATAAGGGGGCTTTCAGGGAACTCCTGTTTCAATCCGCCAAAGACCTTCCTCGCCTCATCAAAGGACTTCACCTGGATCAGGGACTTCCCGAGCCAGAACAGGGCAGCGTCCTTCGCCGAACTTCCGGGAAATTCCAAAAGGAACATGCTGAAGGTATCCACAGCCATTTCAGGCTGGTACGCAAGATAATACTCATATCCCTTATCAAAAAGCTCAAATTCCCGACTGAAAGCGTCGCTATCCCCAACCCGGAGGAACAAGCTGAAAAAGAGCACGACCGTTACAAGTCCCCGGGGAACCTTCACATTCAGTTCATGGTTATGGAAGCCTTTTCCCACAATACCTTTACCCATTCGCTGAAGATTCTCTCCTTGTGCTGAGAATAGAGACGTTTATGAATCTCCTCCCTGACGTCTCCCAGGGGTTTAAACCTGTCATCCGTCCTGTCCTCAAGCTTCAATATGTATACCCCTTCCCTAACCCATATGGGGTCGCTTATTTCCCCCGCATTCATCGAGAACGCCCGCTTATCAAGCTGGGGGATAAGTGTCCCCCTTTTGAATTCACCCAGCTTCCCCCCCTTGCCCTTGAGGGGTTCATCACTGTACCGGTTAACCAGTGCTTCAAAATTATCACCGCCCTTCAACCGGGCGGCTATCCGCAACGCCTTCCGTTTAAGGTCGGTGATCTCGGTAGCCGTCGCGCCGTCCCCCAGCCTGAGAAAGATCGCTTTCACTTCCACCTGGGCAGGACTGATCAGGAAATCCTGCTTGTCTGCGTTGTAAACGTTTTCAATCTCTTTCTCCGTCACTACTACCTTCGAATCCACGTCCGCTTCCACCAGTTTCAATGCCGTCATTCTCTCCTTCATAAGGCTCCGGTAACGCTGAAGATTCATGCCTTCCTTAACAAGCTCCTTCTCAAATTCCCCCTGCGACAAGCCGCTCTCTTGTCTGACTTCTTCAAGCATCTTGTCTGCTTCTGCATCGCTCGTCTCGACGCCCCTTCTTCTGGCTTCATGGAGAATCACCTTCTCTTCTATCAACTTTCTGAGCGCCCTCTCGTCCACGAGATCTTTATCCGCCGGGATGCCCAGGCTTTTCGCAAACAGAATATAATCGGATAGCGTCACCGCCTCTTTATCAATAGTGGCAAGAACCTTATCCACGGTCATTCCGTAAGAAGGAACTGCAGCCGCCAATAAAAAGAGGATGATACACATTGCGACGAAGCGGTGAATGAGACGGGATTTAGCTATCATGGATCATTTCTCGCGCATACTGCTCATAGCGAATCTTTCTGCCGGCAAAGACAAGGTTTCTCTATCAATCAAAGTGTAACAAAAACCCAGGGGAAAAGTCTGCAGATATGAACGCTTCACTCTTTTCAACATCCCCTACTAATACACCAGCCTGTAAAAAATCAGCCCTGCGTATTCTTTCATCGCAAGGGACGAGTTTTTCAGATCACTCATGACAGGGACATAATCCTGCCATCCATACCGCCTGCCGGGAATGGCACGGAAATCCGCAGGAAAAGGAACGACTTCCCAGCCCGTCTTACGGAAGCTCAGCACGGCGCGTCTCATGTGATATGCAGATGTCACGAGCAGGGGCTGATGATATCCGAGCCTTGTACATATCTCCACTGTGTTCCTGGCATTCTCCATGGTGTCCCTGCTCTTTTCCTCGGTGATGATCATGCCGGCAGGAACTCCCAGGTCAACGAGGAAGCGCTTCACGATAGGCGCCTCTGCTTCCCTCTCTTTAAATACCTTGCCACCCGATACTATGATGGGGATGTTGAGCCTCTTCTGAAGTCTCGCCGCAGTGATAAGCCTTCCCATCATCTCCTCCGAAGGACTGCCGGCGCCGGAGAGATCAGGGACGTTATCGTATGCGCCTCCGCCAAGAAGGATGATCACATCGCCCTTCGGGCTCTGAGGTATTGCAGACTCATATTCAAGGCCTCTGAGCATTGTATCAGCCACCGGAGAGGTGGAGAAAAGCCACAGGAGACAGCCAAGAAAAAGATTCACCGATGCCGCCTTTGCATTCCTCCTGGAGAAAAGCCATGCTGAAGAGCACAGCAGCAGAGTGACGAAGATACCCGGGGGAAAGAGAAAGACGCCCGCTATTTTCTTGAAGAGAAACATTTATCACCCCAGTGTTCGCGGGAAAGTTTTTTCGCTATCATGTCAGCCCTCCTGAGGGGGTCAGGTATCCTGTAGTGCGAAACACATTTCATCACTATCTCCACCGAAGAAGGGATATCGGTCAGATGACCCGGTGAAACAAAAACAGGTTTCACTTTGCTCCGGGTTCTCAGAACCGCCCCAACCCGGTCCCCTTTGTAACAGAGATATGTCCAATTTCCCTTTTTCGCAGCCGGCTCATCAAAGTTACCCACGAGCCTCGATTTTGCACACCCTATGGACGGAATCCCCAGGATCACACCGATATGGGATGCAATTCCGATCCCCCTGGGGTGCGCGATGCCCTGGCCATCAACGAGGATCAGGTCCGGAGCTGTTTTCAACCTGTTCACGGCACTGATAATGGCATGACCTTCCCTGAACGTGAGATAGCCGGGGACATAGGGAAATTTTACCCTTTCTCTGCAGACCGCGTCCTCCCTGTGCTCCATTGCGGGAAATGAATAGAGTGAGGCCACTGCAACCACCGCATCATGAACAAAAGCGGCATCAACCGCTGCTATCCGGGCCGGCAGCCTTTTCAGCGGAACAACCTTTACCTTCTTTCTCAGCCGATCCTGAACGGCCCTTGCTTCTGACAGCGTATCGGGCCAAAGGTCCTTTATCCCTTTGCACTCCCGCTCACGAGCCATTGAACTTCTCAATGCCTGCCGCTGTTCCTTATTTTTTCACCCCAGTCCCTTGCCCTGGCAATGATTCCTGATTCACTGCCCGAGGAGAGGTTCCCTTCTTCCACCACAACCTTGCCGGCCACCATTACCGTCTCAACATCCGAGGCCCTCACTGAATAAACGATGTGGGAATAGATGTCATAGATCGGCGTGAGATGAGGCTTTTCAAGGTTTATCACCACAAGATCTGCAGCCTTCCCCTTTTCGATGCTTCCGGTGATCTGACCGAGACCGAGCGCCTCTGCGCCCCATCTCGTAGCCATAAGGAGGGCTGTCCTGGCATTCAATGCAGTGGGATCGCCGGAAACAGCCTTGTGAAGCTTTGCTGCAGTGGACATCTCGCTCAGGATATTCAGGTCATTGTTGCTGGCAGCGCCGTCTGTTCCAAAGGTCACCTTAACGCCTGCAGCGAGCATCTTCGTCACAGAAGCTATGCCCGAGGCGAGTTTCAGGTTGCTCTCCACGCAATGGGAAACACCTACACCGCTTCTGGCCAATAGTTCAATTTCACAGTCATCGAGCCACACACAGTGAGCAGCCACCACTTTGCTGTCAAGGAAACCGATGTTCTCAAGATGCTCAACCGGTCTTCTCCCATACCGCGATATAATCTCCTGAACTTCCCACTGGGTCTCCGAAAGATGGATATGGAGGGGAATGTTGTATTCGTCGGCGAGTTTCTTTGCTCTCTTGAGGGTATCGGGTCCGCAGGTATAAAGGGCATGGGGTGCTATGCAGGGCGTGATAAAACCGTCTCCCTTCCAGTTCCTGATAAATCCCTCAGCTTTTTCAAAATATTCATCCGTGGTCTTTGCCGCCACCGAGGGGAAATCGAGGATACCGACACCAAGCACTGCTCTCATTCCCATTCTCTTGGTAGCAGCGCCGACAGCATCTCCAAAAAAATACATGTCATTGTAAGTGGTGATCCCCGCCTTCAGCATCTCGAGGCAGGCAAGCTCGATGGCATCAGAGATGAATTCAGGGCTCAACCATCTCGCTTCAGCAGGCCAGATATGGTTGTCAAGCCATTCCTTTAAGGGCAGGTCATCCGCAAGGCCCCTGAAATAAACCATGGCCGCGTGAGTGTGCGTGTTGATCAGGCCGGGAATCACGACCCTTCCGCTCCCTCCGAGGATATTCATAGCGTCGTACTCAGAGATTATCTTCTCGTATTTCCCGACATTTGCAATCTTCCCGTCACTAACCGCAACCGCACCGTCGGTGATCACGGTAGACCCCGTGTCAACGGGAAGCACGTAGTCGGCACGGACGAGACAATCGACTTTCTTTCTTCTTTCCATCCCTCTCTCAGCAGCTCACTAAAAGAATCCCCCCACCCCATCACTAAAGCAGGGGTTAAGGGGGATTCAGTTTTTTACCAGATGAACAGATTCCTTTAAAGTCTCTTACGCCATCTCCACGAGCTTCTCTGCGATCTGGACAGCATTCAGGGCAGCGCCCTTCCTGAGGTTATCCGATACGATCCACATGTTGAGACCTTTTTCTATGGACTCATCCTCTCTGATCCGTCCCACATAGGTCTCGTCCTTTCCTGCACACTCAATGGCAAGGGGATAAACATTCTTTTCAGGGGCATCGTAAACGACCACGCCCTGAGCAGCGGAGAGGACCGCCCTCGCCTCATTGGACGTGAGCTTTTTCTCCGTCTCGATATTCAGGCTCTCCGAATGGCAGCGGAATACAGGGACGCGAACCGTGGTGGCGGTCACCCCTATGGAGTTATCACCCATGATTTTCTTCGTCTCGTTCACCATCTTCATCTCTTCCTTTGTATAGCCATTATCGAGGAACTTGTCGATATGAGGCAGACAGTTGAATGCAATCTGATGGGGATAGACATTGCACTTTATCTCCCTGAAGTTAAGGAGGTCCGTGGTCTGCTGGAGGAGCTCATCCATGGCCTTTTTCCCCGTCCCCGAAACAGACTGGAACGTGGTGACCACCACTCTCCTGATCCTGGCGGCGTCATGGATCGGTTTCAGGACAACCACCATCTGTATGGTAGAGCAGTTGGGGTTCGCGATGATCCCCTTGTGCCATTTAAGGTCAAGGGCATTCACCTCAGGGACAACGAGGGGAACTTCGGGATTCATCCTCCACTGGCTTGAATTGTCCACCACCACACATCCCGACTTTGCGGCAACCGGAGCCCAGATCTTTGAACGTTCTGCCCCCGCGGAGAAGAGTGCAATATCGATCCCCTTAAAGGAATCCTCCTTCAGGGTTTCCACAGGGAATTCACTTCCCTCAAATTCAAGGGTCTTTCCCTCTGACCTTTCGGATGCAAAGAGTCTCAGCTTCTCTATGGGAAATTTCCTCTGCTCCAGGGTATCGATCATCTCATTTCCCACAGCGCCCGTGGCGCCCACAACAGCGACAACATATTTTTCTTTCTTCTTAAGCACGCCTTTCTCCTTATCTCTCCACGAAAAAATATTTGTTGATGAGGAACCTGTAAAACTCCTTAAGCCACAGAGAACACAGAGCCTAATATTTTAGTTACACGTTACGTCCCGAAAGCATTCGGGATTACGAGTTACGGAATGCTCTGTGACCTCTGTGGTGAATGCTTTTGCAAAAGCCTCTAATGTATTTTTTTCTTCGTCCATTCGATCAAGCCGCCCGCTGCGATAAGCTCCTGCATGAAAGGCGGAATCATCTCAGCGGTGTACTGCTCTCCGCGGCTGAGGTTCCGGATGATCCCCGTATCCGCATCGATCTCCACAACATCGCCTTCCCGGATCTTGTCGGATGCATCTCGTGATTCGAAGATGGGAAGCCCTATATTGAAAGAGTTCCGGTAAAAGATCCTGGCAAAACTCTTCGCAATCACCGCCTGTATCCCGGCTGCCTTGATGGAGAGGGGTGCGTGTTCCCTTGAAGAACCGCAGCCGAAGTTCTTCCCTGCCGCAATGATATCGCCTTTCTGGACCTTTGTGGGGAAGTCCTTATCGGCGTCCTCCATGACATGCCGTGCAAGCTCTGCAGGGTCCGACGTATTCAGGTACCTCGCAGGTATAATCGCATCCGTATCAACATCATCACCGAATCTCCACGCCCTGCCCTTAAGGATCATCACTTCCTCCGGTCAACGAAAAATAGTAAATTTTATTATAACCACTCCTTACAGAGAAAATCTACTGAGATACCAATCCGGCGACAAACAGGAGCGGCTTGAACGGCATCAGTCCGCCTTAGGCGGATCGGTAATCCCGAATGCTTTCGGGATCAAAGAATATCGCAGCAAGTAAAAGCAGGTTCTGCTTTGTCAGAAGTCCCTCAAGAAAAAGACCAACACTCAATTGAACGAACACAGGGAAAAGTGTTATCATTTTTCCATGGCCTATAAAGACCTACGTGAATTCCTGAAACTCCTCGAAAAAAAAGGACTCCTCAAACGGATCCCCGCTGAAGTCAATCCCATCCTCGAAATAAGCGAGATCACCGACAGGATGTGCAAGAGTCATGGAGGGGGACAGGCCCTCTATTTTGAAAGGGTGAAGGGCTCCCCTTACCCTGTAGTCACGAACATGTTCGGCTCCTTTGAGAGGATGAGCCTCGCCCTCGAAGTGGAAAGGCTTGACGACGTTGCGGCGCGGATAGAGGAACTGCTGAACCAGGCGCCCCCGAAGACATTGATGGAAAAGCTGTCAATGCTGCCGAAACTCATCGAGTTCTCCAGATTCTTTCCCCGGAGCGTGAAAAGCGCGCCGTGCCAGGAGATGGTCGAAAAGGAGAATCCTGACCTGCTTAAATTCCCCATCATCAAATGCTGGCCCGGTGACGGACAGCCCACGGATGAGGGAAGGTTTATCACCTTGCCCATGGTCTTCACAAAAGATCCGGAAACAGGGCGTCCGAACTGCGGCATGTACAGGATCCACGTGTATGACGGGACCACCACCGGCATGCACTGGCACATCCATAAAGACGGGGCACGGCATTTCGACAAATACAAAGCCCTTAACCGAAGAATGCCTGCAGCCATTGCGGTGGGCAGCGACCCCGCGGTCATCTATGCGGCAAGCGCGCCCCTCCCCGAGTCCATAGATGAGATGCTCTTTGCGGGTTTTCTTCGAAGGGAATCGGTGGAAATGGTGAAGTGCATCACTTCAGATATTGAGGTCCCGGCCAACAGCGAACTCGTTATTGAGGGATATATCGATCCCGACGAGATGCGGATCGAAGGACCCTTCGGAGACCATACAGGCTTTTATTCAGCGGCTGATTATTACCCCGTGTTCCACGTCATCTGCATCACCCACAGAAAGGATATGATCTACCCGGCCACCATCGTCGGCAAGCCCCCCATGGAAGACTGCTATATGGGCAAGGCAACTGAGAGGATTTTCCTCCCTCTCATGAGACTGGACTTTCCGGAAATAAGGGACATCAATCTTCCCATGGAGGGCGTGTTTCATAATGCCGCACTGATCTCAATAAAAAAGAGCTACCCCGGACATGCGAAGAAGATCATCCATGGCTTGTGGGGCAAAGGCCAGATGATGTTTGCGAAGCTTCTGATCATCCTGGACGAGGATGTGGACGTACAGAATATCTCCTATGCTGCCTGGCGTGTGCTGAACAATGTGGACTGGAAACGGGATGTGGTCATTGCAGAAGGACCTCTTGATGACCTGGACCATGCGGCAAACTGGCCCCGATACGGATCGAAAATGGGTGTTGACGCCACAAGGAAAACCAGGGAAGAGGGCATGATGCGCAACTGGCCGCAGGAGCTCTTCATGTCGGAAGAGATCAGGAGACTCGTGGATTCCCGATGGAAGGAGTATGGGTTTTAATCAATTGAACGTGTTCATGGCTTTATCTACGCCGTCCCTCAGTATCATATCAACGGCATCTGCAGCGCCGGCTATGGCATCCTTAATGAGCGGGATCTCTTCCTTCCTGAATTTACCGAGGACATAGTCTTCAACGAGAACACCTTCTTCCCTGCCGATGCCGATCTTTACCCTGATAAACTCCGACGTTCCGGTCTCCTGGATTATGGATTCTATCCCTTTATGTCCGCCCGAAGAGCCTTTTTTCCTGATCTTCAGTGTCCCTGTTTCCATATCGATGTCGTCATGGATCACGATGAGGTTCCCCGCTTCCACACCATGCCGCTTCATCACATCCCTCACCGCAAGGCCGCTCCTGTTCATAAATGTCAAAGGCTCCACGAGGACAATCTTATTCCCTTCCATGGAGCCCTTCCCTGCCGCGTATAACTCTTTTGTTCTCAGCTCTATTCCGTATCTCTCCGCAAGGTTATCCGCAACCACGAAACCGATATTGTGTCTGGTCTTCGCGTACCTTCTTCCAGGATTCCCAAGCCCGACAATAACCCACAATTAAGCCTTCGCTCCTGCTGCTTCCTCTTCCTTCTTGCCCTTCTTGATCACTTCAGGCTCTGCAACCTCAGGGGCCGCTGCAACCGCCTCGACCTTTTCTTCAACTATCGGCGCGCCCACGGTTGCGATAAGCTCCCCGGCATCGGTGAGAACCTTTATCCCCTCGCCAAGGAGCAGGTCCCCTACGTGTATCGACTTTCCGGTTTCGAGGCCGGCGACATCCACTTCGACGTGACCCGGAACCCTGTCAGGAAGGCACTGGATCTCGATTTCCCTGACACCGTGCTGAAGGATGCCGCCATCCCTCTTCACGCCAATGGGTTCACCCGTGGTTGTCACATGCACCGTTACCCGGATCTCTTCGGTAAGGGAGACCTCAAAGAAATCCGTGTGGAGCAGCTCTCCCTTCAGGGGGTCGACCTGGTACTCTTTCATTAAGGCCAGCTTCTTGTCACCGTCCGTGAACTGCAGGTCCACCATGACCTGTTCGCCTGCGGTTGCGCGCATGAATGTGGTGAGTTCCTTGGCGTTTATCTTAATCGGAGTGGAACTCCCTCCTCTATAAAGAACCGCGGGGACCACGCCGGACCTTCTTAAAGACCGTGCAGCTCCCTTCCCTGTGTTTTCCCTCTTTTCTGCGTGCAGCGTTATCCTTTCCATGCTCTCCTCCTCTATACAAAAAGTGAACTTATAGAAGATTCCTCGTGAATCCTCTTGATCGCCTCAGCAAGCAGGGGCGCTATGCTCAAGACGGTAAGTTTCCTGCATTTCTCCTTCTTACTGTTGAGGGGGATCGTATTCGTCACAATAACCTCCTCGATCACCGAATCGTTGATCCTGTCAATGGCAGGCCCCGAAAGGACCGCATGGGTTGAAGCCGCGAAGACCCTGCTCGCCCCCTCTTCCTTCAGTGCAATTGCAGCCTGGGTCGTTGTCCCTGCGGTGTCGATCATATCATCCAGGATAATGGCATCCCGCCCTTTGACCTCGCCGATCACATGCATCACCTGGGACACATTGGCCATCTCCCGCCTCTTATCGATAATGGCAAGGGAGCACTGCAGTTTTTTCGCAAATGCCCGTGCCCTCTCCACGCCGCCTGCGTCGGGAGAAACGATGACCAGGTCCCTGAAATTCCCCCTGCGGATATAATCCAGGAGGACCGGAGACGCATACAGGTGATCCACCGGAATATTGAAGAACCCCTGTATCTGTCCCGCGTGCAGATCCACCGCCAGCACCCTGTTTGCGCCTGCAGCGGTGATGAGGTCTGCAATAAGCTTCGACGAAATGGGCACTCTGGGCTGAACCTTTCGGTCCTGTCTCCCATAGCCGTAATACGGGATGACCGCCGTAATCCTTCCTGCCGATGCCCTTTTCAGCGCATCAATGATCAGGAGCAGTTTCATGATGTTGTCGTTCACCGGGGGACAGGTGGACTGAATCACAAAGGTGTCCGTTCCCCTGACGTTTTCGTTTATCTGGATCATGACCTCGCCGTCACTGAAAGTGGTGATCGTGGTATCACACAGGGATGTCCCCAGTGTGCCCACAACCTCCTGTGGCAGGGTCATGTGGCTGCTGCCACTGATAATCTTTATTCCCTCCGGCATTTCACCTCCGACACATCGTAACGCGTAACACGTGACGCGTTACATGTATTCATTTATCGATGATAGGTACGCATAAGAGTCTTCAGTTCAACGCATTACGCATCACGTGTCACGGTCTTTATGGCTGGGGCGGGAGGACTCGAACCTCCAGATGGGAGATCCAAAGTCTCCTGACTTGCCGTTTGTCGACGCCCCATATCATTAGTTCAAATAGGTTAAATAGTTTAAACAGGTCAATTCCTTCGTAACCTTTTTGAACTTCTTAAACTATTGCACCTAAATAATCGTTTCAACTACCCTGCACCAGTGGGGCAGCATATACTCCATGGCTTTCAGGGCATCATTTTCGTTCCCAAAAACACCGTAGACTGTCGGGCCACTACCGCTCATGGAGGAGAAAAGAGCGCCCCTTTCCAGTAATTTCTCCTTTATCTCGGCTATTACCGGGTATCTCCTGATAACCAGGGGCTCCAGGTCGTTTCTCTGGATGGACGCCAGCAAAGGGAAATCCCCTCTTTCAAGAGCTTGACAGAACAGTTTAATATTATTGTCTTTTTTTGTCAATACTCGTCCGGCGGATACCCTGTCAAGTTCTGCATAGGCCCAGGCAGTGGAAATCCCGATGTGAGGTTTTACGAGAAGAATGGCGCGGGATATTCCAAGTCTCACAGGCGACACAACCTCGCCCTTCCCCCTAATAACTGAAGCATGACCATGGAAAAAGAACGGAACATCAGAACCCAGGGGCTCCCCGATCTTTGCCAATTCATGTTTCGTCAGGCCGAGATTCCACAGAAGGTTCAACCCCATCAGGGTAGATGCGGCATCACTGCTCCCGCCTCCGAGACCTGCCGCCATGGGAATCTCTTTATTAAGGGTTATCCTGGCTCCAGCCCCGCCCCCCCACCTCTCTTTCAGCAGCAGCATCGCCTTGTAAACCAAGTTGTCACTAAGAGGAACAGGCGCCTCGGTAATGACGTCAAGGGTATCGGAATGTTCGAACACAAGGGAGTCGCTGAGCGTAATGCACTGCATGAGACTGAGGATGTCGTGGTAATCGTCATCCCTTTTGTCGAATACATTCAGTGACCAGTTAATTTTTGCAGGGGCCCTGAGGGTGATCATGAATGAATTAATAATTTACCACAGAGAGCGCAGAGGATGCCGTAACCCGTAACGCGTCACGGGTAACGTGTAACGAATTATTTTTCCTCTGCGAACTCCGCGTCCTCTGCGGTTAACATTAACTTGTTGCGCATTCTCAAATTTCATTTCGGTAACTGTGACTTCAGGTTCTTTATCTTCTCCTCAACCCGCTCCTTCAGGCCTTCCTCTTTCTCGCTGTTCTCCAGGGCCTTCTCCCAGGCCTTAAGGGCGGCCTCGTTCCTCCCCTGCGAGAAATACACATCACCTATATGCTCAAAAATGGTGGGGTCATCCTTCACAATGCTGCCGGCTTTCTGAAGGTAGAGAAGGGCGTTGTCGAAGTTTCCCATCTTGAAATAGACCCAGCCCAGGCTGTCAAGGATATAGCCGTTGTCAGGCTTCAACTCCACCGCCCTTTGAATGAGGGACAGCGCTTCCTCAAGATGAATGCCCCTGTCGGCATAGCTGTATCCGAGAAAGTTCAGGGCATCCGCATGCTTCGGATTAAGCTCCAAGACTTTCCTGAGAGAGACGACCATCTCGTCAAAACGTTTTGTCTTTTCGAACAAGACAGCAAGATTAAAATTGAGATCCTCACTGTCACTGAATGCCCGGAGGCCCTCCTTGAATACGTTTTCGGCTGTGGCATAATCCTTGAGCTCCATGTAGGTCAGGGCCAGGTAAAGGTATATCTCCGGCTTTCCTTTCTCAAAGGACAAAACCTCTTCGTAAATCTTCACCGCATCACCAAATTGTTTAAGTTTCGCATAAATGAGGCCCAGATGAAGAAACGCATTGATATTCTTCGGATCTATGGAAACGATTTTTTTCAGCTCTTCCGTAGCCTGGTCGTATTTTTCCATCTCCTCCAGGGTAAGGGCGAGATAAAACCTTGCAGAGGTGTCGCCGGGCTTGGCCGCGATAACGGTCCGGAACTCTTCAATGGCGCGGTCGTAGCGCTTTTCATCGAGATAGAGGAGCCCGAGTCTCACGTGCACATCGATGTTCGCGGGGTCCTGGTCGCTCAATTCCTTCAGCTGTTCTATGGCCTTGCCCACGCTCTTCTGTTTTATGTAAATCTGGCTTAACCTCTCCAATGCCCTCGTATCGTGAGGGTTCAGCTCCGAAGCCTTTTTGTAATACGCCTCTGCCCGGACAAGGTCTTCCCGTATCTCGCTTATGATGCCCAGGTTGAAGTACGGCGGCTCAAAGTTGGGCTTTATCTCGATAACCCGGTTAAAATATTCTGCGGCCGTATCGTATTTTTTCTCATCCATATTAATGGCGCCGAGATAATAAAGAGCCATAACCGCATCGGGCTTCCGCTTGAGCAGGGATTCAAGGATCCTTGTGGCATCATCATAACGGCCCTTTGAAGCATAGGAAACACCGAGGAAGAGGTATGCATCGCTCTCGCCTGCGTTAGCGGCAATAACCCTTTCGTAGAGGGAAATGGCTTCATCAAGCCTTTTCTGACTGCTGTACATCTGTGCAAGCAGCATGAGGGCAGGGGTATAGTTCGGATCAGATTTTACCACCGTCTCCGCAGAGTCTATGGCCTCCTGCACCTTGCCTGTCCTGAGGTACATGTAGCTGATTTGTGTCCTGAGGTAATTGGAGGGCGGGTCAAGCCTCAGGGCTTCCCGGTAATGCTTCAGCGCTTCCTCCCACTCTCCCGAAAGCTCGGCTTCATAGCCGCGCATATACTCGAAGTAAGCCCCTGAAGGAGGTTCCGGTGCTTCCTTCTGCGACTTCAGCGGCGCAGAGGCGCACGCAACCATGAATACCGTACTCAGCACAAAGAGAACGCGAACCAGTATGGACATCACAAATCTCCTTTATCCTGAATTATAACAGATACGCCCCTGATTTATTAATATTCTCATAGTTAAGGATTACACGCTATGAGAAAAACCCTCCATACTCCCTTTGCCAAGTCCCGAAAGCATTCGGGACTCTTTGGTACAGAGGAGCGAGGGGAGACTTCCAGGTATCTGTCTATTCAATTATGTGACTCTTAGTAGGACAGAATTCGGAGGCTTATCAATTTTGTCAGAGGATGTAAATATCAGAAATTTATAAATTTCAAGAAATGGGCATCTTGACAAGACATGGGATTAGGCTAAACTTTTAATTATAGGGTGCGGGAGAAAAAAGGAGGTGAGATCTCAGGCATTGCAGGGGACAGAGAACGGAGGGAAATTGCTACACTGAGCTCCCGGAAACTCACTGTTTCCGTGAGAAGAGAAAGGGGGACGTATGATGAAGAAGTTTCTCTCAGTATTTATCGCAGTCGCTGCCTTCGCTCTGATAAGCGGAATCTACAATTCGACTGTTGATGCAGAGTATAAAGCTGCGCCTGGCAAAAAGGCAGTTCCTGCGGAGAAGGCAGTTGCGGCGGAAGCATGCTATGGCTGCCACGCAGCAATTAAAGAGCTGCACACCATGGGCAAGCACGCAAAGGTGAACTGCTCGAACTGTCACAGAGGGCTGGACAAGCATCTCAAGGGTCCCGGCCCGGATACGAGACCGGCAACTGTTATGGCCTGGGAAGCATGCGGCCAGTGCCATAAAGAGCAGTACGAGAGTTTCATGAAAGGGACTTACCACCGGCCGGCCCGGGACGAGAAGTCCCAGCTCACCAACCGTGCGCCCAATCCGTTCTGGGACAAGCTCATGGCAGGCCACGGGTTCACCAAGGAGCATAACCTCACCAGGAGCCATAACTGGATGCTCATCGACCATCTTATCGTCGACAGGGCATATGGTGGAAGGTTCCAGGGCAAGAACGGCTGGCAGTATATTTTCGACAAAGGCAAAGCATGGGATGTGCTCACAGACAAGTATCCTGACAACAAGGAGCACAAGACATTCATTCCCCAGAGCGCTGCTGCGGCAAACCCTGTCTGCCTCCAGTGCAAAACCCAGGACCAGATCCTGAAATGGGCATACATGGGTGATCCGGTGCAGGGTACGACCTGGTCGAGGACGTCCAATGTCGTCGAATACGTCAAAGACCTCAACCACGGTCTGAACTGCTTCACCTGCCATGACCCCCATGCAGCGAAACCGAGGATCGTAAGAGACGGTTTAATCGATGCCCTGACGCGGCCCGATGGTGACACCCTCTGGCACAAAGACCCGAAGCATACGAACATAAAGGTCATCGAGATGGGGCTCAGGGGCTTTGCAAGAAAAATAGCCCTCCTCGAAAAATATGACACGAGACTCCAGTGCGGCCAGTGCCACGTGGAGTACAACTGCAACCCCGGCACTGATCCAAAGACCGGCGCACCGGTAAAGATGGATGACAGGAGGACGAACCACTTCCCCTACAAGGACGTCTTCGGTCTCTACGACCACTATGTGAACAAAGTGAGTTTCCTCGACTTCAAGCACGCACTGACCGGCGGTCTCCTCTGGAAGGCCCAGCACCCCGAGGCAGAGACTTACTACAATTCCAAGCATGCGAAGGCGGGAGCAGGTTGCGATTCCTGCCACACGCCGAAGGTGAAGGACAAGAAGGGCAAGGCCTTTACCTCACATTTCGCAGCGACGCCGAGGGTCCAGCTCAAAGAGACCTGTCTCAAGTGTCATCCGAAGTGGACCGAGGAGCAGGCGCGATACGCCATTGATTCGGTTAAGGCATATGGGAAAGGCAAGATGAGGAAGGCGGAGTTCTGGCTTTCTGCCCTCATTGACAAGATCGTTGAAGGTAAAAAGGCGGGGCTTGGCGATGATGTTATCAAGCAGGCCCAGGACCAGCACCTGAAGGCGCATATCCTCTGGGAATACTGGACCGCGGAGAACTCTGACGGTTTCCATAATCCTGAGATGGCACGGGAGTCGCTCACAAAGTCTGTTGACGAGTCACAGAAAGGCATCAAGATTATTGCCGATGCCATGACAGCAAAAGTCGGCGTAAAATAAGCGGGTAGAAGGCGGGGCGCCTGCCCCGCCTTCTACCCTTTCCAAAAACACTTTTTCAGCCGTCTCTAAAGATTGACCGTCTGCCTTCTCACGGCATTCCCCTGCCTTCAATACTTGCTCCGCATTTCGGGCAGGAGGAATTCTTCATTGTTACGGTAGTCAGGGTGAACCCAAACCTCTCTATGAGCAGCTCCCCGCATGAGGGGCAGTAGGTATTTTCTCCCCCCTCACCCGGGACATTCCCTTCATACACATACTTGAGTCCGGCCTTGAGTCCGATCTCCCTTGCCCTTCTCAGGGTGCTCACCGGTGTCCTCGGTTGATCCAGCAGTTCATAAGTAGGATAAAACTGTGTCACATGCCAGGGCATGGCAGGGTCAACGGATTTGATAAAATCGGCAACCCACTTAAGGAATTCATCAGAATCATTATAGGTCGGAATAATGAGGGTGGTGACCTCGACCCAGACTCCCAGTTCTTTCATGAGCTTAATGGTATCGAGAACCGGTTGAAGTTTGGCTCCCACTATCTTTTTGTAAAAACTGTCGTCACCCTTCAGATCAATGTTGTTTCCGTCGAGATAGGGCGCTATAAGTCTTGTGGCTTCAGGACCGGTATACCCGTTGCTCACAAAGACATTCTTGATCCCCTTCCGGTGGGCAAGCCGGGCACAGTCATAGGCAAATTCCATGAATATCGTAGGCTCGGTATAGGTATAGGATATGCTCTGGCAGCCTGACAGTTCGGCTTCCCTCACCACCTGTTCCGGGGTCATATCTTCCCCGGGGATGTCGGCATGCTTCTTTGGATACTGCGAAATATCATAGTTCTGGCAGTGCAAGCATTTGAAATTGCATCCCACAGTGGCGATGGAATAGGATGTGGAGCCGGGATGGAAATGAAATAACGGCTTCTTCTCTATGGGGTCTATGTGCCGGGCGATGACCTTACCATACACAAGGCTGTAAAGGGTTCCCTCCCTGTTTTCCCTTACCGCACAGATACCCCTTTTCCCCGGCGATATTGTGCAGTGCTGTGCGCAGAGGAAACACTTTACCTTACCGTCACCTATCTTTTCATAAAACCGGGCCTCTCTCACGTTGTCTTTTTTGTCGCAGTTGTCTTCCTGGCAGTGGTTCTCTTTTTTGGCGCTGCCTTCCCCGCAATTGTGGCCTCTTTTTCTTTCGGCGTCC
>JAMCQB010000088.1 GCA_023382175.1 Nitrospirota bacterium | reverse complement strand
CTTGATCAACGGTGAATCCTTCCGCGCAGTGATCATCTCCCTTATCGCGGGGGTCACATACAGGATCTCGAATATCCCCGTTCTTCCGAGGTAGCCGCTCTCCCTGCACTTCTGGCATCCCCTCCCTCTGTATAACTGTGTCAGCCGGCGGGCGCCAAGTTTTATCTTCGTGAAATAAGCTCTCTCCGTATCGGTCGGTTCGTATGATTCCTTACACTGGGGACAGATGGTCCTCACAAGCCTCTGGGCAAGGGCCGCCACCAGTGATGAAGCAACAAGGAAGGGCTCCACCCCCATGTCGATGAGCCTAGTGATGGCAGAGGCAGAGTCATTGGTATGAAGGGTGCTGAGAACCAGGTGGCCGGTAAGGGAAGCCTGGATGGCGATCTCCGCAGTTTCGTAGTCCCTTATCTCCCCCACCATGATCACATCCGGGTCCTGCCTCAATATGGATCTCAGCCCCGATGCAAAGGTGAGGCCGATCCTCGGATTCACATGGATCTGGCCCACGCCTTTCAGCTGGTACTCAACGGGGTCCTCTACGGTGATGATGTTCTTTTCTTCCGTATGAATCTTGTTCAGCGCGGCATAAAGGGTGGTGGTCTTACCGCTCCCCGTGGGGCCCGTAACAAGGATGATGCCGTTCGTTCTGGAGAGGAGTTCCTCCACATGCTTCGTGTCCTCAGCATCCAACCCGACGTCGTGGAGGCTGATCAGCCCCTGTTGCCTGTCCAGAAGTCGCAGGACCGCCCTTTCCCCAAAGGAGGTGGGCACGATGGAGACCCTGATGTCGATATCCTTTGCCCCGATGAGCAGCCTGATGCGGCCGTCCTGCGGCAGCCTCTTCTCGGCAATATCGAGGTTCGCCATGATCTTCACCCTGCTTATGAGGGCATCCTGTATGATCTTGGGAGGAGCGAGCACCCGGTGAAGGATACCGTCCAGCCTCATCCTCACTTCAAGCTCCTTTTCATAGGGCTCAATATGAATGTCACTGACCTTTTCCTTCACGGCCTGCAGAAGAAGAGCGTTGAGAAGGCGGATAATGGGGGCTTCCTCCGTGAGTTCCAGGAGGTCCCTGGGAGATTCGAACTCCGTGGCCACGGACGAGAGGTCTTCCCCTGATATGCCTTCCATCACCTCTTCTGCGGAGCCGACCTGGCCGTAAAACCGGTTAATGGCGTCAATCACAATCCCGGAATGAGCCATTAAAGGATGGGGTTTAAGCCCGTACCTCTTTGCGAGATCGAGAACCGCGAATATCCCCCTTTCATCAGTAATGACAGCGGTGAAAGAACCGTCAGCCCTCTTTATGGGCATTACAAGGTTGTTCCGTGCAAAGGAAAGGGGGATCTCCTTTACGAGGGAGAGCTCTACGTCTTCATCCTTTATGGTGTCAATGGTTTCCATATTTCAGTGCAAAAGTTCAGAAGTTCAAAAGTCCGGAAGTTCAGAAATCAAGGAAGCCTTTTCCGTGCTTCTACACTTCCGAACTAATCTATCTTTTTCAGCTTTATCCCGTAGTTCGGCTCTGCGTACTGCACCTCCGGCAGGGAAGAAAAATCCTTCACCGCATCTTCCACCGCCAGTCCCTTCGGGAGCCGTATGTGATATACCTTTATCCCTTCAACATATCTGATCACCGTGGCGCCTTTCCTCGCGATAATCTCCCGAGCCGTATCGTCATTCACCCCTTCCTTGAACTTAACCAGAAGCTCTCCCTCTAAGAACCGGTTTTCCACCACACCAAACTCCTTTTGCTTGCTGCTTGTTATCTGTGCAAGACGCTCGGATTCCTTGATGATATGAGGATTGAGGAATACAAGGAGGTTCGTCTTTTTCTTCGAGACGCTCGTGTTCTTAAACAGGTACCCCAGCACCGGGATATCACCAAGAAGAGGAATCTTCGTGATATTCTCCTCATCCGTTTCCTGCATCAGTCCTCCGATCACAACGATCTGATTGTCTTTAACAACGACTGCTGTTTTCGTGGAACGCTTGGTAATCGTCGGGCCGAGATTTATCGTGATGGTCTCTGACTGCTTTACCAGGGAGGAGATTTCCTGATAAATGTCCAGTTTCACATAATCTCCCTCGGTGATCTGGGGCGTTATCTTTAACTTGATGCCCACATCCATCCTCTCTATGGAATTAAGGACCGTATTGGTCGTGGTGAGATCCCTTTCCCTTTTGGATATGAAGGGGACATTCTCACCCACCACGATTTCTGCCTCCTTGTTGTCTGAAGTCAGTATCTGTGGCGTCGAAAGGACATTCACCACATCCCTGAATTCGTTCAGACTGAAGAGCGCAGCAAACCCGGGGATGGTGAGGTTTTGATTGCTCACCGAACCATCTGACCCTGTGGTTATTATGGGCACACTGAGGAAATTCCCCATCCCGCCCAGGGTAACCCCTTCAAGACCGGTCAATATTGTGTTGAGCGCTGCGGAATCCATGGTCCCGAAACCGCCTATGGCAACGGGTTCTCCATTTTTTCTCGCCGTGAGCCTCCATTTTGCGCCCAGTTCCCTCAACCTGTCGATAGTCGCCTCCACGATCATTGCCTCAACGTACACCTGTCTCCTCCGCCGGTCAAGCTGTTTGATCACCTGCACAAGACTCTGGTAATCAGAAGGCGATGCCACAATTATCAGTGCGTTGGATGATTTGTCGGCAGTAATGGAAATGCCCCCTGCCGCTTCAAAGGGCGCCACCGGTGCAGCCCCCTGTGCCGCCTGCTGGGGCTTTGACCCTTTGATGAAGCCTTCAAGGACCTTCAGCAGGTCGGTTGCGTCGGCGTTTTCGAGAAAATAGACATTTACCCTTGCCAGGGCCTCCGGAGACGGTGTGTCCACAAGGGAGATGAGGGACTTCATGGATTCCCTTGCTCCCTTGTCCCCGAAGAGAACGACGGCGTTCAGCCGCTGGTCTGCCACCGCCCTTGTTTCATCCACGGCAACGGGCTGGGGGGTTCCCCTGAGCCTCCGGCTCATCCCCTCATTGAGCATCTTTGCCACCGTATCGGCGCTGGAATGCTTGAGGAAGACGATTTCAGGCCCCTCTCTCATGGAGGGCTGGTCGATGCTGTCCACAATAGAGAGAATTTTTTCGAGATTGAGCCCTGAGTCGATCACCAGAAGGAGATTCCCGGGGCCGAAGGCAGATGCAAATCCATCCTTCGATACCATGGGCTGTATGAACTTCAGAGCATCCTCGGACGAGATGTTCTTCAGCGTTATAAGCCGTGCGATGTAACTCTCGTTCACCGGCTGCTTGTCCCTGGATATGGCAATACCCCGCTGCTTCGCCTCTGAGGAAGGGATGATCTTGTAGGCATCCACGCCCGAAGGGACAACGGTAAACCCCTTCAGCTCAAGCACGGAAGTGAAGAGATTATAGGCCTCGTCAATGCTCAATTTCGAGGGGGCGATAATGGTGATCTTCCCCTTCACCCTCTCATCAAAGATGAAATTCTTTTTTGTGATATCACTGATAAATTTTGTGATGGTGGGGAGGTCCACATCCACAAAGTTGAAGGTGACCTTTTCGGCCTTCTTCGTCTCAGGGAATGCGGAAGAGACAATTAACACGGACAACAGCAAAGCGATACCTGCGAAAACTGTTCTGAGATTTCTCATTTCACCCTCTTGTATTCTTGCTCCTTTTTATCTGATCTGATAGGTCATGGTCATCCTTGATCCGCTCCTCAGGAGATCGACCTGGACCCTGTCCATTCCCCGCAACGCGGTAAAGGCCTGGAGCGCGTTCTCGGGGTTTGAGATATTATAATCGTTAATCCTCAAAAGAACATCACCGTTCTGCAGTCCCAGGCTCTGATAGATACCGCCGCTTCTCACTTCCCTGAGGATAAAGCCCTCCTGTTTGCCGTTGATGATGTTCGGCTGCAGTCTCGCGTCCGTCATGAGCTGGTTGGGGTTCTCCAGGGCATGGAGGACTTTTTTCTGATCCACAATAAAGGTCCCTTTCCCTGCGCTCTTCGCAAAATCAGACGCCGCCAGGTTGAACTCCTGGGGGTTGATCTCCTTTATGGCAAGCATATCCGTAATGGGGATATTTACCTCCCTCCCGCTGTCATTGATGAGAATTCTGTCTTTTTCTACCTTTTTCAGTTTCCCGGCGCCGAAGACCGACTCCCCGACCTTGAAGACCTCCTGCCTGCCGCTCTTGTCAGCGGCAATGGCATAACTGTGAGCCGGAGGTCCTGCCACAGTACCCACAAGGGTGATATCCGTATGAGACACCCCTCCCTCTCTTGAAACAGAAAGCTCCTTCAGCGGGCCTGCCGGAAAACCGAAGGGGTTATTCTTAAGGATTCCCGCATATTCCTGGAGACCCCTCCTGGCTTTCTGGGTTGCAGGCTGCGCAGAAGAGACGGGTTTTTCGACCTTCCTGAACGTAACCGTCAGGATTCCTCTGATAAAGATAAGCATAACGACCAGCAGCGCAACGGCGATGAGCATATTGAAGATAACCAGCAGTTTC
This sequence comes from Nitrospirota bacterium, assembly GCA_023382175.1. Classification (GTDB taxonomy): domain Bacteria; phylum Nitrospirota; class Thermodesulfovibrionia; order Thermodesulfovibrionales; family UBA9159; genus JAMCQB01. The sequence continues at coordinate 6,339 of JAMCQB010000088.1, read as the reverse complement.
GGACGTCGGTATATCAGATCGGTTATATACATAAGTGGCCTTAAGAATTATAAAAAATTAATAGGAATTTTACAAGAAAACGGCCTCCTGTCACTTCTTTTCCACTTTCCCGCATTTTTGCGTTATAATAATTTCGTGACTTTGTCCCGTGAGATTTCTCTGAAAGCAGCTGATGTGGCTGATTCCCGGGGAAAAGAGGGGCGAAGCTGCTGAAACAGATATTATGATAAGGACCTTTTTTCTTAATCTTTCTCTCAACAAAAAGCTCGTCCTCATGATGCTCTTTATGAGCTTTATCCTCCTGTCCTTTTTGCTGTTCCTTTACTGGCAGTCCGAAAAAGTGCTATTAAAAGAACTGGGCAATCAGACTGCAGAGCTTTCGAAGGCGATCCAGGTCGGCGTGGAAGAGGTGACCGCAAGCGGCTCCACTGATGAAACAAGGCTCGCACAGTATTTGAAGCGCCTGAACTCCAAGGGAATAAATGAGATATCGATCATCAGCAACACCGACGAGATCATCGCAAGCACGAACCCCACAAAGATCGGCGCTGCCATCAGCCCCAAAAAGAAGGAGCTGGTGATCAAGGCGGAACTGGGTGAGCCTGTCTCCGCAGAGGGAAGGGCATATAACGTTATCGTCCCTGTCATTGCCGGCGGGGCCCATTACGGGTATATCCATCTGAAGATCAATGCCGACGATGTTTCCCAGCTCCTCAAACGCAATATGATGAAGAGGATTTTCGCCGCCCTTCTGGTCTTTGCCATCGGGATCGGCATTGCCATTTTCCTCTCACTGCGTTATACCGAGCCCATACGCAGCGTTGTGGATGCTGCCCGGAAGGTGGCAGCCGGGGACCTGAACCTTAATCTCACGGTTGACAGAAAGGATGAGATCGGTGAGCTCACGGCGAGCTTCAATGATATGGTCGGGAAACTGAGAGAGAACAAGCGCCTTGAGGAGAGGCTCCGCGAGACCGAACACCTTTCTGCCATAGGGCAGCTGACCGGCACCATCGCCCACGAGATCCGGAACCCCCTGAACTTCATCAGCCTGAGCATTGACCATATAAGGGAGCAGTACCGTCCGGAAAAACCTGACAAAGCAAAGGAATTTGAGGTTCTCGTGGCAAGCATAAAACAGGAGATACACCGGCTCAACAGGTTCGTGACCGACTTCCTCGATTACGGCAAACCCTTAAAGCTGAATATGCAGCGGGTGAACGTCGAAGAGGTCCTGAACAATGTGGTCGAGATCATAAAGGCAAAGGCGAACAGCGACAAGATCCGGATTATAAAGCAGTATGACTTCTCCCCCGAGATCAGGATCGACCCCGAACTGATGAAGACATGCGTGCTCAATGTAGTGATGAACGCGTTCCAGGCCATGCCCGAAGGCGGCGCCCTCACGGTCCGGACAGCGCGGGACAATGGGAAATTCCTCCTCTCGGTGAGCGACACAGGGGTGGGGGTTTCGAAAGAGAACCTGTCGAAGATATTCGAGCCCTTCTTCACTACAAAGGGTGACGGCCTCGGGCTCGGTCTCGCCACCACGAAACGCATCATTGAAGAGCACGGAGGGAAGATAGATTTTCACAGCGTCGGCGGGGTCGGCAGCGATGTGGTTATCAGCCTGCCGTTGAACTGAAGGGATATTCCAGGAGGAAAAAGAGCAGATGGCGGTCGTCCTCGTTGTAGATGATGAGCAGAATCAAAGGAACATCCTCAAGACAATCCTCTCTGCGGAGGGATACGAGACCCATGTTGCTTCCTCGGGAGAGGAGGCGCTGAAAACCGTTAAGACCTACAACCCTGAAGTTGTGCTGACGGATATGAAGATGGACGGCATGGACGGCATCGAACTCATGGAGAATATTATTGAATCCGGCGAGCATCCCCCCGCAGTAGTCCTGATGACCGCCTTCGGCACTGTCCATACGGCGGTGGAAGCCATGAAGAAAGGCGCTTATGATTACCTCGAAAAGCCCCTTGACAAAGACAAGGTGCTGGTAGGCGTCAGGAAAGCTTTGGAGAACGTTGAACTCCGGAGAAAGAACATGGAGCTCCAGCAGGCATTGTACGGCAAGTTCAGCATCGAGGGAATCGTGGGCACTTCGGAGGTGATGAAAGAAGTCATCGGCATCATCAAGAAAGTCTCTCACAGCCCTGTGACCGTCCTGATCCTCGGGGAAAGCGGAACAGGAAAGGAGCTGGTTGCCAAGGCCATCCACTACAACAGTCCCAGGAGTTCCAAACACTTCACCGCCATCAACTGTGCCGCCATACCCGAAAGCCTCCTGGAGAGCGAACTCTTCGGTTATGAACCGGGCGCATTCACCGGAGCGGTGACAAGGAAGATCGGGCTCTTTGAGGCAACCAACGGAGGCACCATGTTCCTGGATGAAGTGGGGGATCTGCCTTCCATGACCCAGTCGAAAATCCTCAGGGTTCTCCAGGAAAAGGAGATACGGCGGATCGGCGGGAGGGAAGCCATAAAGGTCGACGTCAGGATAATAGCGGCAACCAACAAATATCTCGAAAGAGAGATGAAGAACGGGAAATTCCGGGAAGACCTTTACTACCGCCTTCGGGTCGTTACCATAGAGCTCCCGCCATTGAGGGAGCGGCGTGAAGATATCCCGGAACTGGTCCATTTCTTCATCCAGCGGTACAACAGCGAATTCGGCAAGCGGATAAAGGGTGTGGATGAAACCGCCATGAAAGCCCTTGTGGAATACCATTGGCCTGGAAATGTGAGGCAAGTGGAGTCGGTGATCGAACGGGCCTTGCTCATGTGCGAATCCGATACCATCCGGTTGAAGGACATCAAGAGTGAACTGAGGCTGTCACAGCAGCAGGGCTTTCTTGACATCGATGTGCCTGATGAGGGTCTCATCTTTGAGGAACTGGAAAAAGAGCTTCTGAAGAAGGCCATGAACAAGGCCAACAATGTGGCGGCCAAGGCAGCGCGACTCCTCGGCATGAGTTACAAGACCTTCTGGTACCGGTGGGAAAAGTTCGGACTGGAGGGCTCTTCCCTAAAAAAGGAAGATACTCCCTAAAAGGGAAACAATTAGATAGGATTTCTTGGCAGATAGGAAAAGTTCTTTTTAACCCGTCAATTTTAAATGCTAAATTGTAATCTTCCATCCTTACCTCTCCTGGCACAAATATTGTATGCAATTATCCTCGGATAAGAAAATCTCATTGAAAGGAGGTGAATTTCATGAAGAAGGTAATCGCAATAGTTGTATCAGTACTCTTCGTTCTTTCCATAGCAGGTCTCTCCTTCGCAGCAGAACAGAAGGCAGCTCCGGCAGCCCCTGCCGAGAAGAAGGAAGCCGCTCCTGCAAAGAAGGAGATGGCTCCTGCAAAGGCTGAGGAGAAGAAGGCTGAGAAGAAGAAGGCCCCTGCAAAGGTAAAGCAGGTGACCGGCGAGGTTGTTGCAGTTGACGCAGCAGCAAAGACCCTCACCGTCAAAGGCAAGAAGGGTGAAGTCGCCCTGACCGTCGAAGAAAAGGCGGCTGCGAAGCTTGCTGACGTTAAGATGGGTGACAAGGTCACCGTGAAGTACAAAGAAGTGGACGGCAAGAACGTAGCAACGAGCGTTGCTGCGAAGAAGGCCGCTGCAAAGAAGACGGAGAAGAAGGAGATGGCTCCTGCGAAGAAGGAAGCAGCTCCTAAGGCTGAAGAGAAGAAGCCTGCTCCTGCAGAAAAGAAGTAGCTTTTCCTTACATCTAAAAAAGGGCACCGGCAACGGTGCCCTTTTTGTTTTCCTCCCCCCGATGTTTTATGTGGTCAATGTCTCGCAAGGAATCATTGGTTTGGTATATAATAATTGCTCGTTCTGGAACCTCACGGAAAACGTATACTTTTATAATGACATTGGAGGACCGTTATCATGAAATTTGAGTTTGCTCAAAGGGTTAAAAACCTTCCCCCCTACCTCTTTGCAGCCATCGACAAGATGAAACAGGAGGCCCTGGCAAAGGGTGTTGACCTCATCGATCTCAGCATCGGGGACCCGGACCTTCCCACACCAGGGCATATTGTGGATGCCATGAAAAAGGCAGTGGAGAAATCCGTGCATCACCGTTATCCGTCCTATGAAGGAATGCTTTCATACAGGGAAGCGGTGGCCGACTGGTACAGGGCGAGATTTAATGTCTCCCTTGACCCTCGTACGGAAGTCCTCTCCCTCATCGGCTCAAAGGAAGGGATAGGGCATATCCCCCTTGCTTTTGTGAATCCCGGAGATGTTGTTCTGGTGCCTTCCCCGGGCTATCCGGTCTATCCCGTGGCAACACTGTTTGCAGGGGGTGAAAGCTACATCATGCCCCTCCTTGACGCGAACAATTTCCTCCCTGACTTCTCTGCGATTCCGGAGGACGTGCTGAAAAAGGCGCGTTTGATGTTCATCAATTATCCGAATAACCCCACCTCTGCCGTAACCGGGAGGGGGTTTTACGAGGACGTGATACGCATTGCCCGGAAATACGATATCATCGTCTGTCATGACGCTGCCTACTCGGAGATCTATTATGACGGGAAAAGGCCCATGAGCTTCATGGAAGTGGACGGCGCCGGGGAAGTGGGAATAGAATTCCACTCCCTTTCGAAGACCTATAACATGACCGGGTGGAGGATAGGCTTTGCGGTCGGCCACAGGGACGTGATCGCAGGGCTCGGCAAGATAAAGACAAACCTCGATTCCGGCGTATTCCAGGCTATCCAGGAAGCGGCCATTGTGGCCCTTGGTACCGGAGACGACATTCTTTCAGGAATCAGGAATACCTACCAGGCGAGAAGGGATGCCCTTTACACCGGGCTAAAAAGCCTGGGGCTCCACGTGATCAAACCCGAGGCGACGTTCTATCTCTGGACAAAGGTCCCTTCGTCCTGCGACTCTTCTTCATTCGTTTCCCACATCCTCGAAAAAGCAGGCGTCCTTGCGACCCCCGGAAACGGCTTTGGATCTCCCGGCGAGGGCTACGTAAGATTTGCCCTCACCGTTCCCGTGGAGAGGATCAAAGAGGCGGTGGAGCGGATCAGGAAAGCCCTGTGACAAAGAAGCGGAGAACCGGAGAATGGGTGACTCGGCGACGAGCAGTCTCCCCGTAAGTTTTCCTGAACCTCGAACATTGAACAATTATGGCTGTCGTCCATATCGGCATAGGCTCTAATCTCGGCAACCGGGGGGAAAACTGCCTGAAGGCCCTGGACCTTCTGTCGGCCAGAGGCGTCATAATCAGAAAGCGGTCGTCCCTTCACGAGACCGAGCCGTGGGGCGTGCTGGACCAGCCGAAATTCATCAATATGGCAGCCGAGGGCGAGACCGCGCTGGGGCCTCTTAAGCTCTTAGAGGTTCTCAAAGACATTGAAGCAGAGGCAGGGAGAAAAGAGAGCTACCGGTGGGGACCCAGGGTCATTGATCTCGACATCCTCTTTTACGATGACATGGTGATGGACTCCCCTGAACTCAAGATCCCCCATCCCCTCATGCATGAGAGGGAATTCGTGTTACGGCCTCTTGCTGAGATCGCCCCCGACAAGATCCATCCGGTATTGAAAAAGACAGTAAAGGAACTGCTTTCGGAATGTCGGCATAGGGCATAGGGCATGAAATGGCGCAAAAAGCTGCTCTCTGCGCTTTACCCTTTGCTCTTTGCGCCAAGCTCTACGCTTTTTTTACAAACTCGCCGAAGCCTTTGAGGATCTTCAGGCCGAGTTCCTGGCTCTTTTCGGGATGAAACTGCGTGGCAAGGACATTGTCCTTCCAGACCATGGAGGTGAATTCAGACCCGTACTCTGTTGTCCCGGCTACTATGTCCATGTCCTCCGGCGCCACATAAAAGGAATGCACAAAATAGAAATAACTCTGGTCAGGTATGCCGTTAAAGGCCGGGGGCCTTCTCCCTATTTTCACCGTATTCCAGCCCATGTGAGGAACCTTCAACCCGCTTTCGGGGAACCTCACCACCCTGCCCCGGAACACATCCAGCCCCCTGCAGACACCGAACTCCTCTGATTCACTGAAGAGCACCTGCAGTCCGAGGCATATGCCGAGAAAGGGCTTGCCCTCCCGGATCGACTTGATAATGGCATCCGTGAGGTCAGCGTCGGTGAGGTTTCGGATGCAGTCCCTGAAGGCGCCCACGCCGGGGAGCACCACGCCCCGAGCGTCCTCGATGGATATCCTGTCAGAGACAACCCTGGCATCCACTCCAACCTTCAGGAAGCCCTTTTCGACGCTCCTGAGGTTTCCCATTCCGTAGTCAACGATAGCGATCATGCTCTATGATAGCACATCTGGGCCGGCCGGCTCCAAATCACAGGGGATTG
>JAMCQB010000155.1 GCA_023382175.1 Nitrospirota bacterium | reverse complement strand
GGTGCTGAACTTGTATCCTCTCCGGTACTCAAACTTGTCCACCGCCTTCATCAACCCGATGTTCCCCTCCTGAATGAGGTCAGGGAAACTGAGACCCTTCCCGATATACCGCTTTGCGATGCTGATCACAAGCCTGAGATTGGCCTCGATCATGGCGCGCTTCGCGGCCGATATCTCTGCTCCTGCCTCTGAAAGGATGCCCATGACTTTCTTCATTTCGGCATAGTGAACGCCGATGGAGCGTTCGTAGTTCTTTATTTCAGTCATGGAGTCGCGGTATGCCTTAATCATTGCAGCCCGGTCGTTATCGGCAACCCTCGCTTTCCCCCAAGCCTTCCCCATGACCTTTTCCGTGGCTTTCTTTGGAGACGATTTTACGGATCTCTGCCGGCGTCCGCTGACGCTCCAGCCAAGATCCAAAAGTCTTTTCTCGATACCATTCATCTTCCGCAGAACCTCTTCAACCCGTTGCACGGTTTTTCCCAGCTCATCTGAAAATGTGCAGAGGACATCTTCTTTCAGACGTAAGGCTATCACCCCTTCCAGAATTTTCCCCATGTTGTTTTCGAGGAACCTTACCGCCCGGGGGCCTGAGGACTTAAGCGCCACGGCATTGTTCGGGAAAATCCTTTGATTTTCCGGTCCGTCCCCATTTCTTCTACTCCCCGCCTTGTTACCGTTTCTGCCGGTCCTTACCCCGGAAGAGCGGCCGTTTCCCGGCTGTTTTCCGGATAATCTGTTGAGGTATGCGATCCTTTGGCGATAAAAGGATCTGACACGTCCGATGCAGGAAAAGAATCTCCTCTTCTCTTCTTCGGGGGTTTCTTCAGAGTCGCTCTCGGTCTGTGTAAACTCGGAAAGTGATGCCCCTCCAGCCTTGATCAGAGCGCCGTAACTCATCAGTTCCTCCAGTGCAAAGGGAAGAGCAAAAAGAGCCCTTGTGACTTTTTCTCTGCCCTTCTCGATCCGCTTCGCCAGTTCGACCTCGTCGTCTTTTTTCAGCAAAGGGAAGCTGCCCATCTCTTTAAGGTACATTTTTACGGGATCATACTCGTCGCTGACAAAAGAGGGTTTTTCGCTTTCTTCCTGACTCTCTTCATTCAAGCCGTCGCCTTCGCTCCAACGGATCTCGGCATCCTCCGCGATGCCCTCACTGAAAGGCCGGGGGTGATCGCCGTCAGCATACCCTTCAAGATACTCAAGATTTTCTATCCTCTGACTCACCGCGTCATATACATCCATTATCTGTACCCCTTTCTTTAAAAGAGAATAGTTCTCACCGTCATTGTCGTAACAAGCGCATTTTCACAGGGAAGAGTTGCTTAATGAATTAACTTTAGACCAATTGAATAAAAAGGAAAATCAGTGGAAGACTGATTTTTTTGTAAGAAAATATTTTTATTTTTTGTAAGTGTTTGTCTTACAAAGTTATCCGGGAGGTTTTAACGAAATCCTGTGAAGTCGGCTCCAGTGGACTTAATCCACTAATTTGTTCTGAATAGCGTAATGGGTTAATTCAGCGTTATTTTTCATATTCATCTTTTCAAGTATGCGGGCCCTGTAGGTGCTGATGGTCTTGGCGCTCAGGGACAGCTTCTCTGCGATCTCCCCCACGGTCTTCCCTGAAGCGATCATGCACAATACCTGATACTCACGGTCGGAAAGCGTCTCATGGGGGGGCTTTGAGGCGTCAACTTCGAGGTCAACAGCCAGCTTCTCGGCCAGTGAAGGACTGACATATTTCTTTCCTTGTGCCACCTTGCGCATGGCCACTACCAGTTCATCCGGCGCGCTCTCCTTTGTTAAATAGCCTGAGGCGCCAGCCCTCAAAACCCGGACCGCATATTGCTCCTCGGGGTACATGCTCAGCACAAGAACAGGGAGTTTTGGTTGTTCCGCTTTCAGCTCTTTCAGGATGTCAAGGCCGCTTTTGCCGGGCATGGAGATATCCAGCAGCAGCACATCATAATGGTTATTTCTCACTTTTTCCATCACTTCAAAGCCGTTGCTCGCTTCGTCTGCCACAACCATGTCTTGGGTCTCGGCCAGAATCTGCTTCAACCCCTTACGGACAATGGTGTGATCATCAGCAATGAGAATATTTATCATGCCTATACTATACTATACGGAAATAATAAACGTGGAACATCGGGAAAATTCTGATAATTTTGTCGGTTCCTGTCCTACAAACTCTTCCCATCACTATCCGCCTCTTTTTCGATGGGGATCGATATAACAAGGGAAGTGCCTTTGTTCCGTGCCCCGGTTATCCTGACCTTACCGCTAAAGAAATGGACCCGTTCCCGCATCCCGATGAGCCCGAAAGACTTGGGGTCGGTTATCTGCTTTTCGGTGACCCCCTTTCCATTGTCCTCTACACTCAAAAGGATCTCACTGTCTTTCTCCTCCAGGGATACCCTCACCTTTGTCGCCCCTGCATGGCGGATCACATTGGTCAGAGCCTCCTGAAGAATGCGGAAAATGGCAGTGGAAATCCCTCTGTCCAGGATTATGTCGTCGGGGGTGAAATTCACCTCACATACAATGCCCGTTCGCTTCTGGAATTCCTCAGCCTGCCACTCAATGGCAGCGATGAGGCCGAGGTCATCCAGCACCACTGGCCGCAACTCCGAGGAGATCCTCTTCACCGTGCGGATAGTGGAGTCGATGAGTTTTATCATGGCTTTTGTCTTTTCCGAAAGGGGTTCGTACTCCCTATATTTGTTTCGGAGCCACGACATGTCCATCTTGAGGGCGGTCAACGATTGGCCCAGCTCATCATGAATCTCACGGGCGATGCTTGTCCTTTCCTGTTCTCTCACTGTATCCAGGTGCGCGGAAAGGGTGCGCAGTTGTTCCCGGGAAGACCTCAGCCGCTCTTCCACAAGCTTGCGTTCGGTGATATCCTGGACCGTCCCCACCATTCGGATCGGCTCACCGGAATCATTGAACGTCACTTCCCCCTGTTCGTGAACTATTTTCGCTGTTCCATTCTGGAGAACGATTCGGTGTTCAATGCTGTACGGTTTTCTCCCCTGCAAGGCTTCACGGAGGGCCTTTTTTACGTCCTCTCTGTCGTCCGGGTGGATATAGTTTAAAAAGGCGACATACGTTGTCCCGAAGAGCTGCGGGTCCAATCCGAAAATATGGTAGATTTCATCAGACCAGTACAGCTCATTGGTCCGTATATCCCAGTCCCAGTTCCCGATGTTCGCAATCCTCTGAGCCTCGGAAAGGCGCTTTTCGCTCCTCTGGAGCGCCTCGTAGTTTCTGCGGAGTTGGTCTTCGATGGAAAACCTGTAGAGGGCTTCCCCGATGAGGGGTGATATCAATTCGACGAACTCCACGATTTTCAGAGAAACCATACCTTCCTTCTCATCTGCCAGATGTATGGCGCCGAGTATCCTTCCCTGGTAACGAACAGGAATAACTGCCACAGAGGTAAACCTGTTGCGGACACAGGCGCCGCGGTATCGCGCCTTTTTCTCTTTTGTCAACCCCTCGACGAATTTCATGGTATTGTTGGAATAGCATGAGCCATAGGGCGTCATTACTGATGCCTCCTGAGGGTCCGGCACCTCCTTAATCACCCTGATGCAGACGCACTGATCTGTTTCAGTGGAAAGCCAGTTTTCGCTCTCCCAGAACTCCCAGCTGAAACCGGTGTATGACTCATAAGGTATCCGTGCGTCTTCATCCAGTATCCGGATTCCCGTGCAACGGCACCCGCTCCATGTATGGACGAGATCTACCACAGCGTCCAGATATTCCTTCCGCGACAGCGACCGTGAAAACAACCGCAGGAGTTCATTGTTCGCTGTGATACGCTTCTCCGCTTCCTTTCGCTCGGCAATTTCTGCCTCCAGTTCTTCATTGAGCTTTACCAGCTCTTCAGTCCTTCCCTGTGCGCGCATTTCCAGATTCTCTTTCGCCCTGCGGAGGTCCTCTTCTATCTGCTTACGCTTGGAGGCGTCGTTTACTGTATTGCCCTTGTTTGTCTTTCTCTTTTTCCCGTCTGAAGCGGGTTTTAAGGAGAACCCGCGTACACGGGCAGCTCTGCCGGATTTCTTTTTTGTCGGCGTCTTTCCTTTATTCATTTTCCTGTGCTTCCGGCTATCGTCATTTCATCCCTTGTTCACTTTTCTTGACATGAAGAAGAATGCAGCAACAAAGGTGAGTCCGAGCACAGAGCGATAGGCACTCCAGAGCTGTGTCGGAAGATCAGCGTCATACCCTGAGAACCCCCATCGCAAGGCTGTGGAACAGCAGGTAACGGTAAAGCGAAGTGAGGGACAGCCCTATCAGGGCTGCTGAACCAAGCAGGAAAGCGGCATGCCTGGAAGAGACAAAAGGTTGTTGCGCCTTTGTTATCATCTCATACACGAGAAGGGATGCTGCCCTTAAACACGCTGTCTACATCGTTGCCTGTGAAGCCCCTTTGTTACCAAGGGAATAAAACATTATATCAAATCTTGTTCCTCGACCACAAATCCTCAGTCCGATATGCCCTGCCTCAGCTGGAGACGACGGCGGCGCCTCTGGAGAGAGGAAATTCCTCAGCCTGTAAAGAAGAGGCATAGCCTTTCTTCCAATGAAGCATGCCTCTTGGAATGTAGTATAATTCTGAGGACAGGATACTCTATGACGATTCTCTACGGTGTGGTAGTGCACGGAGGTGCGGGATCTCCCGCGGAATTGTCGGACGGCTGCAAAGCCGCCTGTGAGTCGGCATTTTCCCTCCTTGAAGCCGGAATATCTGCCCTCGATGCTGTTGCGGAAGCAGCTCGCATCCTTGAAGATGACGGCAGGTTCAATGCAGGGAGCGGATCTGTCCTTCGTCTGGACGGAAAGACGATAGAGATGGACGCAGGGGTTATGGATTCAGAAAATAATATCGGAATGGTGATCTCGATAAGGGGTGTGAAGAATCCTGTGCTGGTAGCCCGTGCTGTTATTGCTACACCTCATGTTGCACTCTCAGGACAGGGCGCCACAGCATTTGCGAAAAAGAGTGGTTTTGCGCCTTTTTACCAGGTTTCAGAACTTGCCCTTGAGAGACATAAAAGAGTGAAGCAATTAATAAAAGAAGGGAGATTAGGCGAGGAGAACTCACGCTGGAAAGGTTATGATGTTGACACCTTATGGAATTCGGATGAGGTATCTTATGGGGAAGTATTCTCCAGTGACACTATTGGTGTGGTTGCGATGGATAAAGACGGTACTACTGCAGTGGCAGGTTCAACAGGTGGCTCCTCTCCCATGATGCTGGGGAGAGTGGGCGACACTCCCATGATAGGATGCGGATTTTATGCAGGGCCTGCATGCGCTGTGGCTGCTACCGGGATAGGTGAGGAGATCATAAAAAAAATACTGGCGAAGACCGTATATGACACGGTCTTATCCGGCGATGATATAAAGACTGCTTGCGAAAAGGGCATCAACATGTACCCGCATGAGATTGCAGTAGGCCTCATCGGCATATCAAAGACAGGATATGCGGTGACTTCAAACAGGGGTATGGCAAGTTATGCCTTGATGAGAGAAGGGTGAAGGGGGTGCCGGGCTTGCCGGGGAGGTTCGGGGGAACAGTGCGAACTCGGCACCCCTGTGTCAGTTATGATAAGAGACTTTTTCCGGCTACGGAGACTGTTGTATCTGATCCAGCCCTTTCTTTGCCTTGGCATTCTCTGGGTCTAACTTCAGGGCCTTTTCGAACTGGTGGTGCGCCCTCTTACTGAGTCCCGCTTTGAGGTAGAGGTGACCGAGGTTTGCATAGTGCTCGCCGCTGAAAGGTTCCAGTTTGATTGCCTGAAGAAGTGCCTCCTCAGCCTCTTTCAGCCTGTTGGGTATCTTGCTGAGGGAAAGGGAGAGGTAGCTCCATGCCTTGGGGTTTTTGGAAAAATTCCTTGTCACCAGCCTGAAAAGTTCTGCTGCTCCCCAGTAGTTTCCGCGCTTGAACTCTTCAACGCCCCTCTTGAATTGTTCCTCTAAAAGGGCGGCCTGGGTATCCTCTTCGACTTTTTTCTTCAAGACATGATCTTCTTCCGTCACGGATTCCAGAATCTCCTCTCCGATATCGACGGTCTCTTCCTGAGCCTTGCCCGGTATTTCCCTCTCAACGATGAAACCCGTTGACCACAGGACATAGAGGGTCTTCATCACATCAAAGGAATTCACGCGGGATTCCTCTATTAACTGATTAATGCTCCTTTTCCCGTCCACGAGGGAGAGGATGGTCCTGTCAAGGGAGGACAGATCGATTCCCTTAAAAATACCCGCGGGATCTTCATTCAGTGTGAATATGGACTTTACCTCGGGCATTTCCCGCCTGATCCTCGTTATGTTGTCAATCCGGCTGCCCCCTTCATAGATGAGGTTGTTCATGCTGATCTTCAGCGTAATGACTTCATCAGGGGGGATGGCGTTCTCATTGAATTCGTATGCGCCATCCTCGAGCTGGAAGATACTGTAGATGATCTCTTTCACCTGATATTTGACACCCCAGAAAAGGTCCTTCGGCGTTATATACCCAAGGTCCACCAGAATAGCGCCCTGCCGTTTCTTCGAGGTTTTCAGAAGTTCCACAGACTTATCGTACTGCTCTAAGCTGATCTTGCCTGCCTTTACCAGCATCTCCCCCAGCCTGTCATCCTCGAAGGTGGAAGATGCAAAGATAACGCTGCCGTCCCTGACATAGATATTCTTTGTGAAACGGGGGGTGGTTACGGCAAGGGTCCCGGTTGCCCTGTTCCTGTTGAGCTCGATGAGAATCCTCGTAAGGCTAACGTCTTTGAGATTTCCCTTGAGCGCTCTATTCATTTAATGAAACCTTCTGACTTCGAATCGATAAATCTCGGCATCTTCATCGGGGCCCATCCCTGCCTTCATCTTTGCGATCCTGATCTGCTCCTCCACAGTGTCCACGCCCTCAAGATCCGGCAGGAGGAGTCCTTTCATTCCGCCCTTTACAACGATCACCCCATATTTCTTCGGATCCAGGTCTGTTGCGTTACGTATCTTCTCGGGGGGAGAGAGGAGATCCACCGAGTATTCCAGGGAAGGGAGTTCATCCTTCCCCACAGGAGAGAAACGGGGATCCTGCGTTGAGGCGGATACGGCATTGCGTATGATCTCTTCAGCCACCGTGCTGCAGCAGGGCATAAAGGTCCCGATGCATCCCCTCAGCTGGCCGTGCTTTTTCAGAGAGACAAAGACCCCTGCCCTTTCCTTCATTTCCGGGCTGAGGACTTCGGGAAGGGGAAGCGTCTTCCCGCTACGGATGTATTCCTCAACTGCCTTTTTTGCCAGTTCAACAACAGGGTGCATTATCTGTCCCTTTCAAGGGCATAATCTGATATTCCCAGCAGGGCATCCCTCTCCGGCGACGGCGGGAAGAGGTTCAGTTCACTCTTTGCTTCCCTGACCAGCTCCTGCGCAATCCTATGGGACTTTTCTATGACGCTGTAGGTTTCAAAAAGGTGGAGGATTCTCTTTAGGTTTTTCTTATCCGATACGCCATTTTTGATGATTTCCTTTATCTCTGCTTTTTCTTCAGCGCCGGCAACGCCGAGGAGGTATATAAGGGGGAGGGTGATTTTGCCTTCCTCGAGGTCCTTCCCGAGCTTTTTCCCGAGCCCTTTTTCATCCGCCATATAATCGAGGATATCGTCCACCATCTGAAACGCCATGCCGATCTTCATTCCGAATCTCGCCAGGGCATCTTCCTTTTCCCCGGGAAGCCCGCTGATGACTGCCCCTATTCTGCACGCCGCAGATATGAGGGCGCCGGTCTTTGCAGAGATGATCCGATAGTATTCTTCTTCCGTTATCTCGGGGTCCGCTACCCTGTTCAGCTGGAGGACCTCCCCCTCGGTCATCATGGTGGTTGCCTTTGAAAGGGCCTCCATCACCTTCTGGTTCCCCTGGAGTACCGCCAGCCTGAGGGCATTTGAATAGAGGAAATCGCCCACCAAGATCACGACCTGGTTGCCCCAGAGCATATGCGCTGTCTGCTTTCCCCGCCTCAATTCAGCGCCATCCACCACATCATCATGAAGGAGGGACGCGGTATGGATGGCCTCAATAATGCTCGCGAGAATGATCCTGTTTTCGCCCCTGTATCCGGCAAGGTCAGCGCTCAGGAGAAGGAAAAGGGGCCTTAGTCTCTTGCCGCCTCCTCCTACGATATGCTCGCCGATCATGGGCAGCAGGGGGGCGTCACTGGAAAATATCTCCTTGAGATTCTTTTCCACCAGGGTGAGATCATTTTTGTACAGGGGAAAAATATCGTGGATTGTCATCGCCTTACAGGAGGGACGAAAGCTCCCCCTCGAGTTCCCTTCTCTGGTTTCTTCATTATGTTCTTAATATCGCCGGGGCGAAAAATGCCCTTCTCCGTAATTATACCAGTAATGTACCGGTGAGGTGTCACATCGAACGCCATGTTTTTCACACTGATGCCTTCGGGAGCGATCTGCACAGAGCCCCATGAACACACGTTATCCTCAGTCCGCACCCTACCGTAGATGCAGGTAACCTCTGAGGGGTCCCGTTCCTCAATGGGTATCTGATCCCCTGTAGGAATCGAAAGGTCGATACTGCTCAGCGGCGCCGCTATGTAAAAGGGTATGCTGTGTTCTCTAGCAAGCACTGCCACGGTATAGGTGCCTATCTTGTTTGCCACATCGCCGTTTCTCACTGTCCTGTCGGTTCCCACGATCACAAGGTCTATCTCCCCCCTCCTCATCAATGCACCGGCTGAGTTGTCGGTGATGAGGGTGACCGGAATCCCCTCCTGCGCCAGTTCCCAGGTAGTAAGCCTCGCACCCTGCAGCACCGGTCTCGTCTCATCAGCGAAGACCCGGATCCGTTTCCCCTGATCCCTGGCAAAAAGCATGGGCGCCGTGGCGGTACCGTATCCCCCGGTGGCGAGGGCCCCGGCATTGCAGTGGGTGAGGACGGTGTCGCCGTCCCTTATGAGTTCTGCGCCGAATTTTCCGATGGCCCTGTTTACCGCGATATCCTCATCCAATATCCTTTTTGCCTCATCAACGAGCATCTTCTTCAGCTTTGCAACCGACTTCTCTCTGTGGGCAAGGAGTGTTTTTTTGAGGCGGTCCACCGCCCATTTGATATTCACTGCGGTGGGGCGGGTGGAAAGCATTGCACTGCATATGGGTTCAAGCCTTTCCATGAATTCATCGAAGCCCGCGGCCTTTATCTCCTTTGCCCCCAGCGCGATCCCCATGGCAGCAGCGATGCCTATGGCAGGCGCTCCCCGAATCCAGAGCTTCTTGATTCCCTCCGCTACCAGCCGGTAATCGGCGCATTCAATGAATCTCACCTCAGCGGGAAGCCTGCTCTGGTCAAGCATGACGACCTTTTTGTTTTTCCATGCGATGGCGCTTACCATTTACACTTTTCCTCCCATGGGGATGAGTATGGTGATAACCAGAAAGGCGGTGAGACCTATGATCACTATCACTGTTCCCCATGCTATATAATTATAGCTTTTTGGATTGGTGTATGTTCCCATGAGGCTCTTATTGTTTATCAGCGAGAGGGCATAGATGAGGACGAAGGGCAGCAAAAGCCCGTTGACGACGGAGGAAAGCACCATCAGGAAGACGAGGGGGGCTCCAGGGATCAGGATGAGGAGGGCTGCCAGCACAATCGTCAAGGTGTATATCCACATGAACTGGGGAGCTTCCTTAAAGGTCTTGTTGATCCCTGCCTCCCATCCCATGGCCTCACAGACATAATAGGCTGTAGAGATGGGAACTATGATGGCGCCGAGCAGAGACGCATTGGCGAGACAGAAGGCAAATATGAGAGATGCGTAGTCCCCTGCAAGGGGTTTCAGGGCCATTGCGGCCTCTGTGGCCTCATTTATCCTGATCCCCTGGGGAAACAGGAGCGCGCCGCAGGTCACGATTATGAAAAAGCTGATTACGTCGGTTATGAGACAGCCGGTGACCACATCAATTCTTGATGCCTGGTAGTTTGCCTTCGTGATCCCCTTTTCCACTATAGATGACTGGAGATAGAACTGCATCCACGGCGTTATGGTCGTTCCTATTATGGCTATGCTGAGCATTATATACTCTGAATTCCACTGCAACTGCGGCACAAAGGTTTTTTTCGCGATGACTGACCAGTCCGGCTTTGCCATAATTCCTGATACGATATAGCCCAGATACACGAGACAAGCGATGAGGAGTATACCCTCCACGAATCGATAACTTCCTTTGGTCACCAGCATCCAGATGGATATGGCTCCCAGAGGAACTATAATATACTTGCTCATCCCCAGGATCTCCGTGCTGGCTGCCCATCCTGCAAAGTTGGCGACAGTGGTCCCGAAGTTTGCAACGAGAAGGCCCAACATCATGAAGAAGGTCGTCTTCACTCCGTAGTTTTCCCGTATGAGGTAGGAGAGCCCTTTCCCTGTTATCACCCCCAAGCGGGCAACCATCTCCTGGATAACCACAAGGGCGATGGTCGTGGGGATAAGGGTCCAGAGGAGTCCATAGCCGAAACGCGCGCCTGCAACAGAGTACGTGGTAATGCCGCTGGCATCATTATCGATATTTGCCGTGATGATGCCGGGACCGATAATCGATCCGATGACCATCATTTTTTTCCAGAATTTCATTGCCGTCTCCCATACCCTGTGGCGTGAGCAATTATTATATCCAATGGCGCATATTTTTTCTTGTGGGCTCACGGCTGTTTGTGGTAGTATAATAAAATTTGCGGAGGTGTATAGATGCGTAAGATATTTTTGTTCTTGTCTCTTTTAGTCTTGCTGCTGCCGGTCCCATACTCTTACGGTTTCAGCACGAAGGGCGAAGACTGTTCAAAATGTCATACCCTTACGAAGGATGACGCGGCTGCCCTGCTGAAGG
>JAMCQB010000051.1 GCA_023382175.1 Nitrospirota bacterium | reverse complement strand
CCGTGGAAACATGGATGTATGAGGTATCGAAAAGGTTAACAAGTTTTGAGCCTCATATCGTATCCGTCTCCGATCCTTTTTATCCTGCCAGAGAACACAAAGATGAAATATTCTTTTACCGGATACATTTTGGCCGCCTCTATAAGAGGCTTTTTCAGAAGCTGACAAAACTGGACCCCCTCTCATACCCCAAAAGGGTCGCACAGCTTATTGCCGAGGTTAACCCTGATATCGTCCACATGCATCAATTCACACACTGGCTTGATCCGCTGGCAAAGATTATCAGGAAAGAGGGCATGAAAACCATACTCCACATGCACAATGAATCCAGTGTGATTCCTGAAACAGAGGTTGATGCGTTTGTAGGATGCAGCAAGTTTATTTTGGCTTCATACAACAAAACCCCCTTAAGGTCGAAATGTTCCTCCCACCTTTACTGCGGGGCAGACCTGACACGTTTTATGCCGTTTTGGAAGGTTCAGCCCCTGAGAGACGATGTGAGGAGCAGATTTGGAGTAAGAAGGGACGAATTCATATGCCTTTATGTGGGCAGGGTATCACCAGAAAAGGGGGTAGAGCATTTTATTCAGGGCGCCCTCCTGCTTCAGGAGATGAATAACGTACGGTTTTTTGTTGTGGGAGAGATACCGGAAAAGGGTGAGAGAGGAAGATACGCAGACGATATGATGAGGATGGCGGCACCCCTCGGAGACAAGATAAAATTTACCGGAGTCTTCCCGCCATCAAAGATCCATCTGCTCTATCTCCTGGGAGATCTGCTCGTTCTTCCCTCGAATTTCGAGGAGCCCTTCTCAATGGCCGGCATCGAGGCTATGGCTACCGGGCTGCCGGTGATCGCTTCCCAAAAGGGAGGAATAACGGAATACCTCATTGATGGGGTGAACGGTCTCTTCATAAACGGGGGGGTTCCCTCAAAGGACATAGCCGAGAAGATAAGGCTTCTCACGGCTGACAGAAGCCTGAGAGAGAAGCTTGCAAGAAACGGCAGGACAACGATCGAGGAGGGATTTTCATGGGAGAAAATAGCCTCTGATGTTGAGAGATTCTATTCACTTCTGTAATAAGAATGACGACAAAGACCGAAGATAATATCTGCCGGACAGGGAGCGTATTCCCGCTGATTATGGAATACGGCACGTATCTCTTTGCCGTCCTGATGTTTGCGGGAAAGTTCGGCACCTTAAGGGAGATCGGGCTCTATCTCCCTGCATTCCTGTGGCTGCTTCAGGGCATTCTGGAGAAAAAAATGAATCTGGAATGGCGGGAACCCCTCTTTATCGCCCTCGTCGCCCTTTCGCTGTCTGCCGCGGTGTCGTCCTTTCTGTCCACATCTCCTTCGCAGTCTCTCCATTTCTTTAAAAGGGAATATCTCAAGGTGATCCTCCTCTACGTCGTCATCTCCTCAACCTTTGGTTCCCGCGAGAGGTTGAAAAGGTTCGCCCTGCTCCTGGCCGTCACCGGGATCGTGTATCTCATTGTTGGATACACCAGGATAGCCACCGATCTGCTCAGGACAGGTACGATACATTATGACGAAACGAGATATTACGCAACGGTATTTTTATTCTTCTTCTCATTCTTTTTGCTCCAAAATATAAGCACTACGAAGATAAGAAGAGTTTTATGGACGATCCCTCTCATTGTATCCATGGCAGGAATCTTGCTGATCGGGGTAAGGGGGAGCTGGCTGGCGTTATTTGGGATCTTGTGTATATGGATATATTTTCTAAAGGAGAGCTCTAAAAATATTTTCACCGTTCTTAAGATCGGGATCCCCCCTATAATAACAGTGATAATTATTATCTTTATTCTCTTCCCCGGCCAATACCAACTCATTAAAGAGCATACGGTGCAGAAGGTCCAGATGTCCCTGAGGGTCGAGACATGGAACACCTTCCTCATGATGTCACAAGAGCGGTTTTTTACGGGCCACGGTCTTGACGATGCAGCAATGACCGAACACTACCGGGAGTTTTATAAAGGGCTCAAAGGAGCATACCCAGTGGAAGGGTTTAACCCCACCACACCGCACAACCAGTTCATCAAGATCCTCTACCAGCAGGGGATGGCAGGTCTCCTTCTTTATGTCGCATTGCTCGGCATGCTCTTCTGGAGGACGATAAAGACATTTCTCAGGGACAGGGAACGCGATTATGCCTTTGTGGGGATCGCTGTCATAGCGGCGGTACTGGGGGAATACGTGATACGGTGTCTGACAGAAGACCGGAGCCTGGTCCCCCTGAGTCTTCTTCTGGGCATGGCCGGCGCCTATCTGAACCTGAGAGAAAGAAGCGAGGGCAGGGGAGGAGGATGACCATCATCTATCCGGTACCCGAGATACTTCCGGACCCGAGGGCGCGGTTTATCCAGATCATGAATACGTGCCATGCCATTGCGAAGACGGGTACGGAGGTCATCCTCATGGCCGGGTTCAAGAAAGGTTTCACACAAGAAAGTGTTCTCAGGTTTTACGGCATATCCGCACATCCCCGGTTCAAGATCATCCCCATGCCCATCATACGGAGGGAGCAGAAACGGTATTTCAAATTTTCGTGGCATGGTACATTCCATTTTTCACTTCTGATGCATCTGCTGTTCTCAAAATCATTCAGGAACAAAGGGGCGGTGCTGTTCATACGGCATATCAAACTTGCCGGTTTCGTTCTGAAATGCAGAAGATTCATCAAGAATCCCCTGGTGTTCGAAGTGCATGAGATATTCTCCCTGAATGCCAACACCGAAAGGAAAAGAGAGAGGATGAGGGACCTTGAGAATAAGGTCTATCGGGGGGTCGACGCCATCATCTCCATAACCCGTTCCATCAGGGAGTACCTGATCACAGCCGGCATACCCGCTGAATCGCTCCACGTGGTACAAAATGGTATCGAAACGGAATGGCTTGTGAAGGAAAGAAGCACACCGGGCTCGTATATCTGTTATACGGGAAGCCTCTATCCCTGGAAGGGGGTAGACACCCTGATTTTGGCCATGAAGTACCTGCCCGGAGAAAAACTGCTCATTGTAGGAGGCGGCGGCAGGATTGAGGAGTTGAAGCAACTGGCCAGGAGTGAGGGTGTTGCCGGAAGGGTCGAATTTGCGGGGGCTGTACCGCGCACGGTGATCCAGGATTATCTTTCCCGGTCAAAGGTCGCGGTCCTGCCCAATATCCCTTCCGTGCCATCCCAGTTCTCCTCCCCTCTGAAACTCTTTGAATACATGGCCTACGGCATTCCCATCGTGGCATCGGATATGCCGGCATTCCAGGAGATCCTCACCCACGGAAGGAACGCGATTCTCGTTGAACCCGGCGACTCCCTCGCATTGGCAAAGGGAATAAAAACACTCATGGATGATCCGGAGCTTGCTTCAAGGATTGCCCGTGCCGCAAGAGAGGATGCACGGAACTACACCTATGACAAACGGGCTGAAAAGATACTGGGCGTCATAAAGGCCCTTGCCGTTTAAGACATGAAGATCCTGATCATTCGCCGCGACAATATCGGTGATCTTGTATGCACCACTCCCGCAATCCGCGCAGTGAGGGAGAGATTCCCCGTGCCGCGGTTTACATCGTGAATTACTTTTGACATAATATATCCTCTCTATCTGCAGGGATTTCGTTCACTCACTCCCTTGCATAAAGGGGTGAAGTAAGAGAAACTTTCCCAAGAACCAAAAGACGGGAGATGGAGATACCATGCATATCGGGATAATCGGCACAGGGTATGTGGGCCTTGTAACAGGGGCCTGCTTTGCTGAATTCGGCGTCTTTGTCACCTGTGTTGACAAGGACGAAAAGAAGATACGCTCCCTGAAAAAGGGAATAGTGCCCTTTTATGAGCCGGGGCTGGAAGATCTCGTAAAGAGGAATATAAAACAGGGCAGGCTGAAATTCACCACAAAGGTCGGAGAGGCGGTGGATGAATCCCTGGTCATCTTCGTCGCGGTGGGAACGCCTCCCCGGGGAGACGGTTCTGCGGATCTCAAGTACATCGATGAGGTCGCCAGGGAGGTCGCCCGTCACATGAACGGCTATAAGGTGATCGTCACCAAGAGCACGGTTCCGGTGGGGACCGGGAAGAGGGTGAGGCAGATCATCGCAGAGAACCTTAAGGAGCAGAACAATTTTGATATCGTCTCGAACCCGGAGTTTTTGAGAGAAGGCGCTGCTATCGAGGACTTCATGAGGCCGAACCGGGTGGTGATCGGCGCAAGCAGCCAGCAGGCCGTAGCGATCCTGAAAGACCTGTACAAGCCCCTCTATCTCATCGAGACCCCCTTTGTGATCACCGACATCGAGACAGCAGAATTGATCAAATATGCCTCCAACTCCTTTCTCGCCACCAAGATATCCTTTATCAACGAGATGGCAAACCTCTGCGAGAAAGTGGGCGCGGATGTGAATATGGTGGCAAAGGGCATGGGCCTGGACCAGAGGATAGGTTCCAAATTTCTCCACGCAGGCCCTGGCTTCGGCGGCTCCTGTTTTCCCAAGGACACAAAGGCGCTTTTGAAACTTGCAGAGGAAAACCATGCAGAACTCTCTGTTATCGGTGCGGCGATCTCGGCCAACGAGAAACAGAGGAGCATTATGTTTGACAAGATAAAGGGCGGCATGGGTGAGCTGAAGGGAAAAGTGATCGCGGTCCTCGGGTTGTCCTTCAAGCCGAATACGGACGACCTGAGGGATGCCCCGTCCCTCTATCTCATTGAGCGGCTCCTGAAAGACAAGGCGAAGGTCAGGACCTATGATCCGGTGGCCATGGATACTGCAAAGTCGCTGTTCCCGGGGGTTACTTTCTGCAAAGACTCCTATGAAGCGGCAAAGGGCGCGGACGCCCTGGTCATCGTGACCGAATGGAATCAGTTCCGGAACCTCGACCTCGAAAAAATAAAGGGTCTGCTCAGGCAGCCCTTCTTCTTTGATCTAAGAAATATCTACGAACCGGGGAAGATGAAGAAAATCGGGTTTAAGTATTTCTGTGTAGGAAGAAGTTAAATCCGTGACGCGTAAAGCGTAATGCGTGACGAGTCACAACTCACTAAGAAGATCATCAATATTGCAACACAGTTCAGCAAGTTTGTCATACTCGGGCTTGACCGGAGTATCCAGGAGTAAGGAACTGGATTCCCCGATCAAGTCGGGGAATGACGGCTATGCATTCATGCTTGTGACCGTCGTAGCAATTCCGTGACCTGTTACGTGTCACGCGTTACGAGTTCAGCCTTTACCTTGACCTGATTCCTGTTATATAATTAAAACCGGTCGGGCGATTAGCTCAGTGGGAGAGCGCTCCCTTCACACGGGAGAGGTCGCTGGTTCAATCCCAGCATCGCCTACCATTTTTTTATGAACTTCATTTTTGCTCACCCTTCAACGTCACTTCAGACTTTTTTTTCGTTTTTACCCGCATCAAAGATGCAACAATTGCACCGATGATCACCCCGCTGAGCAAAGAAAGAAATATTACAATTGCAAGGGATGCCTCAAATTTCCAGAGCATAAAAGACATAACCACAGGCGCTGCGTTTTGAACGGAAAACACGGTCACTAAAGTGATCATAATCACGGCAAGTAGTGCGTTAATCATTGTATCCCCTCCTTTGAAAAGCAAAGGGTCACTTTTCTCAAAAAACTATAGCACAATCCGCAGGCTTTGAGAAGGACGTTTACCGGAACGGGGCATCGGTGCAGATCCTTGTTGACGGCACGCAGAGCTCTGCAGCCTATCTCAGTTCAGCGTATCTTCAGTTCATCATCGGGCAGTAAGCGAAGGGCAGCGCGGACCGTATCGGGGAAAAATGTTTTGTCAATTCCCTGTTCAATGACTTATAATTGAGCAATGGAACTGCTGAAGCAGATACGATGGCAGGATATCCTCGATATCGTCTTTGTGGCAATCATCTTTTACCGCCTTCTCCTCATCGTAAAAGGGACGAAGGCGGCCCAGATGCTCATTGGTCTCGGTCTTTTGCTCCTCGCTTCTCTCCTCTCAGAGCACCTGGAACTGTACACGGTGAACTGGATCATCCAGAGTTTCTGGGCGCAGATCGTGATCGTGCTGATCATTCTCTTTCAGCCCGAGATCAGGAGAGCCCTTGCCCATATAGGCGAAGCGCGTTTCCTCACTGCCTTCACCTCTGCTGAAGAGCTGAAATCCCTGGATGAGATTGTGAAGGCCGCGGTGGCCCTTGCCAACAGGAAGATGGGGGCCCTCATCGTTATAGAGCGGGAGACCAGCCTAAAGGATTTTGTCGAAATGGGGACTCTCCTGGACGCAAAGGTATCGAAGGACATACTCCTGAGCATCTTTCATACCACCTCGCCCATCCATGACGGCGCAGTGGTGATCAGGGGAAACAGGATCGTTGCCGCAGGATGTTTCCTTCCCATCGCGCTCAGCAGCGAGGTGAGCAAGGCGCTGGGCACGCGGCATCGCGCAGGAATAGGGCTCACCGAAGAGACCGATGCCATAGCCATCATCGTTTCCGAAGAGACGGGGGCGATCTCCATGGCCACTGCCGGAAAGCTGGAGACTGCCATTGATATGGAGAGCCTGAGGATCAGGTTGACGAACATTTTTACTACTGCCGAAAGGAGAAAGGTTCCCAGGAAGTCCCCGGGATTCAAGGAATCACTGTGAACATTCTACAGAGACTTTTGTGGGAGAACGTCACCCTGAAGGCCGCTGCCGCGGTGCTTGCGGTCATCCTCTGGTTTTTCGTTGTCTCGAAAGGGCAGACGGAGATGGCTCTCACGGCGCCCATCGAATATGCAAACATTCCTTCCGGCCTTGAGATCGCAAGATATGAGGTGAAGTCGGTGAATATTGTCATCAGGACCCACGAAAGCCTCAGCAGAAACATCCGGCAGGATGCGGTGAGGGTCTCTGTGGATGTGAGCAAGGGGAAAAAGGGGGAGGGAATATTCCCCGTGAAGAAGGATGACGTGAAGCTTCCCTACGGCGCTTCCATCGTCAAGATCGAGCCGTCATCGGTGAAGGTCGTTTTTGAGGAGACGGTTTCGAAAAAAGTTCCCATAACGCCTGACATCACCGGCGCCCCGGAGAATGGCTATTACGTCAAATCTGTGGAGATCAGCCCCAGGGAGATGGTCATCGAAGGGGCGAAATCGGTGGTGAGGAAGGTGGGAGCGGTGAAAACAGAGCCCATCGACATAACCGGATTGACCGAGGACTTCAGGCAGGAAGTGGGGCTTAAACTGCAGGACAGCGCCATTCGGTCGAAGACCGACAAGGTTGATGTCCACATCAGGATAGTGCGGAGGGGGAAATGAGGCTTTTCGGAACAGACGGCATACGGGGGAGGATAAACCGGTCTCCCATGACGCCGGAGCAGGTTCTCCGGATCGGCATGGCTGCGGCAAAGGTCCTCAGGAAAGAGCACGGAAGGAATATGGTCATTATCGGCAAGGACACCAGGCTTTCCGGGTATATGATAGAGAGCGCGCTCACCGCAGGCATTTGCTCCATGGGCATGAATGTTACCCTGACGGGACCCCTGCCGACCCCGGGGATCGCATTTCTCACGAGGGCATTGAGGCTCGATGCAGGCGTGGTCATTTCAGCTTCCCACAATCCCTTTGAAGACAACGGCATCAAGTTCTTCTCCGCGGACGGCTTCAAACTTCCCGACGAACTGGAAGAGAGGATCGAGGCCCTTGTGGCGGATGAGCGGCTGGGAGCGAAGAGGCCGTCAGGGGCGCAGATCGGAAAGGCCTTCCGGCTTGACGATGCCACGGGACGGTATATCGAGTATATCAAGTCAACCATACCCAGGGGCACCACCCTTGAGGGGCTGCGCGTGGTGGTGGATTGCGCAAACGGCGCGGCGTATAAGGTGACCCCGTGGGTCCTGAGGGAACTGGGCGCAGAGGTGATCGCCATACATGACAAACCCGACGGCATCAACGTCAATGCGGGGTGCGGTTCCCTCCATATGGAAGGTCTGTGCGATGCGGTGAGGCAGCACAGGGCGGATGCGGGGATCGCCCACGACGGGGACGGGGACAGGACCCTGATGTGCGATGAAAGAGGGAACCTGGTTGACGGCGACAAAATATTGGGGGTATGGGCTCTCCAGATGAAGAAAGAGAAATGCCTCAGGGAAAACACGGTGGTCTCCACGGTGATGTCCAATCTCGGGCTCGAGAATTACCTCTCAGCCCATGGCATAAAACTTTACAGGACCAAGGTCGGTGACCGGTTCGTTACAGAGAAGATGCTCGGCGGGGGATACATCCTCGGAGGCGAGCCGTCAGGACATATCATCTGTCTTCACTGCAACACAACAGGGGACGGGCCCATCACCGCGCTCCATGTCCTCTGCACTATGAAAAAAGAGAACGCCTCCCTTTCGGAACTGGTGGCGGACATCACGTTCTACCCCCAGGCGCTCATCAATGTTGCTGTGAAAAAAAAGGCTGACATAAAATCCTTCCCCGAGATCGTGCAGGCGATAAAGGAAGCAGAGTCCCGCCTCGGCAGCAGGGGGAGGGTTCTTGTGAGGCCTTCAGGCACCGAGCATACGATACGGGTGATGGTGGAGGCTGATGACGAAAAGCTCGTGGGGAAACTCGCCGGCAGGATTGCAGAGGCAATTAAGAAAACCATGTCTGCCTGAACAGAGAGATTGCTTGGAGGCTCTTGCAAAAGTCCTAACCACAGAGGTCACAGAGCATTCCGTAACTTGTAACGCGTCACGCGTAACGTGTAACGAAAATATTAGGCTCTGTGTTCTCTGTGGCTTAAATAGTTTTGCAAAAGGCCCTTTAGGTAACATTTAATGTCTATTTTCTTATCATTTCTCTCAGGGATAACCCTTTTCTATGTCTTCCCCTTTTTCCCGGTCACCGCCGCGATCCTCTTCTTCTCGCTGTCGACGCTCATCATGAAGGATGCCATGGGAGAGAAAGAGGCATCCCCAAAGAGTACCCCTCCCTTGACGGGAGGGGATAAAGGGGAGGGTGAAAATGGGATCACCCCCACCCAACCTCCCCCATCAAGGGGGAGGAAGTGGAGAAGGCTCTCTCTTCCCTTTCTCATCCTCCTCGGCTTTGCATATGCTTTTCTCCGGTACGCCCCTCCGGCGGACAATGCCGCCTTCTACAACAGGGAGGTCGTTCTAGAGTGCACTGCAGAGAGTTCACCACAGGAACTTTCCTCCGGGCGGTTTGTGAACGAAATCAAGGTTGTCTCCGCCGTGAATGCCGGAACCGGCGCCCCTCTTTCCATTCGGCAAGGGCAGGAAATGAATATTATCTCCCCCGAAGGACTGCCGCAGCACCGTAGATATCTACTTGCTGCAAAAACGGCAAAGGACAGGGAAAGACATAATCCCGGCGCCATGAAGAATGACGGACTTTATGCTACGCTTGTTGAGGTGAGAGAAGCAGAACCGCTGAAAGGGAATCCGGTGTATCGATGGTTTCAGGACAGCAGGGACAGGCTGAACCATTTTTTCAAGAACAGCTTTGAAGGGGATTCCGGCGCATTGCTCGCTTCCCAGACCACCGGCGAGCGGTCAACCATGAGTGAAGAGATCAAGGATGCCTTTAACTCCACCGGCCTCGCCCATTTATTGAGCATCTCAGGAACGCACTTCGGATTGTTCTCCGCCCTTATATTCGGACTGTTCAGGTTCATTATACGGTCCATGCCTCACAGGATTCTCCAGAGGTTCACCCTTTATCTCAGTCCCTCCCAGGCGGCGGCATTGTTCGCCCTGCCCTTTATGTTCTTTTATCTGGCACTTTCCGGGGCGAGCATCCCGGCGCTGCGGTCATTTCTCATGATAAACATTTTCCTCCTTGGCCTTCTCATTGGGAGGAAAGGGTTCTGGCTGAATTCACTCCTGTTCGCGGCCTTCGTCCTCTGCGTCTGGGACCCTGCAGCGCTCCTGAGCATCTCGTTTCAGCTTTCGTTCCTTGCGGTCTTATTCATAGGAACTACCCTGGGAGACAAAGTCGTAACTCGCAACGCGTTACGCGTAAAGGGTGACGAATGGGGATTCTTTCGGCGTATTAAGGAGCTGCTTAAAAACTCACTGACTCTCTCTCTCACAGCGTCCCTGGGTACCGCGCCTCTGGTGGCCTATTACTTTCACTATTTCTCCATCATCTCTCCCCTTGCGAATCTTTTTATCACGCCGTTTATCGGCTTCATCCTTGTTCCTCTGTCCCTTGTCTCTTCATTCATATTCATCTTCACCGGCCATTACCCCTTTCCTGGGCTCGTGGCGTTTCTCACTGATATGGCCCTGAAAGGGGTGAAGTTTTTTGCTTCCGTGCCCTTTGCCGACATAAAGATACCTGCCTTTCCTGTGATAGCCCTCATAATCTTCTATACAGGGCTTCTGGTGTATTTCACGAAGAGGTTAAGGCCGATGCTGAGATATCTCTTAACCTCAACCTCAACCTTAGCCTTTTTAGGCATCCTTTTTTCACCTCTATTATCCGGCAGGAATCCCCTGGCGGTCACCTATCTTGATGTGGGTCAGGGTGACTCTGCGGTGATCGAGGGATACAAGGGGGAAACCATCGCGATAGACGCGGGCAGGACGGGAAGGGAACTGGAAGGGTACCTGCGGTACCTCGGCAAGAGAGCCGTTGACGTTCTTGTGATAACGCACGCAGATGATGATCACGCCGCAGGTGCGCTCCACGTGATCAAGAAGTTTCCGGTGAAAGAGGTATGGGATAACGGTCTGATCACCTATCCTGAGAATCTTCTCAGAAATGCTGTCCATCGTTCCCTTGAACGGGGAGATGAGGCGAATGCCGGTGGATTGACGATCCAGGCGCTTCATCCCTACGGCGGGTTTTACACCTTTGGAGATAACGAAGCCACGGCGGAAAACAATGACTCCCTCGTGGTGAGGGTGGCGGGGCAGAAGTCTTTTCTCTTCGCCGGCGACACTGCCGAGGAGGCTGAGGAGGATATGCTCCACCTTGGGGCATGGCTGAAAAGCGATGTGATCAAGGTATCCCACCACGGCAGCCGCACCTCTTCAGGAGAGGATTTCCTGAGTGCTGTATCACCGGTGGTAGCGGTCATAAGTGTGGGCAGGGACAATCCCTACGGCCACCCTCACGGGGAGACGCTGGAAAGGCTCCGGGGGGTAAAGCTATACAGGACGGACAGGGACGGAGCGGTCAAGATCACAGAGACCCCGGGAGGTCTCACCGTGAAAACGTACAGTGATTGTATGTTTGAGAGGGTAAGGAGCCTCCCGGGAGAATGGAGAAACATCAGGAGGCTATTTGCGAGGTGGTAAATGAAGATGGCAATAAGCAAGGGATTTTGGGTAAAATAAGGACATCTCATAAACGGTAAGAATGGAAGAAGTGACAGAGAATCCCTTAGTCTCGATTATCGTCAGAACAAAAGACCGGCCGAAACTTCTCCGAAGGGCTCTTCAGGGCATCGCCAGTCAGACATATCGGCCCATTGAGGTAATGTTGGTGAATGACGGGGGCTGTGACCTTGCTATAATGCGGTCTTTTATATAGAATCCACATATATGAACCAATTTGCTGAAAAACGATTTCTCCCAGGAAACAAGGTGAGTCAGGAAGATAGGGAACGTTTGAAAAAGATAATTGCTGAACGCCTTTCGCAGGTGTCCGATATTGTCTTCGCTTACACTCATGGCTCATTTGTGACTTCCGAATCTTTCCGCGATATTGACGTCGGCATTTTTGTTGTTGGAGAGAAGGACTTTCATTTTGAGTCCGATATATCCTATGAACTCTCTGCCGCTACCGGCTATGAGGTTGAGGTGCGGATAATAAATAATGCCCCTGTCGGGTTCCAAACAGCGGTAGTGCGGGACGGGGAAGTGTTGTTCAGCAGGGATGAGGTCGTTCGGACTGATTTTATTGAGGATGCGGGCAGAAGGTATAAAGAATATGCCCATTTCAGAAATATCTTTATGGAGGCTTTTGCGAGTGATAAACAAGGATAGGATTGCCAAGTCCTCGACAGACCTCTTAAATGCCGGCTCAGACATAGAGAAAATGCTTTCCGCCGGCAAAGAGGCCTTCCTGTCGGACAGGAAAAATGCCCTTGCCGTTAAATACCTCTTAATAGAAGCAGTCGAAGCAATCACAGATATATGCCAGCATGTTCTTGCAAAGGCAAAGGGAACTGTGTGCAGCGGCTATGTTGACTGTATTGTTAAGGCAGGGGAGAACGGATTAATTCAGCTGCCGTTATCCAACAAACTGAGAAGACTCGCCGACCTGAGAAACGCTCTTATTCATAGGTATTGGATTATTAATGATGAGGAGCTTTTCGAACAGTGCAGCGCCAATATAAATGACTTTTCAGATTTCATTGCGCAGATCAATACCTTTATTTCCAGCATTGAGGTTTAGTTATCTTATAAGATGAGCCTTTTGCAAAACTACTTAACCCACAGAGAACACGGAGTTTTTAAAAAATGAGGACACAGAAAAATTTATTGATTTTAAAGGATAATTTATTCTCGGTGTTCTCTTTTATGTTCTCTGTGACCTCTGTGGTTGAGACTTTTGCAAGAGCCTCAGATGTAAGATTTGAGAGCAACTCGGAAACATTTTAAACGATAAACCGATGACCGATAATCCCTTAGTCTCCATAATCGTCAGGACAAAGGACAGGCCGAAGCTTCTGAGAAGGGCCTTGCAGAGCATCGCTGCCCAAACTTACAGACCGATTGAGGTCGTTCTTGTCAATGACGGCGGCTGCGAGCTTGACAGCGATTCACTCAGGGGAATCCTTGGTGATGTATCCCTGAACTACATATTCCTCGAAAAGAACACGGGCAGGGCACATGCCGGGAATGTGGGAATCGAGAATGCAAGAGGCAGCTATGTGGGCTTTCTTGATGATGACGATGAGTTGTATCCTGGACATATTGAAACCCTTGTTACCTTTCTTGAAGAGAGCGATTATAGGGTTGCTTATACCGATACAGAAATGATTTTTCAAGAGGTTAAACCTGGAGGAGAGGAAATGGTCGATGTCGGCAGGACGTTATTTTCAAAAGATTTTTCGTATAAAGACCTTCTTGTCGGTAATTACATTCCTTTTAATGCACTCTTATTTTATCGGGAGGTCCTCAGTTCCGCCGGAAGCCTCGATGAAAGATTCCAGCTCTATGAGGATTGGGATCTGCTGATCAGGATAGGGGAACATCATTCCTTTCACCATATCGGGAAGATCACCGCACGGTATAATCAGTGGAGCAGGGATTTACAGATTAATCGATTCGATATCGAAGGCATGAAAGGCATGTACATGCAGATCATCGATAAACACCGTGAAAAGATTACTGCTGAGATTATTGTGAATCTTGTATATGACAGAGAGAAAATCTCTGATGAATTGAAAGAAAAACGTATAGATCTAACGGCCATATTGGAAAAGAAGGACGGCCAGATATCGGACTTGGAAAGGGCAGTGAGAGAAAGCGACAGGTGGATCTCAGACCTGGAATCTGCAGTGAGGAAAAGAGATGTCCAGATATCACACCTGGAAGATACGATATCCACCATGAGGAATACGCTTGGCTGGCAGATGCTGGACGGTTTCAGAAGGATGCGGGAAAAGACCTTCCCGGGGCACACAGGGCGAAGGAAAGTATTCGATCTGTTCATGAAGTCCCTGAAGATAATAAAAAACGAAGGATATGAGGTCTTCTTCAAAAAGTCTCAGGCAAAGATAAAAACTAAGTTTTTCAGTTCCAAGATCTCTTCGAATATATCGGAGATAAAGGGAATAAGACATTTTATAACCCCGAGGAGATTTAAGGTCCTCTTTCTTCTCAGCCCGTGGGCCGGAGTTACGAATCGCTACAGGGGATATAACATGAAGGAGTACGTTTCTCAGGTCGGGATTACAAGTGAAATCATCGGAATTGAAGAGATCGACGCAAGACTCTCCTGGGCGTTACGTTTCGACATTGTTGTCGTTCACAGGGTTCCAATGAATAATATCCTCGATGCCTTTATAAAGAAATGCAACGAACTCCGTATCCCGGTGGTGTTTGATCTTGACGATTACATCTTTGACGTTTCCCTTCTTGACCGGATAGATGAAATACGGCGGATGAATCCGTCAGACAGGAATAAGTGGGTCCGGCATGTTCGGGAATGCGGGAATACATTGGATGCCTGCGACTATTTTGTCGGGACTACGGAGTATCTTGCGGATAAGGTGAGAAAGCTCGGGAAAAAGGCTTTTGTCATACGGAATGGCCTTAATGAGACCCAGGTGAATGAATCATCTCGAGCACTGAGAGAGATTACCCGTGATCCTGCTGTTATAAAAATAGGATATTTCAGCGGGACGAAAACCCATCAGAAGGATTTTGAGGTCGTAAGCTCTGCCCTTGTTCGAATCTTGGAGGAGTACAACAATGTCATGCTCTCCATAGGCGGATTCCTCGAGTTAGATCACCGCTTTAATGCTTTTTCGACGAGGGTAGAAAGACTTCCTTATGTTGATTGGAAAGAGTTACCTTTCAACATTGCAAAGGTCGACATCAACATGGCCCCCCTGGAACCTGACAATCCCTTTTGCGAAGCCAAGAGTGAATTGAAATACTTTGAGGCTGCGCTGTTGAAGATACCCACCATTGCCTCTCCAACAGAGGCGTATAAATGGGCGATTAGAAGTGGAGAGAATGGCCTGTTGGCCTCAACAGAGGAGGAATGGTATCGGAGTCTCAAAGTGCTCATTGAGAACCTCTCTTTGAGGAAGACTTTAGGGGAAAAGGCATACGAGATGGTGGTCAAGACCTATACCCCTCATGTTCAAGCTCAGAATGTATTGCGCATATATGAGCACATTATCATGGATTACAGGGGAAAAACAGGCATTTCCGAGGAAAGCTTATCCCTCAGTTTTCTCTTTTCGTCGTTTAAGAAGAACAATAGTTTTTATAAAACGCTTTCAGTTGCTCGTCATCTTGCTGAGAGGGGGCACTTCGTCAGAATTTACCTCGACACCCGGGATAGTGAAGAAATGAGAGAGATAAAAGGCCTCATGCTGTCTGACTCACCTTGTGATGTACACTTCTCGATAGACGATATCCTTTCATGTGATGCCTTGATTGCGGGAAACAGGGAGAGCATTGCCAGTGCTTCGGGACATATTGATATCTGCAAGAAACTCTTTTACGTAGGTGACGACAGACTATACCAGTTCGGTGCGCAGTCTGCACCTGCAGCATTGCCGAGAAACGATGCAGAGGTAGAACTGCTGGAAAAGTATCTGCGAGATGAGCTTGTGGCAAGAATTTCCCAATAATTTCTCTGACGAAGGTATGTGATTCCATGATTTCCATAATCATCAGGTGTAAGAATGAGGAGGCGTATATAGGAGAAGTTCTGGCCATGCTTTTTGAGCAGGTCATCGGCATAGATTTTGAGGTGATCGTGCTTGATTCAGGTTCTACCGATCGGACACTCGAAATCGTCAAGAAGTTCAATGCGAGGATTTACGAGATGCCTCCGGAGGAGTTCACCTTTGGATATGCACTCAACAAAGGGATAAGTCTCGCACGGGGGGGAATCATCTGCAATCTGTCGGCCCACTGTATCCCGGTAAACAACCATTGGTTAAAGGAACTGGTAGAGCCAATTCTTTCCGGTGAAGCACATGCCGTCATTGGGAGGCAGATACCGATAAGAGGGATGAACCCATTTGAAGAACTTGCGGTCAGATCGATGTTCCCTGCTGTCGGACTCGGCAGCAACTCACCACACCTGTCAAATGCCAACTGCGCCTTCTTAAAGACGCTCTGGGAAGAAAATAAATTTGATGAGGTAATAATGGGATGGGAGGATTATCTCTGGTATCTGCAGATGAAGACCCAGTACAAATTCTTATACTGCCCGCGGGCTGCCGTGTATCACTCACATCCGTTTTACCTAAAATACATGGTTACGAGATCCTATGGCGATGGAAAAGCCACCAGGTACATCAGGGAAAAATTGGGCATAGATCTGACGGCAGGCAAGATTCAATCTACCATGGGCAAGATACGGACAGTGGTTGCAGATATGAGATACACGGCGAAATATCTTCTTGGGGAAAAATATTACCGATTCTTACTCCTTCTGCCCTTGATCAAACCGGTGCTATATATCGCATTCCTGCGCGGGCTAAAGGAAAGAACCGAGCCTAAGCTGGACGGTTATTCACTGTGGATCAAAAAAAATGAACCTGATGCCGCAGTTCTTGGAGAGCAAAGAAGACGCTCAAAACAGTTTGAGCTGAGGCCTAAGATAAGCATAGTGGCGCCGGTTTTTAATCCTGAGCGAGATGTTTTTGTTGAAATGGTAGAGTCGGTTATCAGTCAGACATATGATAACTGGGAACTCTGCCTCGCCGACGCCTCGTCGGAACTCTCTGTAAAAGATATTATTGAAGGGTACATACAGCGTGGCGAAAAAAGGATAAAGGTTAAATATCTTGAAGAGAATGGGGGGATAGCAAGAAATTCCAATGCAGCCCTTGCTCTCGCTACCGGAGATTTTGTTGCCCTGTTGGATCACGATGATACGCTCGCTCCTTTTGCATTATATGAGGTAGTTCGGGCGATACATAAGCATCCAGGTACGGATTTCATCTATTCAGATAGAGACAAGATATCTTCTCACGGTGAAAGAATTGATCCCTTTTTTAAACCAGATTGGTCCCCCGACTATCTCCTTGCCCAAAATTATCTCTGCCATCTCAACGTCTTCAGGAAGTCATTTATCGATACCGTGGGAGGATTTAGAGAAGGATACGACGGCTCGCAGGACTATGACCTCGTGCTCAGAGTGACTGAACTGACCGAAAACATTGTTCACATTCCAAAAATATTATATCACTGGAGGGCCTGTCCGGGTTCTGCGGCAGGTGAACCAGATGCAAAGCCCTATGCGTATGAGGCTGCTGTCAGAGCGCTGCAAGATGCTGTTGACAGGCGTGGATGGAAAGGCACCGTTACCGAGGGAACGGAGCGAGGGCTGTACGGGATGACATTCGAAGTAAACGAGCGTTCAAGAGTATCAATCATAATCCCTGCAAAAGCTCACGGTGAAGTTCTTAAAAAATGTATCAATTCAATAATTGACAGGACTGCATTTAGGAATTATGAGCTTGTTATTGCAGACAGCAGCCCCCCGGAAGAAAAAAATGTTAAATCCTATCAAGAATTAGAAAATGGCTCCAGGGTGAGGCTTTTACGGTGTGACAAATCATCCAACTTATCGGAGGTGAGTAATTATGCGGTTTCAAAGACTGACACCGAGTATGTTTTGTTCCTGAACGCCGCTACGGAGGTTATAACCAAGAATTGGATTGAACTCCTGCTTGGTTTTGCAAAGAGGAAAGAAACCGGAGCTGTCGGGGCTAAGCTGCTCTCTCCCGATGAGACCGTATACGCTGCTGGATTAATCCTCGATGAAAAAGGAAATGTGAGGCGTTCTCATTACCGGTATCCACGCAATAGTCCGGGGTATAACGGACGGACACAATGTGTCCAGAACGTATCCGCAGTGTCTGCATGCGTGATGGTCAAGAAAGAGATTTTTGAAGAGGCTGGAGGATTTGACCCCCGGCTTTCTTCCTACGCAGAAATCGATCTTTGCCTTAAGCTCAGAGAAATGAATTACTTAATCGTTTATAATCCACATACTGAATTGTATTATCATGGACCTCACGCGGTGGAAAACGAACATGGACATGAAAAACCTGAGGAGTTGAAAAAGGAGAGAGAATTATTCGTACGGAAATGGGGGCATATCCTTAAGAAAGGCGATCCGTTCTATAGTCCTAACTTAACAACTGATAAAGAGGACTTTTCGATAAAGTTATGAATATCCTTTTCTGGCATCATTGAGGAGGAATCGGCTGTTGGTAAAAAGAGGCATACGATATTTTAAAGAGCATGGCATTAAAAAGACTCTGGCGCGGTCTTTTCTTGAGTTGAGTTCCAGATTAAATGACAAAAATGAATCCCAAATCAATAAGGGTGGAACAATGCTAAAGTTGGATGTGGGTTGCGGGCAAAATAAAAAGGAAGGATTCTTGGGGATAGACATTATTAAATATGATAGCGTGGATTTTGTCATGGATATCACGAGAGAAAAATTACCCTTTGAAGATAATGTTGTAGATGAGGTATACTCTCACCATTTCTTTGAGCATCTGGATTCCCCTAAAGAAGCTCTCGAAGAACTAATCAGGGTATCAGTTCATGGTGCCATTTTTGAAATTTGGACCCCTTACCTGAAATCTAATGATGCCTTTGTGCTGGGACATCGTCATTTTTATAATGAAACAATTTGGAGACATATCTGTATAGAACATCTAACCCTTTGGCTTAAAGATGTTGATGCCATACTCAGGCTTGACAAGTTCTGCTATGTCCTTAATCCAAACATAATTGAAGAATTAGATCAATTACATATCCCCTTATCCTTTGCTTTAAGGCATATGTTTAATATGGCAAATGATTTTGGAGCTTTCATGACAGTTCTGAAAGGCAAAGATGTAAAAGATCGTACCTATGGAGAGCCTGAAAGATATGTTTCATACTTGATTCACAGCCCTTTCGTAAAGCTCTCTGATAGCAAGGGAAAATAAAGAAAGAACCTAAAGACTTTCAAGAGGAATGGCAAGCCTCATCTATAAAGACATGAAAGAGGCATCGCGCTACATATCCACACTATAATAAGAAAACTTAAAAATTGGCTGTTTCATCCTTCATCAAAAGGGAAGGATATTTTCACTTCTCATATTAATCAGAATGTTTCATTAGGGCGAGAATATCTTGCAAACATATATATAAGAGGAGACGGAATTGAAATAGGAGCTTTGCACAGCCCGTTAAAGGTTTCCCAATCAGCAAGAGTGAAGTATGTTGATCGAATGTCAATTTCTGATCTGAAGAAACAATATCCGGAATTAAATTCAAGCGAGATACTACATGTTGACATTATTGACGATGGGGAACGTCTCGAAAATATACAAGATTCAACTCAAGATTTTGTTATAGCAAATCATTTTATTGAACATTGTCAAAATCCTATTGAAGCAATTAGAAACATGTTGAGAGTCCTTAAGAAGGATAGAATATTATACCTTTCTGTTCCGGACAAACGCTATACTTTTGATATCGATCGACCAGTAACATCCTTTGAACATCTACTGCGGGATTACCAGGAAGGCCCAGAATGGTCAAAGGTGGAGCATCTTGAAGAGTGGACACGAGTTGTTGGTAAAATGGAAGATGTTGAAGCCGAACGTCACATAAGATGGCTTACAGATACTAATTATAGCATTCATTTTCATGTTTGGACGCAAACCGAAATGCTCGAGATGATTTTAGCTTTAAAGAAAAAGTTTGATTTTAAATTTGAAGTTGAACTATTTTTCAAAAATAAAGACGAAGTTATTCTTATCTTAAGGAAAAGAGATTAATATTTCATTTATTTTATCTTTTTGTGCAATTAAATGAATTACATCAAAAAAGAATGGTAAAATCTGAGCTTAGAATCTCTGTCATTATCCCCAACTGGAATCACCGGCAGTTGCTTGTGGAATGCATTGTTTCCATCGGTGACACGGCAGCTACACTCTCTCATGAAATCATTGTGGTTGATAATGCTTCTTCAGATGACAGCGCCGCATACGTCAAAAAGAACTTTCCTGCCGTGATATGGATTCAGAACGATACCAACCTGGGGTATGCGAAGGCGGTGAACCAGGGCGCGAAACGGGCACGTGGTGATTTCCTTTTTCTTCTTAACAACGACGTGAAGCTGTTGGAAGGCACCACGGAGAAACTTGTCAATTTCCTGGCAGCGAACTCTTCTGCAGGCGCAGCGGCACCCTTGCTTTTCTACCCTGATGGAAGGATGCAGATCTCTTGCAGGAGATTTCCGACCCCATCAGCGCTTTTGCTGGAGAGCCTGGGGATCGACGCGCTTGGTCCTTTCCGAAGGTGGAAATTGACTGGGGAAGAGCACCTCGCTGCCGGCGTGATCCGGCAGCCCATGGCTTCCGCCCTCATGGTGAAGAGGGAATGCTGGGATGAAGTCGGTCTTCTCGATGAAGGCATGCCCCTCTACTTTAACGATGTGGAGTGGTGTTACCGGCTTTACAAAAATACGCCCTGGAGAATCTATCTCGTGCCGGAGGCACACGTCGTCCATCATGAAGGAGCGTCGGCAAGTCTCTTGGGCTACAGGAGAAAGATTGCATTCTATCAAGGACTGATAAGGTTCTACTGCAAGCATTTCCCTTTCTCTAACCGGCTTCCTTTCTGGAGTTTCCTGAGTTTTTGGTGAGCAAAGCTGCTAACGTCTTGAAGTAGCAATAGAAATGGGGAAATGAGATATGGAGAGGGGCATTTTTTTTGCGAAAGAAGAGATTCCTGAGTTTAACAACCTCTATCATAGGGAAAGCCTTGCCAGAGGCGGAGATGGAGGAACCATGAGCGAAAACTCTAAGACGGTGGCCAATGTAAAGGGACAACTCTCGAAATTCTCAGGAATCATATCAAAGGGCTTTAAGAGGCCCAAGCAGAAACTTATCAAGGAAATGCTGTATGGGATACAGGCAGCAAAAGACGTGAAATTAAGCAACATAGCGAGGACCTTGAAAGAAGAGCAGGCATTGATCAAGACTGAAGACCGGTTGTCGCGGAATCTTGATGACGAGGATTTCACGGAGGCGATCAATGAAGAGATTTGTCGGCTTGGGGCCTCGAAAGTGACCGATGAGATGGTTATTGCGATAGATCCAGGGGACATCCGGAAGAAATACGCCAGGAAAATGGAGTTTTTGGGGAAGGTCTATGACGGCAGTGAACATGAAGTAGGCAACGGCTATCATTTGTGCAAGATCGTGGCAGCTGATATTGAAAGCAACCGAGTGATCCCGCTGTACTGTGAAGCGTATGCCTACGATGCCGTCAAGAGCGAAAATACGGAACTCCTTAATGCGATAGGGATTGAGTACGGAGTATTGGGGTCAAACCTAGAAAATACACTTTACAGATTTGCAAGGTAATGCTAACATTTTTATGTGGCGCGGCAATTAAGAATAGAATATGAGGGTGCATTCTATCATGTCACCTCAAGGGGCAATCAGAAGGAGCGGATATTCTGGGATGATAAAGACAGGGATGAATTCAAAAGGATTCTTAAGAGGACAAAGGAAAGGTATGGATACTTGCTCCATGCTTATGTATTGATGGATAATCATTATCATCTGCTAATAGAGACACCCTATGCTAACCTGAAACAAGTGATGCAGAACATCAATACAAGTTATACGGTTTATACAAATAGAAGACATAATAGGGCAGGGCATCTCTTTCAGGGTCGCTACAAAGCATTCATTGTAGATAAAGCAAGCTATCTGCTTGAGTTGGGGAGGTATATTCATCTAAATCCTGTAAGGACAGGGATTGTAAAAAGGCCTGAAGATTGCAAATGGAGCAGTTATAGGGGATATATTCTTGGAAGGACTGAAGCAATTGCCGATACAGATGATACACTTTATTCATTTTCTAAGAGACGGGCCG
This sequence comes from Nitrospirota bacterium, assembly GCA_023382175.1. Taxonomy (GTDB): domain Bacteria; phylum Nitrospirota; class Thermodesulfovibrionia; order Thermodesulfovibrionales; family UBA9159; genus JAMCQB01. The sequence continues at coordinate 22,551 of JAMCQB010000051.1, read as the reverse complement.
TAGCAGCCAGGAAATATCAGGAGTTTGTGCATGCTGGTATTAAAGAGGAATCGCCCTTAGCGAAGGCAGTTGGGAGCATTTTGGGAGATGAGGTGTTTAGAAAGAAAGTTATCAAATACTTGCAGGAGACCCCGGATAAAACAGAGATACCCGAGATAAAAAAGATTGAAACCAGGCATAAGGTAGAAGATCTCATAAAAGCGGTAGCTAAATATTATGGGATAGGGGAAGAAGAATTACTGAAGAGGAGAAAGGCGACCGAGAGGCAGAGGAAGATTGCCATCTATCTTTGCAAGACATTAAGCGGGAAGAAGAATATTGAAGTAGGAAGGATTTTTGGCATAACACTCCAGGCAGTGACTAATGCTCTGAGGGGCGTTGAAAAGATGATGGAGGAGGACAGGGAATTAAGGAAGGATCTTGCTCTGATAAAGAAATCTATGGAGAACTAAAATGTATTATTTAGGTTTGACCCCAAAACAACCTTTCGCATACAATTCCCTGGACATTTTATAATTCGCAGTAGTCATTGACAAATCACGATAAAATGTGATACACATATTTATGTGAAATAGAAAGGAGACGATATCTATGGAGAGACAGAACGTGACATTATCTTTGAGTAAATCGTTGTTAAAGCGGGCTAAGGAGTTGGCGGCAAGGGAGGACAAATCCCTTAGTGCGTTATTGAAAGAATCCCTGGAGGAAAAAATCAGAAGCTCTACCGGTTACAAAGAGGCGATGGAGAGGCATCTGAAAATTCTTGAAAAGGGTTTTAACCTCGGAACAAAGGGTCATATCTCGGTCACAAGAGAAGAGTTACATGAGAGGAGATAAAGTATTTTTGGACACGAATATCTTAGTCTATGCCCATGACACCTCTGCTGGAGATAAACACGCAATCGCATTGAGGATTGTGAAGGACTTATGGGCTTCTGGCCTTGGGGTCTTGAGCACTCAGGTTTTACAGGAGTTTTTCGCAATTGCGACAAAGAAAATCCCTAAACCATTAGACATCTCAGAGGCCAAGGAGATTGTGAGGGTCCTTTTAAAATGGCCTGTGGTTGTTAATAATGGCAATAGCATATTGGATGCCATAGATATCCATTCACGGTATAAGTACTCTTTTTGGGACTCCATGATAATAGAATCTGCTGGAAGAGGTGGCGCTTCACTTCTGTTATCTGAGGACCTGAATGACGGACAGACAATGGATGGCGTTGTAATCAGAAATCCCTTTCTTAATCCATAAATGTGAGATCATCAGTAAGGCCGGAGAAAGACCCTGAGAGACTGGACTTAAAAATTCGCATCCATCCCTAAAAGTATCCTTTGTAATTGCTAACTGGAACCATAGATATCTGCTTTATGAGCGTGTTTCCTCTATCTACAGCACTTCAGGCAATATCCCCTACGAGATAATTATCGTGGACAATGCCTCCTCGGATGACAGCGCTGCGTATGTCACAAAAAACTTTCCTGACGTGATATGGGTTCAGAATGATGACAACCTCGGGTATGCGAAGGCGGTGAATCAGGGGGTGAAACAGGCAAAAGGGTGCATTGTATAAAGGGCTGATGAGGTTCTATCGCAAGCATTTCCCTTTCTCCACTGCGCTTCCTTTGGCTTGACAAGCCTATCTAATATCGATTATGGTAATTGCGTTGCAGAGGAGGATGTTGTTGAAAAAGACATTGCTTGTCGCGGGAAGTATATTCCTGCTGTTTTTGTCCTTAGTTCTTTTTTCTTTCGCAGGAGCATCTGATGCGGGAGTGGCGTCTGCTCTTTCATCGGAACCGGACTCTCCTTTATTGGCACAATACGGAGGGGGTTTCGGAGGGGTTCCCGCACCTGCGCCGCAGCAGGAAAAAAGCGCCAATGAGAAAGCAGCTGAAAAACTTGCTGTTCCGCGGGCTGAACCCGAAAAACCTCTCCCTACTGAAGCACAGCCGGAAACGATGAGGCAGCCCGAGACAGGGCAGGCGCCTGCTCCTCCGGGACAGGTTCCCCCGGTTGCGCCTCAGCTTTTCAGGCGGGAGCCTCAACAGGCAGGGGGCCCGGTGAGCTTTTTCTTCGATGACGCCGACATCTTTGAAGTAGTCCAGACGGTTTTCGGGGACATCCTCAGGGTGAACTATCTCATCGACCAGAGGGTCAAAGGCAAGGTGAACTTCAGAACCGTCACCCCCATTCCCAGGGAAGAAGTCCTGCCGGTGATGGAGACGATCCTGAGAATAAACGGCATAGGTTTTGTGGAGGAGAAGGGACTTTACCGGATTGTTCCCTTGAATGAAGTTTCCAGGGAGCTTGTGTATTCTCAGGTGGGAAAGGACCCCGGCAAGGTGGCCATTGAAATGTTCACGTTCAAGAACATGAATCTGAAGGAGTCCATGCCGGATATCGAGCACACCATAGGACTCAATGTGCAGGGAGGAACTATCAGGATACTCCCCATACTGCGGCTCAATTCACTGCTTGCAGTGGCATCCACAAAGGAGCAGATGGACTATGTAAGGAAATGGGTTGAAACACTTGACAGCATGTTCGCAGAGGCGAGGCCCAAGGTCATGGTATATCCCTTGCAGAACAGCAAGGCAGCTCACATAGCCTCAATGCTCCAGTCAATACTTTCAGGGGGAGGTGCGGCTGCACCCGCTGCGCCAAGGGCAGAGCCGGGAAGGGCCGCGACCGGGGCAGCGCCGGCAGCCCCTCAGGCGCCCAGGCCCGGACCCGCAGCGGTTGCTGCAGGAACGGGATTCCTCGTCTCTCCCGAGACGAGGATCTTTGCCGATGAAATTAACAATACCCTGGTGATCCTCGCTACGCCCGGTGACTATGCTTTTATCGAGGAGACGATAAAGAAGATCGATGTAGTCCCGAGACAGGTAGTGATTGAAGGTCTCATTGTTCGGGTAAACTTATCAGACAAATTGAATTTTGGGATGCAGTGGACAATACAAAACGATTTGAGAATAAAAGGATTGAAACCATTCCAGCAGGATATTAATATTAGCGGTCCTTTAAAACTCGACGCCCCGATTACTGCTCCGACCTTTACGTTTACTGCTTTCGATGCAGCGAATAATGTCAAACTCCTTCTCCAAGCCCTTGCGTCAGAGGGTAAGGCAAAAGTGCTCGCTGCTCCCCACATCCTTGTGTCGGATAATCGTGAGGCGAGGATTCAGGTAGGATCGCAGATTCCTCTTGCGGTCTCAACAACGGTTACCCCTATATCTGGCATCACGCCGACAAACACGACTACGGCTACGATTCAATATAAAGACATAGGGATTATCCTCAAGGTGAAACCACAGGTGAATGACAGCGGACTGGTTGCCCTCGAGATAACTCAAGAGGTTTCTTCACGCGGAGAGAGAGTAGACGTGGCCGGAACAACCGCGGAAAGCATCGATAAGACAGAAGCGACGACAAACCTTGTTGCACAAGATGGCGAGACGATCATTATCGGGGGCCTTATACGAGAAGACGCTACTAAAGCAAGATCGGGCATACCCCTCTTCAGCAAGATTCCGATACTCGGTTATCTCTTTGGCAGTACAATAGATGAAAATACAAGGACAGAGCTCATAATCCTTCTCACCCCTCGCGTCATGAAGAACATGCAGGAGGCCGGGGAAGTGACGTCGGATTACGTTGAGAAATACAAGGGAGTCGCGAAGGATAAGTCGATAGATCAATTCCTACAGGAAAGAAGCAAGAAGGGGAAAAAGGACGGCAACTCAGGCCCTCAAGATGCCCCCAAGGATAGCCCGTGAGCATGACGAACAACCCCGACTGAGGGGTGGTGTCCTCGATGCATTCATTTTCCGTCATGTGGAGCATAAAATACACTAGTGATGCACAATAACCACAAAAGGAGTTCTTCATTGTTGGAGCAGAGGGTGAAGGACGGGAAACGGGATGTTCATTGTGAGGCGCAACATGCCGGGACAATTATAAAAACACAGCAGCGCTCTGCCTCGCGTGTCAAGGATGATGGATTTTCATGGGAAGCCTGATCTGGCCTGTTTTTTGCTTATAATTTTACTTGAATTTAGTTCTTTGAAAAAGCTTGACATGGAAAGGTCCTTTGTTTATACTGGTCATTATTTAGAGGATTGAGAGGTGCTCAATGCTGGATGAAAGGCCGTGAAACAAGTTGAAAAAAAGCTTGACAAAGGAAAGCCCTTTCATTACAATTTATTCAACTAAAGGATAATCTCTATATGAGGGGGGTGAAAAGAGACAAATCATCGCTATCATTGATAGCAACTTTATTTCTGAGATTTTAGATGAAAAGGAGGTGGTAAATCAGGGAAGGGAGGATGAGCAAGCAAGTTAAGTAAGTGCGGTTTTGTTGGTTTTAAGGTTCTTAGCCATCGGCTAAGACGAAGAAAAAGGAAAGTTGATTTAATAAGGAGGTTTAAAAGTGAAGAAGATATCCTTGATAGTTGTAGTTGTTTTTGCCTTTGCCCTTCTTCTGGGTGTAGGCGTAAAAGGAGCGCAGGCGAGCAGTCTCCTGTTCCCATATCTTTCTACCCAGTCCGGGGTCTATAGCTTTGTCACAATCGCCAACTATGGGGACTCAGCCTGGGGTCAGACCGGCATTACCAACTACCATCTTTCGTATGCCCATAAGACTGCTGGCGCTACTAATTTTAACACCATAGGATGTAACCACCTTGACGCCAACGTTACCACCACGCCAAATGACATGATGACGTTTGAGGTCGGCGGCAAGGTCACAGATGCCGGCAATGTGGTGCTTTTTGAAAACGCTGCCCCTGTGACCTCGACAGCCCTGACCTTGCCGATTTCGAATCAGATCGCATTTCTCATTGTTGAGCCGGTGCCGGTCGGTCCGCAAACGGCTGCCATGGCGAATGTGTATGGATGGGCAGATGTGATCGACACAGCAGCCAACATGACGCTTAATTACTCGACGACTTATCTCAACAACGCCACCGATTCAGACCCGGACTTCACCAACCTGGATGCTGCGACCGGCTGGAGAGCCGCTTCATGGTATCCGACAACGTATGTGACCACAAGCTGGCACATCCTTCCAGTCGGCCTGAGGAGTGCAATGGCGCCGGCCGCTGGCGGTGGAATCAAGAGAGGGCTTTACGCCACGGCTAATGATGCGAATACATATGCGGCGTGGGACCGGGACGAGCATGGATGGTCCGGATCATACAACACGGGCGTTAACTGCTTTGGGATAATCACCAGGGCGGACGTTTTAATGCCTGGAGTGGTTACTAATACAGACCTCGGCGGGTTTATGTTCCTGGAGGATACCGCTGTCACGATTTCAGGCACAGCTTACGTCGCTGGACCTTTCATAGTTAATAAGATTCAGACTGCGACTGCTGCGGCTGGAGTTGGGACCAGGACAGGGATTAACCGGGAACCGATGGTATGGCCTGCGTTTACTCCTTAATGCTCGATTAACAGTAAGGCCTGGACAATTCGATGAGGGGGTGGGCTGTGATGCCCGCCCCTTTTTTTGGGTTCTTCCGTGCTTTTCAGAAAACGGGCTCTTTGAACGGGGGCAGGATGTCCTGTGTCCTCGGCTGTAGGATACCGTGGGATCAAAGCGCGCGGGGAAAAACGAGACCTTGATAAATTAAACTTCTCTTTTCTGCCTGTGCGGGACACGCAGACAGGCGATCACCTCATGATTTTTGGAGGCATGATTTCTGGGGAAGGAGACATGATTTCTGGAGGAGGAAGATTGATGAATTATAGACGATGGCTGGTCGCACTTTTATTGTTGCTAACTGCCTGTGCGACGGTGCAACGGGATCAGTGGACAGTCGTGAGCCCGGATTATTCAGCCGGCATTCCCAGCCCTCTCAGCGCTCCGGCCGCTGGGATGTTCAGGGGTCAGCTCTATACGCTGCATTACAATGCCCAGGGGCAGTTGGTTTACCGATCTCAGGGGCAGGAACAGGTGATCAGCGGGGAAAGCCCGCCTGGCGCAGCGCTAACCTATATCGTCCACCACGCCGACGACAAAGGGCTCTATGTCTTCTGGCGGCCCAAGCTTACCCAGCCAGTGGAAGGGATTGGCAAGGGCGGTGACAAGCTCATCTATTTCCGCGCCTCCTATGACGGAAAGACCTTTGGAAAGACCCAGAGGCTCAATACCGGAGGCGGCGCATTCGAGCCTATTGTAGCGGGAAACGGCAGGGGAGACCTCTACGCGGTCTGGGTAGACGAGCGCAGCGGAAGGAACTCCGATCTCTACCTGAATGTTTCCAACGATGCGGGGCGCTCATGGAAGGCCCAGGATATTCTGATCAATGCTGCGGAACCTAACAGTAAGTCTTCGGTATCGAACCCTACGCTGGCTGTGGAAGGGGAAAAGTGCTGGGTGGCCTGGAATGAAGGCAAACCTGCTTCTGTGAAGGTCCGGCGTTCCTCAGACAGGGGAAACACGTGGGAAGAGGTGGTTGTGGCGAGCCGGGAGGAGGAACAGGTGGTTGGCCTTACATTGGTGAAGCTGCCCGCGGCGCGGGGCAACCGGCTGGCGCTATACTGGTTCAACGAGCATGAGTTTTTGGGAGCCTACTCCGCTGACGAGGGGCGAACCTGGACGCGGATGATTCCTCTTCCCAAACCCGACCGTGCAGCCGAGTTGAAAGTCGCTCTGGACCCTTCAGGAAAGGTTTTTCTGGTAACAGGGGTGCTCCCAGAGGAGAAGAAGGAGGACCTTTTTGCTGCGGTGTCGGAGGACGGGATCCGGTTCAGCCAGCCGGTCCGGCTGGATACCAATTTACCCTATGTCTCCACCTCGACAGGGCCGCAGATCGCAGCAGACGGGAAGGGCCATGTCCTGGTTGCCTGGCATGATTTCAGAAACTTCCGGTCCGAGATATATCTGAATTATTCTGCCGACGGCGGCAAGAGCTGGCTGAAAGAGGACCAGCGCCTGCAAGTTGAGGGCGTTCTGCACTCTTACTACCCGCAGATTGTGGCCGACGGGAAAGGCGGGTTTGACCTTCTGTGGATCGGATACGGGGATGATCAACGGCAACAGGCTAAGATTTACTCCACACGCATAGTAGATGGAAAGTCGTGGCAGGTCAATAAAGATGGAAAAAGCCCCAGCGAGGCACGTCTACGGAAAAGGGTCTCCCGGTTCTGGAGCGACAGGCTTGTATCTAACTGGGGAGGAAATTATGACCTTATGGACCCTTACTTCAGGCAGATAACGACTAAGGAGTACTATATAGCGAATCAGTTCAAGACTATTTATTATAATTTCGAGATTAAGGATGTAAAGATTAGTGAAAATCGGGCAACCGTTACTATTAAATATACCCTTGAAGTTCCAGAATTCGTTTCACCGTCAGGCAAAAAGCTCAAGGTGCCAAAGAGGGATGAGGAGATCACTGAGGAGTGGATATGGATCGCTGGTGACTGGTTCAAGGTCTTTAAGGACATAGCAGGAGGGACTTTTGTTCCTTATTGATTCCCTGGTGACTGATTGATTGAAGGCTCATATAGTGCAGGGCAGGATAGCTTCCCGCCCTGCATGCCTAACGCGGTTGTTGAATAAACTCAAACACAATAATACGTATTACAGAAAGTCCGTATCCCCCATAGTGTAGAAGAATTGTCCTTCCATCTCACTCTTTGTGAGGGTTCTTTCGTGGGTTGTTCGTGGAATGCAGGTGCCGGAGAGGTTTATATGGAAGCCCATCTCACCAAGTGTATTCTTCAGATACCCGGGGAACCAGAGCTTGAGGGTTTTAATGCCGGTTGAATAAGAATAGTTCCCTATTTTTTGAAAGAGGATGTTTAGCATATCGATACTACAGACAAAATCAATTATCAATATCCTCTCTCCGTCTCTCCTCAGGACAGCAAGCCCTGTAAGTTTATTCCCCCATCGTTTTTTCAGTCCCCATAATTCGTATTTATAAAAGGGATGCCCCTGGTATCTCCATGCAAGATATTCTCTGTCTCTGACAACGCCGAGTCTTATCTCTCTTTTCACAGATTCCCACAGGGCGTCAATCCGGCTGTCATCATACCTCAAGGGGAAGAATTTATAAATAAAACGACCGGGGTTGTTCGTAAGATCAGCCTCCGCGCCCGCCTCAAATACATCCTCAATCTTTTCGTAAAGACCGAGCTTTTCAGGAAGGAGCATAGCCCTTTCGTTGGGGAATCCGTATCCGAGGATAATGCCGTCTCTTACCATCTCCAGGGGGGCCAGCGCAGCTATCTTTTTGAATATCTTTGTTCCCCTGAATTTTGGATGAACCATGACATCCCCAATTGCGAGGCCATAAACTTCCTTGCCCTGATAAATCATGCGATGGAGCATGCATCCATAATGGGCAACAACTCCCTCAGAATCTGTCACCGCAACTGTAGAGTAAACCTTCTTGCTCCGGCCCGTGTATTTCCATCTCCACTCCTCGAGGGTCATCTCCCTGCCGAAGATATCTTTGAAGAGTCTGACGATACCATACTCATCGCCTTTTTCATAAATGCGGATTGTTAATGACGCTTCTGACATACAGATTCCTCACATGATAAAGATAAAATAATCTCTAAGGCGCGTCTCAGGAGCCCTGAAATAGAAACACCTCGTATCCAAACATATTACGTTCGAACATTGCGGTGTGTGACTTCCACCCCTCGATCAAAAACTCGATTTCTTGCCGCACATTTTCTCTGACTGGTGAAAGTTCATTGATAATAGAGTCTCTGTTCACAGTAAGTAATCTCAATGCAAGGTTTCTTGTCTCCAGCACCCTTCCTGTTATATTTTCGTTATGCACCATATTAAAACCGTATTCATGAGCAATCTTTTCAAGCCTCTTCTTTTCATGGAAAGGGGCGTCATCGGAATTTTCGTATCGGATTTCATCGCACATTAATATATAGCCCTTTTTATCCAGAAGTTTACCACAGTGCGAGAATAAAAAATTCAGATCCTTTATGTACTGGGATGACTCCTGGAAAAGGATCAGGTCAAAGGAATCCACACTCCTGTAATCCTCAAAGGACGATACTATGAGTCTGGAACTGCATTCCCTGTACTTTGCCTTTGCCATTTCCATAAGTCTCGTGTCGGGGGATATTCCGATCACATCATAGCCTGCTGCTGTCAGGTCACGAGTCGTCCTGCCTAATCCGCATCCAACATCAAGAATCCTTTTCACGCCGTCAGGTATTAAGGATTTCATCAGGGAAGCAAGGTTTTCCTGGGCCTCCTTCAATCCATTTGTGCCAGTTTCCCAGAGCCCGTAATGGAAATAGTCTATCAGCCCATCACGGTCAATTGCGTATGCATAATAACAGAAAGGGAACTCAAGTGTTTTTATAAGTTCTTTAAATGGATTTTCCATCTGTTTTTTAATAGTGAATGTGCTGGGCTGCTCAAAATATTTCTCAATAAATATACACTATATTCGACTATTTGTCCATGCGTGCCCCTTATGCGGGTGTGCGACAAAAATATTGGTAGCTCCGCCACTGAGGAGATTGCTTCGTCGCTTCTCTCCTCGCAATGACGGTAACATGGCGCAATGCCTCGCTTTTGTCATTGCGAGCGGAGCGAAGCAATCTTATGCTTTCAGCATTTACGGTAATTACCAATAAATTTGTCGCACACCCCCTTATGCTTGTCCTTATGCTTCAGACAGACATGATATGACTTTCAGATTGTCCATCGATAAGGGATATTGATGAAACCTAATTCAACACTCTCCTTGGGTATAGTGAAAGGATTCGACGCCTTCATGTCAAAGATATGCACAAATTGCTCATCCATTGCATAGAGCTCAACGAAAAAAGTGCCTTCTTTTAACTGGAGGGATGGGAAACAGAGATTAACTCTCCTGCTGCCGTGCAAAGGCTCATACTCTTTTGTTCCTATCCCGATGATGTCTATTCCGTCTATTCTCTTAAGGATAGCCGCTACCTGATAGGATTGAGCATTGTCCCGGGCCATGATTTCCATCTCGATATTCAGGTCGTCGCCGCATCTCACCGTCGGAAAGGGAGTAACAATGATGTTCCGGATCAACACCAGAGATGGTGACGCAGACTCGACAGCAGGTGTTGCCTCTGCTGTTTCACTCCGATTAACCGCCTCTTTTTTCAACTGATATGTTTCATATGCCTGTGTAACCGCATGGGGAGCGCCTTCCATAGTAATCTGGCCATTCTTGAGCCAGATGACCCTGTCACACAACCGGTTGATATAGTACATGCTGTGGGAGCAAAAGACGATGGTCTTCCCCTGCTCCTTAAAAGAGAGGATTTTCTCCGCGCTCTTTTTCTGAAAATAGAGATCCCCGACAGAGAGCGCCTCATCCACAATCAGGATGTCGGGATCTACGGCCATGGCAACAGAAAAGGCGAGCCGCACATACATTCCCGAAGAATAGGTCTTGAGGGGATAGTTGATGTGCTCACCTATGTCGGCAAAGGAGATTATATCTTCAACCTTCTGTTTCATCTCCAGAGGGGATATACCGAGAAGGGAACCGTAAAAGTATATATTCTCCATGCCGGTAAACTCAGGATGAAACCCCGAACCGAGCTCAAGCAAAGAGGAGACCCTCCCCTGAATATGCACTTCACCCTCTGTCTGTTTAAGGGTTCTCGATATTATTTTCAAGAGGGTAGACTTCCCTGCCCCGTTTTCTCCGATGATGCCGAAGGTCTCTCCTTTCTTCACCTCAATGTTCATCCTGTCAAGGGCAACGAATTCGCTGTGATATTGTTTGCGGAAGAGTATTTCTTTAAGCCTGTCTATCGGCTTCGCATATAATTTGTAGGCTTTTATGAGATCCTTTGTGGTTATTACGGAAATTTCCATTTTAGAGTATGTCTGCAAAGCCTTCGTTCAGCCTGTTAAAGACCTTTATACCGAGGAACAAAAACAAAGCGGAAATACAGACCATCCCCACCACGTGCCACAAACCCGGGAACGCCTTCTGGAATATTATTGTGTGGTAGGACTCAATATAAATGGTGACAGGGTTCAGGTATGCAAGGCTTCTGAATCTCTCAGGAATGGCGTCAAGACTATAGAGCACGGGGGATAAAAAGAACATCCCCTGGAGCACATATCCCATTACCTGCTGGAGGTCTCTCACGTAGGATACAATTGCTGCCATGAACATACCTGCCCCCACAGAAAACAGGAGTTGGAGAACGAGCACAGGTATTATGAGAAACAAATGGAGGTGTGATAACCCGGAAACAGCATAGATAAGGACAAAAAAGACGACCCCGATCATGTTGTGCAAATAAGCGGAGAGCGTTACCGATATCGGCAGGGCTATAGTCGGAAAGGGAACCTTTTTCACCAGTTCAGAATTCTCGATGATTACCGTTCCTGATTTCAAAATCCCCTCGGGGATGGAAAGCCAGAAAAAAAAGGTCGAGAGGAGAAAGTAGACATAGGGTATTTGGGCGTTCGAATAGGGTCTCACCCGCATGACCGTTGAGAAGACAAACCAGTAGAGGAGTATCTGAAATACCGGCAGGATTATTGTCCAGAAGATTCCGAGCCCTGAACCGGCATATCTGGACTTTATGTCCTTAATAAGGAAATATTTGACAAGATTCAGCAAGTTTGACATCGAAATATATTATATACTATACTTTTTCTCCTTTACCAGCGAGCTTTACTGATATTTAGTGCCATGAAAAACGCCCTGATACTTACAGGTTTTCATCCATCTACCTATACAGGGGGGATAGAAACCTTCACAAAGACCCTCATCGGTTTAATCGAGCTGTCGAACAGGAAAGCCGAAGTAATCTGTGCTTCGGAGTTCGGCAATGCCTATAATCTCTATCATGCGTTTATCGGACAGGTATATACCGCCGGCAGAAGCTTGTTGTCCCTGCGATCCGGCACGTACGATTTTGTTGTGGCGAACGGGTATTACGGGGGAGGATACTTTCCGAAAAATCTGAACACATTTACTATCTTCCACTCAACCCATGCCGGTTATGCCGATGCGCTCAAAGGATTCGTTCCCTTAAGCACCTATTATGAAATAAGATATGTCATTGGCGAGTTGCTCGAACGGAGTTCTGCATCAGGGGCAAGGATCATTGCAGTGAGTGACCGGGTGAAATCAGAACTCGAAGGCTATTATGGCCTCGGGGACATAGAGGTTATACCGAATCCTGTTGACACAGGCTTTTTCTTCAGACTTCATGATAAGGAAGAACTGAGGAATAAATATGCTGTTCCCCGAAATCGGAAGGTTGGCCTGTTTGTCGGCAGATGGGAAATCTCGAAGGGCAGAGATATTATTGAGCGGTTGATGCAGGAGCTGAATGACCTGTACTGGGTTATTGTCACTTCTACCGGTGGGGAGACCTCTCCTCCGGAGGGTGAAAATATCACCACACTTTCAGGACTGAACAGGACACAGATGAGAGAGATATACAGCCTTTCTGATTTCATGCTCTTCCCGTCAAGGTACGAAGGGTTCGGTTTGGCTGCGGCAGAGGCCATGGCATCCGGGCTTCCGGTAATAGGGGCCCCTGTGGGGTTTCTTGAAGGGATTTACTTAATGGCGCCTTTTTCGACCATGTCTATTCCCATTGCCTGGACGGATAAGAATGGGATTATTGGTAAAATTAAAGACTCAATCCATAAGCTTTTTTCTGATGAATACCTCTGTGCAGAGATTTCTGAAAAAGGGAGGGATATAATAGTGAAGAATTATGATGCGGCTGTCTGGCAGGAGAGGATGAAGAACATGTTATGTCTGAATTGAAAGGCATCCTCTATGAACTCCCTGATGTTGAAAGGGCGCTGATTCTCTCACCCCATCCCGATGATGAGACACTGGGGTGCGGTGGAACAATTGCCCTTTATTCTGAGAGGGTTGATTTTACGGTGATCGCTCTTTCAGATGGGGAGGCTGTCAATGTGTCCAGGGACAATAAGGCTGACCTGAGGAAGGGTGAACTTGAAGATGCCATGAAAATACTCGGCGTCAGGGATATAATCTTTTTCCACGTGCCTGACGGACAATTTCGGCACCATAGGAATGAAATAAGAGAAAAACTCTCAGAGCTGTTCATGCTCAAAAAGCCGCAGGTGGTCTTCTCCCCTTCTCCCTTTGATGTACATCCTGACCATACAGAAACCGCACTTGCCTGCATTGAACTTGCCGAAAGGTTCCCTTCAATCAAGGTTGTCTTCTACGAAGTATACAACCCGATTCGATTTAATACCCTTATTGACATCGGCAAAGTGGTAGAGACAAAAAAGGAAGCCCTCGCCAAATATCATTACAGTATGCTTGAGAAGGAAGATATTTTTACCTCCGCGGTCCTGTCCCTGAACAGGTTCAGGTCGCTCTTTACACTCAGGGATTCGTACTATGAGGCATTCTGGGTCCTTAATACCGGTCAGGGCCTCTCAGATATAATCGATTGGTTCACCTGCAGCATCTCCCCCCCGTCACCAGAAGACCGACTGCTGAGCACTATCAGGGTCGCAGACTCCCTGGTATGCCAGATGAGGACAGCAGAGGGAGAGGTGAAAGAAAGGGATGGTTTGATTGAACGCCTGACGTCCGATCTTCACAAGAATGAAGAGACGATCTCTGACCTGCAGAATCAGATCAGGCTCATGGAAGAAAGTGTTTTCCGGAAAATTGCACGGAAATTCCATAGCATAAAAAAATAGGCTTCTGCCTGGCCAATCTCTGCAAAGGTCACTCTGGAAATCCTGCAGGGCCTCCTGTTTTCTCCCGAAAATCATAAGCTGAAGGACATGGCAGTGGGATAGGTGGCGAGAAGAAAGGGAAATATCCCGGCAATTATGGTAAACTGGAAAAAAAGCGTATTCACGGACGTGTCCATCCAAAATGCAGGCACAAATATTGCTAAATTATTATCGCTCATTTGAAACCGATTACCGGAAAGTAAGGAGAAGTTCAAAGGAGGAGTTCAGATGATTAACGGCAAGAAGAAACCCGGGAGATTCTGCACGTTTTTTTCCTGCACCCTGCTCTTTGTCTTTGCTGTCTTTATCGTTGGGAATGCATCAGGACAGGCTTGGGCAGGGACTGAAAAGGCCCCCCCCGCTGTTATTGATGCGATAGCCGCAGGCCAGCCCCAGGAGGTCATTGTGCTTTTTGACGACACTGCCATCCAGAATGCGGCAGAAGCGATGCGCCGGAATATCGGCGCTGACCATGACACCCCCGAGATCCTCGATATGAAGAAGGCAGGATATGCTGCGCTGAAACAGGGGGTCATGGGATTCCTTCCGGCAGGAGAGCAGGATACCATAACAGATTACAGCCATCTCCCCATGGTCTTCATGAGGGTAAATTCCCTGGGCGCCATGGAACAGCTCCTCGCACGGCCTGAGGTGGTGAGGGTTTTTGAGAACGAGAAAAAATATCACATGCTGGCTTCGACCCTCCCTTTCATACGTCAGCCTCAGGTTGCGGCATTGGGCATGGTGGGGACGGGGACGACTGTTGCTGTTCTCGATGAAAGGGTTAATTATGCGAATGGCGCCTTCGGCACCTGCACTTCACCGGCGCCGGGTTTCTGTTCGGATACGAATCCTCCTGCTGCGCCCGCAGGATGCAAGATCTCATGCACCCGGGATTTCGACAACGGAACATTCAACGACCACGCCTCCAATGTTTCCGGAATCGTCCTCGGGGTTGCCCCGGATACAAGGGTGGCGTCGCTGAATGTTTTCAGAAGCGACGGCTTTGCCTATTCCGACCGCATCATTGCCGCCATCAACTGGTGCATTGCCAACAAGGCTGCTTACAACATTGTGGCAATGAACCTGAGCCTTGGGGGTGGGGGTTCCACCACACCCTGCGCAGGGGATGAATTTGCAACTCCTGTCTCTAATGCCAGGCTCGCAGGCATCCTCGCAGCCATCGCCTCAGGGAACAACGGTTATACGAACAGGATATCTTCACCCGGCTGCGTGCCTGCAGCGGTCTCTGTGGGCGCGGTGTACGATTTAAATTATGGAGCGCAATACTGGTCCGCCTGCACGGATGCGACGAGCGCTCCCGACAGAGTGATCTGTTTCTCCAACAGCGCCTATTTTCTCACCATGTTGGCTCCAGGGGCGCATGTTGACGCCGGGGGAATTTCAAATTATTCAGGGACCTCCATGGCCACCCCCCACATCGCGGGTTCCATCGCGGTGATTAAGGGAGCGAATGCATTCCCCGGTGATACCCCTGACCAGGTGGTGACGAGGATGACGAGCACCGGAGTCCTTGATACTGACACAAAAAGCGGTGTCACCACGCCACGGATCGATCTTCTGGCAGCAGTGGGAGGCGCAGGCACGACTTACTCTATTTCAGGCAGGGTGACGACAGGCGGCGGTGGAGGTGGCGGTGGAGGAGGAGGAGGAAGCAGCCCCTTGGCAGGAGTTACCATGACTTTAAGCGGAGCAGGAACGGGCACGACTACCACTGACGCTAACGGCAATTACACCTTCACAGGCTTGGCCAATGGCACATATACGGTAACGCCGAGCAAGACAGGATATACCTTCAGCCCCACAAGCAGGACAGCGACCATAAGCGGGGCCAATGTCATAGGCCAGAACTTCACAGGGACGCCAAGCGCTACGACATACTCTATTTCAGGGACAGTGACGGATGGGGTTAACCCCCTATCAGGTGTGACCATGACCCTTAGTGGGGCCGCATCAGGGACGACGACGACAGATGCCAGCGGCAATTACACCTTCACCGGCCTTGCCAATGGCACATATACGGTAACGCCGAGCAAGACAGGATATACCTTCAGCCCCACAAACAGGACAGCGACCATAAGCGGGGCAAATGTCACAGGCCAGAACTTCACAGGGACGCCAAGCGCTACGACATACTCTATTTCAGGCAGGGTGACGACAAGTGGTGGATTTGGAGGAGGGGGAGGAAGCAGCCCCTTGGCAGGAGTTACCATGACTTTAAGCGGAGCAGGAACGGGCACGACTACCACTGACGCTAACGGCAATTACACCTTCACCGGCTTGGCCAATGGCACATATACCATAACGCCGAGCAGGACAGGATATACCTTCACACCCACAAGCAGGACAGCGACCATAAGCGGGGCCAATGTCACTGGCCAGAATTTCACCGGGACGTCACCGTGAGTTGAGTTGTTGCTGTATAACTGTGCATAGATAAGTCAATAAAATACTTTCAGGGGCGGTTTTCCGCCCCTGATTTTTTCTGTCAAAAAAAGCTTGACAAAGATAAATTTAATCGGGATACTATCACAAACTTTTCAGTGAGATTTTACTCTTTAGAAGGGTATTAATATTTGGCTAATCTTAGGAAAAGGGGGTAATCTTATGATTAAAGGAATGAGGAAGATGTATGTGTATGTTATGTTTTCAGTACTATTCCTTGGTCTGCCATTTTTGGTGACGCAGGCAGCCCATGCAGGCATCTTGTATGCGACCGATGACAACGTAGATGCTTTTTATACGCTAAACACGACAACAGGGGCAGCCACATCGATAGGTTCCACAGGCCAGGATTTGAGCTTGAGCGGACTTGCCTACGACACATCGACCAGGACAATGTATGTCTCTGATGTTACGCTGGAAAGCGGATGGGGGTTAGGAACGATTGATCTTACGACAGGCGCAGTCACGGTTATCGGGAGCCATGTTATCACCTCTGACATACATGGACTGGCCTACGACCCTATCTCTAATGTGCTCTACGGTTCAGATATAGACAATTGTTCCTTAGATACCATCAGCAGGGCCACAGGGGCTGCAACAATTGTGGGTGTTTTTGGTGGTGAAGGTCCTTGTGATATAAGATGCCTGGCCTTTGACGTTGCTACCGATACTATTTATGGCATGGACCTTACCAACCTCTATACAATCAATAAGACCACAGGGACAGCAACTGTTGTTGGTCCCCACGGAATCCCCTTCGGCTGGTATATCGGCTGTGAGATTGACAGTGATACAGGTGTAATGTATGCAGCCGGTGCAGGTTCTACTAACCTCTACCGGATCAACAAGGCAACAGGCGCTGCAACTGTTATCGGCCCAACAGGGCTTACTACAATCAGCGGTCTTGCTTCTGTCCCTACAGGTAGGCCCGCCCCAACCTGCACCTACACTTCTCTTTTGCCGACTGCACCGACGAATATCGGGACTCTTTCCCCTGGTCTCTATATGGGCTGGGATCCGCTGGTGCTTCGTCCCTTTGGGCTGGAAGAAGCAAGCGGTATGCTGACAGGGAGGCTGTGGCTGCCCTGCTGGCAGAACGGCAATGTAGATATCTACCTTGTGCTGGATGCGCCGCCCTATGGAGGGAAGTTTATGCTGAGCGAATTCGGTCAGTGGCTTTCCTTCCCTGCGAACATTGCGCCCTGGCTGGCCAATACCTCGGGTGAGCTGAGTGTGCCTCTCTTTTCACTGCTGAAGAGCGGTATTTTACCCGGCACCTACGGATTGGATGTAATCATAGTGCCTTCAGGGACGCCGGCCTCCACGATCAGCCAGATAGTGAGCGGCAGCGCAACAGCATCGTATTACAAGTGGAGCTTCACAAAGACCTTGCCGTAGAAAGAATGAAAGATGGAGTTATAAAAGCAGGAAGGATTCCCGACAGCGGGAATGACTGAAAATAAGGAACAAGAATCAGAAAAGGGTCGGCCCGCCTGTAACTGTGGCGGGCCGACCCTTTTCTGGTGGGGAACAAACTTTTCCTCACAAGGATTTTTTCTCAAGCCGCTCACCGCGACTTATTGACCACTGCCATGGCTGCCACCCTGCTTCATACCAGGAAACCGCTTCTGTTCTCCGGGAACCTGCACTGCTTTAGGGGCATCTGCAGCCTTCACCGCAGAAGTATTTCCGTCTCCTCTTGCCTTTTTGTGCTGTCTGTCTGACACCCTCACCTCGATCCTCTCATCCCCTTTCAGCATCACTACCCGTTCGTGGTGCACCTCGCTCAGGGTATAGCCGCTCAGGGCCGCCCCAAGACGCAAAGCCCGCTGTCTCTTCCCCTTTCCCTGCGAGGTAGTGGGCGACTTCAGGTCTTCCATGAAGGCGAGGCTTGCGTCGCCTGCGATGAGCGTGCCATACAGCACGAACTCAGGTTTCGGCAGGGGCTGTTCGTCCTTCTTCTCTGAGGGGATCTTCCTTTCGGGGTTGAAGACATTCTGCTCCGCAATCACCGCATACTCTGCAATGGACGGCGCCTGTGGCTCTTCCGCCTTTTCCTGTTTCTCGCCGACCTCTTTTTTCGGAGAAGGGAGCACAAAGTTCGCCTTAACATCAAGGAACAGAGGGAGGGTATAGGCAGCGAATGCGATGAGCGCTGCAAAGAGGAGAATGTTCAACCCGCTGATCTGTCTTAGAATCGATTTCGAAAGCATTATATCACCGCTTAATTTTACCATAACTCAGCGGTGCTCTGGTAATCCTCCCCGGAATCGCGAATGGACCGGGGCATATTCGCGCTTGACATCGCCGGGGGTATGAACTACATTTAAAGTGAGGAGAAGGGAATTCCCTTAGGATATTTAAAGAATGAAAGGAGGTGAATGAAATGAAAAGAATCGCACTTGTAACTGTTTTGGCAGTAGCAGTGATGTTCTTCAGTGCTCTTACAAGCGAGGCCGGCAATTGGTATGCAACCTATCCTAATGTTCCTGGTTATAACCAGGATGACAGCAGAGTTACTGACCGCTTCAGCTGGAATGGGTATACTCATCTGGCCATTACATGGAACGACACCGTGTATACTGCATCGGGTATCGAGATGACCCCTGACGGCATTCCTGTAGTTTACTATTGGGCCGATATATACCCATCATACTACGACCTCTGGTACTCGTATGACAGTTATTACTGGTATCATTACGGCACATATGTTTATTACTGATCTGCTGTGAGAGGATGAGACTGACCGGAGGAAAAACCTCCGGTCAGTCTCATTAAAGGATATCTGATCAGCGGTTCATCTTTTGTTTTATAAGAGCATCAAACTTCTCTTTTACCTGAGATAGCGGAGCAGCCCCGCTTTCCGCGGAAGGTTGCCCTTGCGGCGGTGTTCCCTCCTTTACGATACCGGGAGGAAGTCCAGCCCCCTGAGGTTTGATTCCCCCGACCCGTGAAGGAAGGGTCTGAGTGATGGGGGTTCGCGCAGGAGGTGCTTGACCGGCAACGGCAGCTTCTGTCCCCCGTGCCTTCTTATGGGAATCCATCACCCTTACCTCCATGCTTTCTTCTCCCCTCAGCAAGACGACCCTGTCTGTGTAAACCTGACTGAGAGTGTAACCACTCAACACACCTCCTACACGCAGTGTCCTCTGTCTTTTCCCCCTGCCGGCGGTGGTGTATGGCGCCTTGAGATCTTCCATGAAGGCCATGCTTGTATCACCGGCAATGAGTGTGCCGTAGAGCACAAATTCCGGTTTCGGCAAGGGCTTTTCGTCTGCTTTTTCGGCAGGGATCTTCCTTTCGGGATTGAAAACGTTCTGCTCCGCAATGACCGTATATTCCATCATGGAGGGTGGCGGAGCCACCGCAGGTTGTTCTTCCTTTTCTTGTGCCGCCTTTTTTGGAGCGGGCAGGGTATAGGAAACGTTTACCTCAAGGAGCGGAGGCAATATGTAAGCGGCAAGGGCGATGATCACTGCAAGAAGCAGCACATTCAGTACATTGATGTTCCTCATGATTGACCTGAGGCGTGTCTGATTCATTTCTTAATATTACCCCAGACGAGGCCCCTCTGTCCATCTCCTCTGTGACGGGCTTATTCTTTATCGAAACTCTTCACATCAATGAAGGGGATGGCGCCCGAATTGATCTTCGGAAGGTGTCCGTCCCATTTTTCGATGGCCTTTATGGAGGCCTCTATCTGCCTCAGCTTAATAAGTTGAGGGGTGACGTTTTCTTTCTGGAGCCTCAGCGCCTCTGCCTCAGCCCTGGCCCCGGCGATCTTCTGCTCGGCCTCTATCTTTATCCTTTCGAGGTCCCGCTGAGCTTTGAAGGCCAGCTGTTCCGCGGTCTGTTTTGCCTCAATGGCCTGGGTGAACTGCTGGGAGAACTTGAAATTCACGATGGAAAAATCGTCCACAATGATGTTGTAGGCAACGAGCCTCTCCTTTAAGAGCGCCCTCACTTCGGAGCGGACCTTTTCCCTCTGGGTTATCAGCTCGATGGCCGTATATTTTGCGGTGATGGCCTTTACCACTTCCTGAACCGTGGGGTCGATGATCCTCTCCTTAAAGGCAGTGCCTATGTTCTGATAGACCCAGTTCGCCTTGTCAGGAAGGATGTGGTAATTCACGGCGATGGTGGAGCGGATGTCCTGAAGGTCCTTTGAGGCGGCTTCAGCATCCACCTGTTCCTTGTGCACTTTCACATCTATCTTCACGATCTTCTGGACGATGGGGACTCTGAAATGCAGTCCTTCGCCAAGGACTATCGGCTGCACCGCGCCGAAGTTGAGGACCACACCCCTTTCACCGGCCCCGATAACGACAAAGGGGTTCAGCATAAGGACAATGACAAAGGCGATGAACAGCAGAAAACCGAACTTGATAATCCTCAGGCCTTTGGCCCCTTTTTCCTTCATCATCTCAATAACATTCACATCCTTTTCCATAATCCCCTCCCTGTTTCAGAAAATGTTTGCGGAAAAACGCGCCGATGGAAATGTTGCAAATCCCACCAGTTAAGGGTAGCATATCTATGGATTCCTTGACTACGGGCGAAGAGCCTGTTACGTTGAAGGAGGGACCGATGGCAACAAAAGATCATGCCGCAGGGGTAACAATGCTCATTTTTTGTCTTCTGGCCGCAGCCGGTTGTGACGTTATTCTCGGGCCGCCGGGTTACGAACCTCCTTTATCGTCAAACCCTCCGGGAGAGCCCATTCCCCTGGATATGGTCATTGAGGGTGAGCCGAACCTAAATCTTATCACGGTCAGAGGAGGCTATTACATCTGGAAAACGGGAGACACATGGAATATGCGCGTGGCGAAAACGGATATGCCCCACATCACCGCATTTCCCAAGGACGTTTTTACGGGCGCTGTGAGTGTCGAGAACGGGTTCATCGCGAACGTGGTGAATCAAAACGTAAAACCCTTTGATGATGTGAGGTCCACCCCGAATGGTATTCTCTTCAGGCTTGAGGGAGAAAGGGAGATCAAGGGAATGAGTTTCCAGGTGCAGCCCATGGGCATTGAATATTGCGTCAGCTTTGACCTCAGGGTGAATGGCGCTGCGAGTCCCCAGTATGTTTTCCTCGGCAAGGCCCTTTATGTTCCTGAGGCGGTGCCCATGAGAGTCTGCGTCAGGAAATAGGAGGGGCGAAGTAGCCCGCAGAGTTACCTTTTCCCCTCACACCATTCCTTGGCGTTCTGGAACATCCTGAGCCACGGTGATGCCTTCAGGGTCTTCTTCCACTCCTCGGGCATCCATGCCCACTGCCATTTCAGGAATGCCCTCTCCGGATGGGGCATGATGGCGAGGTGTCTTCCGTCGGGTGTGCAGAGGGCTGCGATTCCTTCAGGGGAGCCGTTGGGGTTGAAGGGATAGGACTCGGTAATCCTTCCGGCATCATCCACATATCTCACCGGCGCAAGGCTGAGCTCGACCACTTTTTTCTTTGTTGCTTCATCCGGGAAATACGCCATCCCCTCTCCATGAGCAACCCAGATGCCCAGTGTCGAACCTTCCATCCCCTTGAGCATGAGGGAAGGACCGGGGAGGATCTTCACCGCTGCGAACCGTGACTCGAAACGTCCCGACCGGTTACGGATGAACCTTGGCTGAAACCTGTCCTCTATCCCCTGCCACGGGACCCAGCCCAGAAGGGCCATGAGCTGGCAGCCGTTGCAGACCCCGAGGCTGAAGGTGTCTTCCCTCTCATAGAACCTCTGGAACTGCTCAAAGAGCTTTTTATGAAACCGTATCACCCCTGCCCAGCCCTTTGCCGAATCCAGCACATCTGCGTAGCTGAAGCCGCCCACGAAGACGATACCGCTGAACTGGTCCAATGTTATATCACCACGGATGAGGTCTGTCATCGAAACATCCCAGGTCTCGAAGCCTGCAAGATGAAAGGCTGAGGTCATTTCCCTGTCGCCGTTGCTCCCTTCCTCCCTGATGATGGCGACCCGTGGCTTCCCTCTCCTGCCGAGAATATCAGAGGGGGTTTGCTCCGGGGTGAAGGTAAGTTCGAAGTGAGGTCCTGTCCTTTCGCATATGTTTTTTCGTTCCTCATCGACGCATGCGGGATTGGCCTGGAGCCTGTCCAGGTGATAACTCGTCTCCTCCCACAGCGACCGCAAGGTCTCCATACCCTCACGGAGAATCGGTTCATCGCCGAACTTTACCCGTATCTCTTTTTCCGGGATGGTCCTTCCGATGACCTGATACGGCGCCTCTGCATCCCTGAGAGCAGCAAAGACCCTTTCCTCATCATCAGGCGAATACTCCATGACGAGCCCTGCCTCTTCTGCGAACAGGACAGGAATACCCCCCCCCATCCCCCCCCTTA
>JAMCQB010000056.1 GCA_023382175.1 Nitrospirota bacterium | reverse complement strand
AGGCGGAGTCATCTCTAACGGCCCTGGAAAAATGCGACTTTGTCTATATCCATGTTGAGGCGCCGGATGAGGCCGGACATTCAGGCAATTACCGGGACAAGGTAAAGGCCATCGAAGACTTCGATGCTCTTGTGGTGGGGACTGTTTTGCGGGGAGCAAAGGCCTTTGAAGAATACCGCATCCTGCTGATGCCTGATCACGCCACGCCCATCGAAGCAAGGACACACACCAGCGAGCCGGTCCCTTTTGTGATCTACGACAGCCGTAAGAAGAAGGACAACAAAGGCGCTGCCTTTGACGAAGGCATTGCAGAGAGAAAAGATATCATGGTGGTCGAGGAAGGGCATACCCTCATGGATTATTTCATCAGGGGGAAATAAGTCCCTCGCCGATACTTTCCTTTCTGTGATTTCCTCTGCTACAGTTTCTTTCCGTTGAACTTCGAGAGCTTCCGCAGATGCGTCATGAGCACTGCAAAGTCCTCGATCGTGAGGGACTGTGGGCCATCACAGAGCGCCTTCTGGGGATCGGGATGGACTTCCACCATAATCCCGTCTGCGCCGCATGCCATGGCGGCAAAGCAGAGCGGGGGGACATAATTCCTCGCACCTGTTGCATGGGACGGGTCTATGATGATGGGAAGATGGGACCGCTCGTGGATTACCGGCACCGCGGAAATATCCAGCGTGTTCCGCGTGGCATTCTCAAAGGTGCGGATGCCCCTTTCGCAGAGGATCACATCCTTGCAGCCCTCGGACAGGACATATTCGGCAGACATGAGGAATTCCTGTATGGTTGTGGACATGCCCCTCTTCAGCACAATGGGTTTGCCGAACTTTCCGACTCTCCGGAGCAGGGAGAAATTCTGGACATTCCTTGCCCCTATCTGAAGGACGTCAGCATATTCTCCCACCAACTCCACGTCCTCCGGATTTATCACCTCGGTAACAAAGGGAAGGCCGGATTCCTCTCTTGCTCTGGCGAGGAGTTTAAGCCCTTCCTCTTCGAGACCCTGAAATGCATAGGGCGAGGTCCTCGGTTTAAAGGCGCCGCCCCTCAGCATACGTGCGCCGGCCTTTTTCACTCGAATGGCTGTCTCCACAATCTGCTTTTCGGTTTCGACAGAGCACGGCCCCGCGATCACTCCAAAGTGTCCGCCGCCAAAGGACGCGCCGTCCACTTTGACAATGGTGGGTTCCCTTCGGATCTCTTTGCTCGCAAGCTTGTAAGGCTGGAGAATGGGCACCAGCTTCTCGACGCAGGGGATGGCTTCCAGCGCATAGAGGAGGTGTTTGTCCCGGTCATCCCCCACTGCTCCGATGACGGTTCTCTCCACGCCGAAGATGGCATGGGCCTTAAACCCGAGTTCTTCCACCTTCTTGATGATGGACTCAACGGTTCTTTTCTTACATCCCTTCTTCAGTACAATAATCATTGGTCCTCCCTCCAAAATAAAAAACCACAGGTTCTGCCACCTGTGGTCCCTGCAATATTATTGTTATGGCCGATACCGCATCAAAACCCGGGTGGCGCCCCCCTGGAGACAAAGCTCCTGAAGTATCTAAATCGAACCGATGCACGCGCCCTGAAACATGCGCCTGAATACTTCATGCGTGTACTTTAATACCTTTTTCGATTTAAGTCAATGGCGATCCCTGTTATCGGGGGTCTTCGCAGGACCTGCAGCCGTTCTGCAATAGGCGACAGCGCTGCGGACAGTGCAGGCAATCATTTGATGTCCCGCGCTTTTACATGTTATAGTACATTCACCGTTAAGTTACCCAGATACCTGTTGTGAGGGCTTTGAGGAGGTTTTTTAGTTATGCTCATTGTTCAGAAATACGGCGGCACATCTGTTGCCAATGTTGACAGAATAATGGCGGTTGCGGAGCGCGTGGTGAAGACCGCAAAAGCGGGCAATAAAGTGGTGGTGGTCGTCTCTGCCATGGCGGGTGAGACCGACAAGCTGATCAATCTTGCGCACCAGATATCCCCCAATCCCAGCGAAAGGGAAATGGACCTGCTTCTGTCTTCAGGGGAGCGGGTCACCAGCGCCCTCACTGCCATCGCCATCGAAGGGATGGGGCAGAAGGCGATGGCCTTTACCGGACGGCAAATGGGGATTATCACCGATACGGTCCATACCAGGGCGAAGATCGAGAGAATCACCGGCGAGAGGGCGAAGAAGGTCCTTGACGAGGGATATATCGTGGTGGTTGCAGGGTTTCAGGGCATCACAGAGGGCAGGGATGATGTGACGACTCTCGGACGCGGCGGTTCCGACCTTTCGGCGGTGGCCATAGCATTAGCACTGGACGCCGATGTCTGTGAGATATATACTGATGTTGACGGAGTGTATACCACTGATCCCAATATCGTGCCTGAAGCGAGGAAACTGGAAAAGATCTCTTATGAGGAGATGCTTGAATTGGCAAGCCTCGGGGCAAAGGTGCTCCAGACAAGGTCTGTGGAGTTTGCCATGAAATATGAAGTGCCTGTGGTGGTGAGGTCAAGTTTTAACGATAATCCCGGCACGCTGGTTACCAAGGAGGACGAGGATATGGAAAAGGTTGTGGTATCAGGGGTCGCGTACGACAAGAACCAGGCCAAGATCACCGTGATGGCAGTGCCGGACAGACCGGGTATCGCTGCGAAACTGTTTAAAGATATCGCTGATGCCGACATTGTTGTTGACATGATCGTGCAGAATGTGAGCGGCGACGGCAAAGCAACGGATATCTCTTTTACCGTGCCGAAGACGGACAGCAGGAAGACCCTGAAACTGACCGAAGAGATCGCGAAGGAACTCAATGCAAAGGGCGTGACCCTGAGGGAGGATATCGCAAAAATATCCGTCGTGGGTGTGGGGATGAGGACCCATTCAGGAGTTGCGGCGAAGATGTTCTCTACCCTTGCCGGTCACGGGATAAACATCATAATGATAAGCACATCAGAGGTGAAAGTGTCCTGTGTCATCGACGCGAAGTACACGGAGCTCGCGGTGAGGGTGCTGCACGATGCCTTTGAACTGGAGAAAGGCAAATAATTGGGTAAGATGAAGACGGTTGCCCTCTCAGAAAAATTTAAAATAGTCGTTTTTGCGTGTTAATGGCGACGAATTCGATGACTATATGCTGAGCTTCATTTACGTCTGGTTAACCCTGACCCCGATTAAATTTTTCATCAAGAGCAACCGCTCATCTCTTTCGAAAACAGGTGAGGCGTCCCGCCTGACTCGTGGATAACAATATGGGAAAAACGACACGAAAGGTAGAAATTTACGACACGACACTGAGAGATGGAGCGCAGACTGAAGACATATCTTTTTCAGTGGAAGACAAACTCCGTATCACCGAGAAACTGGACGAATTGGGTGTCCACTATGTTGAGGGAGGATGGCCTGGTTCAAATCCCCGGGATGTGGAGTACTTCAAGAAAGTAAGGAAACTCCCTTTGCGGAATACCAGGATCGCGGCCTTTGGGAGCACCCATAGACCGAAGCACAAGGTCGAGGATGACGTGAACATCAAGGCCCTCCTTAATGCAAATTGCGGAACAGTAACCATCGTGGGAAAGACATGGGATTTCCATGTGCGGGAGGCCTTGCGGATATCCTTAAAGGAGAATCTCGATATTATTCATAATTCCATTGCCTATCTGAAAAAACATGTGGACAGGGTCTTTTTTGACGCCGAGCATTTTTTTGACGGATACCGGGATAACCCGGAATTTTCCACAAAGTGTCTCCTTGCTGCCCAAGACGCCGGTGCCGACTGCATCGTTCTCTGCGACACCAACGGCGGTACTCTTCCTGGAAGCGTCAGAGCTATCATGGAGAAGATAGGCAAGAAAGTGACGGTAGATATCGGGATACACACGCACAATGATTCGGAATGCGCGGTTGCCAATTCCCTCATTGCGGTGGAACTGGGGGCTTCCCAGGTTCAGGGCACCATCAACGGCCTCGGGGAACGGTGCGGAAATGCGAACCTCTGCTCCGTGATCCCGAATCTCCAGATCAAGCTGGGGCTGAACGCGATTACCGATGATCAGATCAGGAGGCTGAGGGATGTCTCCCGCTATGTGAACGAGATCGCCAACCTGAGGCATTTCAAGCGGCAGCCCTTTGTGGGCGACAGCGCTTTTGCTCACAAGGGAGGGATTCATGTCAGCGCCATAGTGAAGAGGCCCGAGACCTACGAACACATCAGACCCGAGCTGGTGGGGAATTCCCAGCGCGTGCTGATTTCAGACCTTGCCGGCAAGAGCAATATCCTGAGAAAGGCATCAGAATTCGGGATCAAGCTGGCCCCCGACTCTCCCCAGATCCAGGATATCGTTACGCAGCTCAAGGACCTGGAGAACCAGGGTTTTCAGTTCGAGGGCGCCGAGGCGTCCTTTGAATTGCTGATGAAAAAGACCCTGGGGCTTCACAAGAGATTCTTTGACCTCATCGGCTTCCGGGTGATTGTTGAGAAGAGAGAGGAAAAGGAAGAGTCCCTGAGCGAGGCCACTATTATGGTGAAGGTCGGCGGGCATGTGGAACACACCGCCGCCACGGGCGAGGGCCCGGTGAATGCCATTGATAATGCCCTCAGGAAGGCCCTGGAGAAGTTCTACCCGCAGCTGAAACAGGTGAAGCTGCATGACTACAAAGTGAGGGTTCTTACTGCAGGCAAGGGAACCTCTGCAAAGGTGAGGGTGCTTGTGGAATCAGGTGACGAGGAGAAGAGATGGGGGACCGTGGGGGTCTCTGAGAACATCATCGAGGCGTCATGGCAGGCCCTGGTGGATAGCATTGAGTATAAGCTTCTAAAGGAAGAATAAATAAATTTATTGAGCTAAATACTCTATAAGGAGGAAGAAACAATGAAAGTCTACTATGACAAGGATGTAAAACGGGAAGTTCTTAGGGGGAAGAAGATAGTGATAGTAGGGTATGGAAGCCAGGGTCATGCGCATGCCAATAACCTTAAGGAAAGCGGCGTGGATGTGACCGTAGCCGAAACAAAGGGGAGCAACTGGGAGAAGGCAGTGAAGGCAGGCTTCAAAGTGCTTACCGCGGCGGAGGCCTCCAGGAAGGCGGATGTGATCATGATGCTTGTCCCTGATGAATATGCGGCTGACATTTACAGGACAGAGATCGCTCCGAATATCAAAAAAGGGGCTTATCTGGGATTTGCCCATGGTTTCAATATCCATTTTGGTCAGGTTGTCCCTCCAAAGGAGGTAAATGTCTTCATGGTCGCACCCAAGGGACCCGGGCATCTGGTGAGGTCGGAGTATGCAAAGGGGAGCGGTATTCCCTGTCTGATAGCGGTGCATCAGGATCCATCGAAGAAAACAAAGGCTATCGCCCTTGCTTATGCGTCTGCCATCGGCGGCGGAAGGGCCGGGATTATCGAGACCAACTTCAGGGAGGAGACCGAGACAGACCTTTTCGGAGAGCAGGTGGTGTTATGCGGAGGGCTGACCTCCCTGATCCAGGCCGGTTATGAGACCCTTGTGGAAGCCGGTTACTCACCGGAGATGGCTTACTTTGAATGCCTCCACGAGGTGAAGCTCATCGTTGATCTGATTTACGAAGGCGGCATATCCACCATGAGATATTCCATCAGCAATACTGCCCAGTACGGGGACCTGACAAGGGGACCGAGGGTGGTCACCGAGGAGACAAAGAAGGAGATGAAAAAGATCCTTCAGGAGATCCAGGACGGCGTTTTTGCGAGGGAATGGCTTCTGGAATGCAAGGCAAACAAGCCCGTTTTCAATGCCCTCACGCGGAAGGGCGAAGAGCATCCCATTGAAGAGGTCGGCGCAAAGCTGAGGGCGATGATGCCGTGGCTCAAGAAGGGCAAGCTGGTAGATAAATCAAAAGCGTAAAGTTTGACAACACTGAAAATGAGGTTAAGGCAGAGGTAAAGGCAAAGGGGAAGGTTTTTCTTAATCTTTACCTCAACCTTTACCTTGACCCGTATTTAGAATATGATCAAATTTGCACCTGAAGGATATCCCTTCATTCTCAGTTTCCTTGGTTTAACGATCCTCATGGCTCTCTTTACCCCGTTGGGAGCTTTGCTGCCTTTTGTCCTGACTCTCTTCATGGCCTGTTTTTTCCGGGACCCTGAGAGGACAGTTCCGGAGGGAGAGAATATCTTTGTTGCCCCCGCAGACGGAAAGGTGATCCTGATACAGAATGTGTACGAAGAGAAATTCCTGAAAAGTGAGGCGGTGGAGGTGAGCATCTTTATGTCTCCCCTTAATGTCCACGTAAACAGGGCGCCGTCTGACGGTGTTGTGGAGTCAGTGGTGCATACGAGGGGGAAGTTCTTCTCCGCGTTTAAGCACGAAGCATCCCTTCAAAATGAGAATATTGCGATGGTGCTGGATACAAAACACGGAAAGGTGCTGGTCCGTCAGGTGGCGGGATTCCTGGCGCGGAGGGCGGTCTGCAGGGTGAAGCCGGGGGATTTCCTCAGAAAGGGTCAGCGGTACGGTATCATCAAATTCAGTTCGAGACTTGACATATACCTGCCTAAAGATACGCACATAAAGGTCAAACTGGGAGACAGGGTGAAGGCCGGGGAGACGGTGATAGGGGAGATATAGGAGTTATTAAAATCTCAATGTCGCCTTGCACCTCTTTGGGTTCAGCAATAGATCAAGAGCATCGACTGTTGAAGTCACGACGATATCTGCTGATTTGACGGTATCAGTTGCACATCCTTCCTTCAGGCATACAGCAACCCCGACCTTTGCGGCCTTGAGCATCTTTCTATCATTGTTGCCGTTGCCAAAAGCAATGACGTGTTCCGCTCCGAGCTGCTTTAAATAATTCTCTTTCTGAACATCGTGGTTTTCGCCTTCCAGTATATGCACCACGCACTTGACGCCTTCAAGTTCTGCCTTGGCCATGCCGAAAGTATCAGCAGTCAATATATGCACTTTCATAAATTCCGCGATATGGTTCAGGCGTTCTTTAACGCCGGGCAGGAGCCTCCCGTCAACGGAAAGCGTTCCCGTGAAATCTGATACGAGATGCTCCAATCTGACAAGGCCAAACCCAGGGATATCAAGTTCAAGCATTTACAGCATTTCCGGGTTTACATTCCTATGGGTGTATTTTATGACATTCACTTCGGAAAGAACGACGATCCCCTCTTTCACCATATCGTCGAGGATCGGCAGCACTTTCTTGATGTTTTCCTCAGTGTCGATCACCGTGATCAGTACCGGCATTTCACCCGCCCTTGTGATGGTCTTCTTCCGGTGATACCGCCGATGGGGACCATATCCTGCTATTGCCTTGTATACTGTTGCCCCTGCTATATCCTTCATGATGAGTCTTTTAACAATAGCCTCGTAAAGAGGTTCACCTTCCCATTTATCGTCTTCGCTTATTATCATTCTGAGCATCTTGGCCTTCCCTTCAAGTTTCATATGGTCTCCCTCCTCTTTCTCCTTTTCAAGAGCCTTGGGGCAGCACTTAAGAACAGTGGTGTCAGTGACTTCAACAAGCCCCTTTTCGACGACATGATATACATCGGGAAGGACCCTGTTAATCATCTCCTCCGAATCCACAACCTCGATCTTTACGGGCATGTTCGTCGATAATTCGAGCATCTTCGACGTATGGAAAATGCCGTCTGTGCCATATCCTGCAGCACCCCTGAAGACGCTGACTCCGGCGATTTTCTTCTTGTAAAAGATGTCCATCAGGACTTCATAAACAGGCTTACCGTGGAATTTATCGACCTCGTCTACGTAAACTGTAAGCTTTTTTGCAGGGCCTTTGGTTACCATGTTTTTCTCCTATATGCTCTTTGCAATGACCTCACCCATTTTCAGCGCCACAAACCCAAGAACCACACTTAAGACTACGTTGAGTGCTGCAAGCACGATCTCGCTGTCCTTTATAAGATTGCCCGTCTCATACTCAAAGGTCGAGAAGGTCGTATAGGCGCCGAGAAAACCTACTACCAGCAACAGCCTCCACTGAGGGTTCGCCATGAACTTCTCTGTAAGCAATGTCATGAGCAAGCCGATCAGGAAACTGCCGCTCACGTTTATGACAAAGGTACCGAGGGGAAAACTTCTTCCCCACTTCTGGCCGATCCAGACGGCAAGGGCATACCTGGTAATGGCTCCAGCAAAGCCTCCGATGCCTATAATAAAATAGTTTATCACTTTTTGACGAGTCCTACTTCACAATAGTTACGGTGCAAGGGGCATACGTAGCGACCCGCTTCGAGACCGAGCCGAGCAGCCAGCTTTCAACCTTCGATTTCCCTTTCTGGCCAACGATGACCATGTCTGAGTTCTTTTCCTTCGCATATCTCACGATCTGGTCGGCAGGATGGCCAACCACAACTTCGGTCTTTATTTCTATATTCTTTTCTTTTGCCTTTTCCATCAGTCCTTTAAACAGCTCTTCGTAATGCTGTGTCGCGCTGTCTATGATCGCATCCACCTCGACAATATCTGCCGGCTCCGGTGGCTGCGCGACTGAAATGACCATTATCTCGGGGCCGGCGCCGGGACAGAGCTTTGTCATTTCAAGGGCAAAGTCAAAGGCCTTATACGACTGCGGTGATCCGTCAAATGCCACAAGTATTTTCCTCAGCATAAGATCCTCCTTTCTTTATTCTTCAGTAACGGAAGTCGTTTTTAAAGATACTTCCTTCTCCTTCTTCGGTAAAAGATAGTGGGGAATAAAAAAGGCATTGGCAATAAGCGTGGGCACGACGGCGCTTCCGATAACAACGAAGACAAGAACGGAATACTGCTGCTGATCAATGATATTGTGAGTGAGTCCGAAAAGTGCGGAGATGGACCCGAAGGTCAGCCCCGTTGACATAAGCAGGGTGGTATAAATACCTTCTCGCTGTGCGTAACGAAACGTCTTGGTTGCGGGATAGACGCCGACGATCTTGGTTATCATTTTGCCTAGGAACAGTACAAGAATTGCAACAGGTGCTGCGATAAGGGCCGGAACAGACACATAGGAACCTGCCCTGATGAAGTAGAACGGCGTGAGCAGACCGAAGGTGAGGGTCCGAAGCCGCCTGATAAGCACATGGTCTTTGCCCACAGTGCCGGCAAGCACCATGCCCACGACGTACGCCGGAAGGACCGCTTCGCTGTCCGACCATACCGCCAGTGAGCCAAGACCAAAAAGAAACAGCAGGAGATATTTAGCTTCGAGTTCCGATGGCCGATCCCCGTATTTCTTAAAGAACCGAGGAGTAAGATAAGGGAGGATGAAAAATGCTGCAGCGCTGACCCCGACAAAGATCAAGGTCTTCAAGGTGAAAGGCGCGAAGATGAGCCCCAAGGCGAGAACGGTGCCGAGATCTGTGACGAAGCAGGCCGCGAGCACGGCTTTGCCAAAATCGGTCTTGTTTAGGCCCAGTTCGAGCATCACGGCGTACACCACAGCAACGGATGTGGTCGAAAGGGCCACGCCTGCGAGCCAGCTTGCCTTTACAGACCAATGAAGGAGATAGTAAGCGGAGGCGGTGCAGCCGAGAAAGGGCGCAAGGAAAGAGATAAAGCCGATGGCTGACGCTTCTCTCAATTTTGCCCTAAAGACGACAGGGTCGAGCTCTGCGCCTGCCAAAAAGGTCAGTACAATGGCTCCTGTGCCTGAAAGAAACTTGATCCACGGGACATCAGAGCCCAGGGTCGTTCCTATAAGAGCGCCGATAATGAGCTGTGCAACCGTGCCTACGACTATCTCCGAAAGCGCCGTTGCGATGCGGAACCAGATAGATAGCAGAGTTGCGATGAGGGCAAGACCGAGCCAGAGTGCCGCCATTCCCCAGACTTCATGCATGTGCTATCTCCTTTCAGGGTACAAAAAACTCCTACCCTCTTGATTATTGTTCGAGAGTAGGAGTCATCAGCCCTTCAGGACGGTTAATGGCGAACCCCATCGCCTTTTGAAGTAAGATACCAGAACGGCTCTTTTAAGTCAATGGACAAGAGGGTTTTCCCGCAGAAATACCTCGCCTGGACAAAAGACGTTATTTTTTAGGCATTTATCTCAATTTTTTATTATAATACTTATAATACTAGGGAACAGAAACAACTGAGGACAGTCGTCACCATGGTCATGGAGCTAAAACACAAGAGAAGCCTGGAAAAGCAGCCGAAGAAAGGGATATATCTTTTACCCAACACCCTTACCCTCTGCGGGATGTTTTGCGGCTTTTTCGCGATCCTTTCGGCGATCAACGGAAATTTTCTCTACGCGGCGTGGGCTATTGTTTTGGCCAATGTCTTTGATGGTCTTGATGGATGGATCGCGCGACTGACCAACACAACGACGCGTTTCGGGATTGAACTGGATTCCCTTTCGGATGTCGTGGCCTTCGGCGTTGCGCCATCGGTGATGATGTATAAATGGGCGCTCATGCCCTTTGGAAGAGTGGGATGGGCGGCAGCGTTTCTTTTTGTTGCCTGCGGCGCATTGAGGCTTGCCCGATTCAATATACAGACCGGCACACCCGGATCAAAGGCATTCAAGGGGATGCCCATTCCGGGAGCGGCCACGGTTATGTCTTCCATCGTCATTTTCTATTACGATTACTGGAAAGGGCTTCCTGAAAAGAATGTCTTTTTCCTTGTCATCACCATATTACTTTCCCTTCTTATGGTCAGCACGATCCGATATCACGGCCTTAAAGAGATCGACTTCAGGGAGAAGAAGCCGTTCTGGTTCCTCATTGTCTTTGTCTTGATCCTCTTCGTCCTCTTTGTGCACCCTTCCACAGCCATATTCATTTTTGCAATGGTGTACCTGGTTTGGGGTATAATTGAAAACATCCACCTTTTCATAAAGAGAAAAAGGGCAAAGCTTCTGGAGAAGCGGCAGCTTATAGAGGGATCGCAGAAACATGAGGAGGAAAAGCATTATCCTCCGGAGCGCACTGAGGGAAAAGATGAGAGTCATCAGAATATTTGATACCACGCTTCGTGACGGTGAACAGTCACCCGGAGCATCCATGAACGTGGATGAGAAGATCCAGCTCGCGAAACAGCTGGTAAGGCTGGGAGTGGATATCATCGAAGCCGGATTCCCCATCGCTTCGCTCGGGGATTTCGAGGCAGTAAAAAGGATCGCGAACGAAGTCAGGGGAGCCACTATTGCCGGTCTTGCAAGGGCCAGGGAGGAGGATATCAGGAA
>JAMCQB010000141.1 GCA_023382175.1 Nitrospirota bacterium | reverse complement strand
GCGGTGATCCTCAATAACGTGGGCGAGGCTGCCAGGAAGCAGTCCAGGTCCGTCGATGACATGATTTCTGCTGTCAGGGCTGCAAACGATGCCCAGGCGAGGACTACGGAAAACGCCGATAAGCTCTCCCTAGCATCATCAGAGAATGTCTCCTCCCTCCTCGAAATGAGATCGGCTGCGGAGGAGATTGCCTCCAGTACCGGAAGGTTGTTCAAATCCGCAGGCGACTCCTATGCCATGATTGCGGAGATGTCACAGACTTCCAAGGCCATTGCTGAAAGCGCCGGCGAGGTCTCCCGTGCGGTGGAGAACACCTCTTCATCGGTGGAGGAGATAAGCGCTTCCCTGAACGCGGTGCGGGAAAATACCAGGAAGTCTTCAGAACTCACTTCCCAGGTGAGGATGCTCCTGACGGACCGGGGAACCCATGCGGTGGCGGACGCCATAGAAGCCATGGAGGAGATCGTGGAAGAGGTGGACCATTCCGCGAAGATCATCACCACCCTCGAAGAACGGTCCAAGAATATCGAAAAGATTCTTTCGGTGATACGGGAAGTGACCGAGAAAACCAATCTCCTGAGCCTGAACGCTGCGATTCTTGCCGCGCAGGCCGGGGAATACGGAAAGGGTTTTTCAGTGGTTGCGGACGAGATACGGTCCCTTTCGGACAGGACCTCGTCCTCTGCAAGGGACATCGCGGGCATCGTCAGGACGATACAGTCGGAGATACACGAAGCGGTAACCTCCATAAGTTCCGGTGTGAAGAAGGTCGAAGAGGGCAAGGACCTTATTATGCGGACGGGGGAGGCGATCGGGGAAACCGTGGAGGCAGCGCAGAAATCTTCCCGGATGGCCACGGTGGTGGAGAAGGCGACGGAAGAGCAGGCTGAAGGACTGAAGCAGATACGCCTTTCCATGGAAAATGTTCGCGTAATGATCGAACAGGTGGCGAAGGCTACTGATGAGGAAAGAAAAGGCTCCAGCCACATGCTGGACAGCATCAGCGACGTGAAAGAGGTGGCAGAGATCGTGAAAAAGGGCACAGAGGAACATGCGGGGGGCACCAATGTTATATCAAGGAACCTCGAATTGACCCAGGAGATGGTGTCACAGATCAGCCGGTCCGCACAAAATCAGAAAAAGGTAAACGAAGGGATCGTTGGAGCGGTGGAACAGATGAAGAAAGCCGGTCTTTCCACAGTCAGGGACCTGGAGGAAGTGACGGTTTCTTTTAACACGCTGAGGGATGAGGTCGAAGTCCTGAAGAGAGAAATGGAGTCTTTCAAGACCGGGAATCCGGGAAAGGAAAAGGGCCCCACAGGCTAAACAGTCGGAACATGCCAAAGGTAGCGGTTGTTTTTGCGGGGGAAGAAGAGTTCGGTATCGACATCGGTAAGGTTGTGGAGATCCTGAAGGCGCAGCGTGTTTACCTGTTGCCTCAGCTTCCCCCTTTCCTCTCCGGTGTGGTGAATATCAGGGGAGAGGTGATCCCGCTCATGGATCTCAGGAAGCGTTTCGGAATCGAGTCCTCTTCAGCTAAGGAACGGATCATAGTCATCCGTTCCGATGGTGAAAAGGTGGGGCTCCTTGTGGACGGGGTAAAGGAGATTGTCACGCTGCAACCCGAGGAGATCATCAGTCCGCCCGCCATGTTCAAAGGGTTAAGGATGGAATATATGACCGGCCTCGGGAGGAGGGGGAACAGCATCATCATATTTCTGAATCTTGACACGTTGCTCACTTCAGAAGAAAAGATACAGCTTGGAGCAGTAGCAAAAACCATGGGGGTTGACCATGCAGGAGATGAGAAAATTTCTCAGTGACGAAGATGTAGAGCTCAGGAGAAAAGGGGTTCTGGCACTCAGGAGGAGGTCTTCTGATGACGCAATTCCCCTGCTTCTCAAGGCCATGGAAGATACGAGCTGGAGAGTGAGGAAAACGGCCGCCGAGATCCTTTTGGAGGAGCATCCCCCCGAGCGCTCTGTCAACGGTCTTATCCAGCTTCTCTCCATAGAGGACAATGCAGGCGCCAGAAACTCAGCCATAGAAACACTGGTGAAACTGGGGAAGAAAGCGACGTCATTTTTGCTGGAGGCCTTTGAAACCGGAAACAGAGACGTGAGGAAGTTCATCATCGATATCATCGGTGAAGTGAAGGACCGGAAGGCATTGCCCTTGCTCCTGAAGGCGCTGAAAGACGATGATGACAATGTGAGGGCATCTGCGGTTGAGCATCTCGGGCAGATGGGCGATCCTGCGGTGGTGGATGCGCTGACAGAGATACTGAAAAGCGGTGACCTCTGGACCGCCTTTCCCGCTGCCGATGCCCTGGGAAGGATTGGAGACAAAAAAGCGATCCCCTCCCTTATCAGCGCGCTTGCGGTGAAGGCGCTGAGGGAGCCTGTACTCAAAGGCCTCGGCCATCTGTCCGCCCCCGAAACCCTTGAGCACATTGTCCCCTTTTTAATGGACACCTCCAAGACCATACAGGAGGAGGCGATAAAGACCATCGGGGTCTTTTACCATAACGGCGTTTCCGCCAGCTTTATCTGTGAAACGATGAGCCGGCTCTCGGGACCTGACCTCATAAACAGGCTCGTTTCCCATGCATGGTCCAAGAAGGCGGACATCAGGGTGAAGGCCATTCTCCTGCTGGGGCTGATGCAGGACGAGAGGGCTCTCGGACCTCTTCTTGAACTCTACACCGAGGAAAGCCTTGTTGAAGATGTGAAACGAGCCCTTGTCTTTATCGGGAGGAGCAAGCCGGGATCCCTTCTCCCGTTGTTCGAGACGGACAACCAATATCAGAAACGCTTCATCACCGAGGTTGCCGTTGAGGTTGCGTCGCCCCTCTATTCTGCGGTCTTCGAAAACTTCCTTTCGGACGGTGACGGACATGTGAGAGCTTCCGCGGCCATAGGCCTTTCAATGTTGGGCAACATGACGGCGATACAGGTCGTAAAGAAACTCCTCTCCGATCCCTATGAAGATGTGCAGGAGGCTGCTGTCACTGCCTTGAGCAACCTCAGGGAAGGGATTGACGTGGACGAGTTCATCAGCTACCTGAAGCATAAGAGCCCTGCCATGAGGAGGAATGCCGCAATGCTTCTCGGCGCCGTGGGTGCGGAGAACAGTGTGAGCGCCCTGGGGTATGCCCTGAAGGATGAAGACGTCTCGGTTCGGCAGGCAGTGATCGAGGCCCTGTCATCCATGAAGACGGATGAGTCCGTCAAGTATCTGATCCTGGGACTGACCGACGAAAACCCCCATATCCGTGCCTCTGCCGCTCTCAGCCTCGGTTCGGTCGGCGGGGAAAAGGCGCTGGATCCCCTCTTCCTCCTTCTCTCCGATTCCGATGATACGGTGAAGGTCTCTGCCATCAGGTCCCTCGGCATGAGAGGAGAGAGAAAGGCGGTGAAGGCCCTCATTGCCATGCTTGCCGACCGTAACGGTTTTGTGGTGACCACGGCCCTGGAGTCCCTGGGAACACTGGGAGGCGATGAGGCAAGGGATGCCTTAATGAAGATGCTCGCTTCTGAAGACAGGGAAATAAGGAGAACTGCCATCAGGTCACTTTCCTCTTTTGAAGGGCTTGAAGAGGTGACGCTGCCGTACTTGCAGGACCCCGACTGGGCTACCAGGGTTGCTGCGATCGAGGCGCTCGGCAAGAGGCCGACAGAACGGGTGCGAACCGAGGTGGAAAAGCTCTTTGATCGGGAAGAAGACCCGGTGGTGAGAAGGGCGATAAAGGAAGCGTTTGATGTTCGATAGAGAAGAAATCGTCCCCTTACACGAAGGAGAGTTCAGGCTCATCAGGGACCTGATCAGGGATCACTGCGGCATATTCTTTGACGACGGGTCGAGGTTTCTTCTGGAGAGGCGGCTGTCGAAAGACTGAGACTGCATCACCTGAAGGACTTCAGAGATTACTACAGGCTCCTCCTTTACGATAAGAAAAAAGAGGAAGAACTGACCGCGGTCATCGATATCCTCACCGTGAATGAGACCTTTTTTTTTCGCGAGCAGAATCAACTGAAGGCTTTCAGCGACGAGATACTGCCCGAGATCAGGGAGACCAAGAAGGAAAAGAAACGGTTACGGATATGGTCCGCAGGCTGTTCCACGGGCGAAGAGCCTTATACCATCGCCATGCTGATCCTGGAATATGGCCGCCTTCAGGGTTGGGATATCGATATCCTCGGCAGCGACATTAATCAGAGAGTCCTGACCGCTGCCCGGCGCGGTGTCTACCGGAAGAATTCCTTCAGGACCGCTGAACAGTATTTCAGGCAGAAATATTTTATCGAGGAAGACGGTTCCTTCGTCATATCAGAGGACGTAAAACGTCTTGTCAGTTTCAGTTGTCTCAATCTGCTCGACCCCTTTAAGGTGAAGTTCATGGGACAGATGGATGTGATCTTCTGCAGGAATGTGCTGATATACTTTGACCATGCGGCGAGGAAGAAAGTGGCGGATAACTTCTTTGACAACCTTGTGGAGGGAGGATATCTTCTTCTCGGCCATGCGGAGTCTCTTATGAATATCTCTACCTCCTTTGCCCTGAAACATCTCAAGAGCGATATGGTATATCAAAAGCCTGTACGGCAGGGAGTGTTCAGCAAATGCGAGACAAGATGAAGACAAGGGTTCTCATTGTTGACGACTCTGCCTATAGCAGGCAGACGATAAAGGGGATGATCGAGACGGATGAGGACGTAGAGGTGGTGGGAGTGGCGTCCAATGGGATCGAGGCCATGGCCAAGACCGTGAAACTGAGGCCGGACATCATCACCCTGGATTTCGAAATGCCCGAGATGGATGGTTTCAGTTTCCTCAGGTGGTTGATGAAGGAGCGGCCGACCCCTGTGGTGATGATCACGTCCTTTTCCGATTCCACGACCGTATTCAAGGCTCTGGAACTGGGAGCGGTGGATTTTATTGCGAAACCCTCAAGGAGGGCCTCCATGGAACTCGGCAGCATACAGGACGACCTCCTCGGAAAGATAAAAGGGATCAAGGATCTGAGGATGGAAAAGCTCCACATTTCGAGAAACCTGATCAACAAATCGCCTGAGGATTCCACGGGCAGGACTGATGCCCTGTTGGAGGATGTGTCTCACCACGACATGGGCGTGGTGGCTATCGGCGCTTCCACAGGGGGACCCACCGCACTCCAGGTCATTCTCACATGGCTTCCTGCTCATCTCCCTGCGGGGATCATCATCAGCCAGCATATGCCGCGTGGCTTTACGAAACCCTTTGCGGATAGACTCGACAAACTTGCCCGGATTAAAGTCAAAGAGGCAGCGGACGGCGATATCGTCGAGAAGGGGAAGGCCCTCATCTGTCCCGGAGGCCGTCATATGATAGTAAAACGGAGGAACAAAAACATCTGTGTTTCACTGAGGGAAGCAACGAGCCGTGACAAGTACATCCCTTCAGTGGATATGATGATGGCCTCGGCTGCGGAGCACTTCGGCGCCATGACCATGGGTGTGATATTGACCGGCATGGGGAATGATGGTGCGAAGGGGGTAGTGGAAATTAAGGGGAAAGGCGGTTATACTATAGCTGAGGCAGAATCCAGCGCCGTGATTTTCGGCATGCCCAACGAAGCAATTAAGACAGGGGGGATCGACAGGGTTTTCCCCCTTCACAAGATACCCGATGAAATCACTTTGACCGTTACGGGGAAAAAGGACAGGAAATGGAAAAGGAACCAGGGATAACGAAAAAGGTTGACGAGTTTCTGGAGATATTCAGAAAGGGCGAGGAGTTCACCAAGGAGATTCTCAGGGAGAACGAGAAGCTGCGGTTCAGGATTGCGCAATTGGAAGGAGCGGTTCAGAAACCTGCCGAAGAAGAAAGCGTAAGAATGTATGAGGACCGTATAAGGAAGCTGGAAGAAGAGATCAATGCGGTCATGGAGAGATACCACAAGGTGGAGGAGGAGAACAAGGACTTTGCCTCGAAATATGTGGAGGTGGAAGAGATAAACAACGCCCTTGCCAACCTCTATGTTGCGAGTTATCAGCTCCATTCCACCCTGGATTTTGACGAGGTGCTGAGGATCATCATCGAGATCGTGATCAACCTCATCGGCGCAGAGGTCTTCGCCATACTCCTCATTGACGAAAAGACCAATGACATCGTTCCGGTCTCTGCCGAGGGAATTCCCCTGGAGATGGTCCCCAAGGCCAGGTTCGGGGAAGGCATAATCGGGTCTGTCGCTAAAGAGGGGGAGAGTTATTTTGCCGCGGATATCAGCAGTGGCGGAGATGTGGCAAAGGGAGAGCCCATTGTCTGTATCCCGCTGAAGATAAAAGAGCATGTGATCGGCGCCATTGCCATCTTCTCTCTCCTGACGCAAAAAGAGGGGTTTACCAATGTGGATTATGAGCTGTTCAATCTCCTCGCAGGACATGCCGCAACCGCGATTTTCTCTGCGCGTCTCTATACCCAGTCAGAGCGGAAGCTCACCACGATCCAGAGTTTTCTCGAACTGCTGAAAGAGAAGCCCAAGAGATAGGAGGGAAGATGCCAAATATCCTGGTGGTAGAAGATTCACCGACAATGAGGCAGCTGATCAGCTTTGCCATGAAGAGGATCCCCAACGCCAGGGTCATAGAGGCCACGGACGGTGTTGATGCGCTGAAAAAACTCTCCTCGGAAAAAGTGGACCTCATCCTTGCCGATATCAACATGCCCGTAATGGACGGGCTCAAGCTGGTGAGTCTTGTGAAGAACAACCAGTCCTATAAGGACATACCGGTGATCATCATTACCACTGAGGGCGCCCGGGAAGACAAGGAAAGAGCCCTTGCCATTGGCGCCAACGCCTATCTCGCAAAACCGATCCAGACGCAGGAGCTCATTAAGCTGGTGACCTCCTTTATCAGCGCCTAACCGTATCCTGCCTTCAGCTGTCCGCAGGCTGCCAGTATATCCTGTCCTTTGCTTTTGCGTATCAGCGCAGTGACGTTCCCTCCAAGCACTATCTTCTGAAAACGTTCGATCTCTTCGTCAGAAGGGCGCCTGTATTCAGACCCGGGATAGGGATTAAAAGGGATAAGGTTCACCTTGGAGGGGATGCCCTTCAAGATTCTTATGAGCCTCCTTGCATCATCCTGAGTATCGTTCAACCCCTGGAGCATCACATATTCAAAGGTGATCCGCCTCCTCGGCTCCAGGGGGAATCTCCTGCATGCGTCGAGCAGGGACCTCAGGGGATATTTTTTATTGATCGGCATTAATCTGCTCCGCACCTCGTCAGTGGTGGCATTGAGGGATATGGCAAGGTTCACCCGCGGCGCCTTCTCTGCGAGTTCGAGGATCTTCGGGGCGATGCCGGCGGTCGAAAGCGTGATCCGCCTCTTTGATATCTTCATGAGTTCCGTCATTCTCCACAGCGCCTCAACCGCTTCGTAAAAATTTGCCAAAGGCTCTCCCATCCCCATGAAGACGATGTTCGTAATACTCCGGGGATGGATGAGCCTCCCACCACAGATCACCTGATCAACGATCTCGTGGGCTCTCAGATTTCTCCTGAGTCGCAACTGTGCCGTGAGGCAGAAGCGGCACTTCATGGCGCATCCAACCTGGGAAGAGATGCAGAGTGTCAGACGGTCTTTGTCGGGGATAAGGACGCTCTCTATGCTCTCACCATCCTCAAGACCGAAGAGAAACTTTTCGGTGCCGTCTGCGGAAATCTGTCTGCTTAGAAGCTTGAGAGTGCTGATATACGCCTTCTTTGAGAGGCCTTCCCTCAGGTCCTTTGAAAACTCTGTGATCTCATCGATAGACTCTGCACGCCTTTCATATATCCAGTGCCGGAGCTGTCTTGCCCGGAATGCGGGGAGTCCCTGTTCTTTAATGAAAGATTCCAGTTCCTTTTTCGAAAGGGCCTTGAGGTCTGTTTTGAGGTTCATTTTTTATTATAGCATTTCATACTTTTCCGGCTTATAATTGGTAAGTTGGTTCCAAAGGGGGAAAGGGAATAAACCTTGTCACTTATATCCAGTCTGCAATTAGAAATCATAAATTGTGATAAGTTCTTTGAGGTGCCAAATTGGAATCTCAAATGACAGAGTTCTACGCACATAGTGTGGAGGGAAAGCCGAAAAGCGAATGGCAGGGGCTTGAGGGGCATTTGGTCGGCACTGCCGAACTTGCGGCCCAATTTGCCGCCGAATTCGGCTGCGGGGAGTGGGGATATCTTGTGGGGTTGTGGCATGGAGGGATATAAATGACTGAATATTATGCGCATACGCCGAATGAAAAGGGCAAATGGCACTATCTGAAAGATCATTTGCAAAAAGTGGCTGAGCTTGCAAGGGGCTTTGCGGATAAGTTTGGAGTTGGTGATTTGGCTTACTGGATAGGACTGTGGCATGACCTTGGCAAGGTAAATCCAAGCTTTCAAAGCTATCTTGATGCATGTTTTATAGGCAAACGGCACGACAAGGTTCCACATGCCATAGGTGGAGCCGCATTGATGTTTGCCTATGCGCTTGAGAGCCAGCA
Organism: Nitrospirota bacterium; assembly: GCA_023382175.1. Classification (GTDB taxonomy): domain Bacteria; phylum Nitrospirota; class Thermodesulfovibrionia; order Thermodesulfovibrionales; family UBA9159; genus JAMCQB01. Next base: position 2,788 of record JAMCQB010000141.1, on the reverse strand, counting down.
GAATGATAATTGGAAGAACTTGATGTTACCAATCGCAGGACACCATGCTGGACTCTATGATTCTGGAGAACTTGGATTGAAACTCAAGGACTACGTTGAAGCAAATCGAGAATTGCTCCAGAAGCTTTATATATTCTCAAAACAACTATCACCTCAAAAGTCGTTAGATCTGATTGCATACTCTAAGTATGAAAGAGAGTTGTTTATCAGGATGATTTTCTCCGCGCTTGTGGATGCCGATTATCTGAATACCGAAGCTCACTTTGATGAAGAACTTTCAATGACGCGGCAGGTGGTGTTTAGCTTTGATGGGCTTTGGCGCAGGTTCGAGCAAAATCAAGCGAAGCTAATGGCGATGTCGGGTTTACGCCATAACGCAAATCAGGTGGTGACCGTTGCGCGGAAAGAAATCTATGAAGCATGCGTCGCTGCTGCTCAAGACTCACCGGGCATGTTTAGGCTTACTGTTCCGACTGGAGGCGGAAAGACAAGAAGCAGCCTTGCTTTTGCCCTACGGCATATTCTTGCCCATCCATCAATCTTACGGCGGATTATAATTGCTATTCCTTATACAACCATTATTGACCAGACAGTCAGAGAGTACCGTAAAATTCTTGGAAATGAAGCGGTGCTGGAACATCACAGCCAAATGCCGATCAGTGAGACTGAAGATCAAACTCCAGATCAAGTGCGTCAACGCCTTGCAAGCGAGAATTGGGATGCTCCCATCATCGTTACAACCAATGTCCAGTTGTTCGAGAGCCTATTTTCTAATCGTCCTGGGAAAGTGCGCAAGCTCCACAATATCGCCGGAAGTGTAATCATTCTTGATGAAGCACAGACCCTACCTGCTGGTGTGCTTTCCCCTGTCCTTGATGTATTACAGACGCTCGTAAAAAACTATGGCGTATCGGTTGTCCTGTCGAGCGCTACGCAGCCAGCCTTTCATGCTATTGGCGGTTTTGTACCGAAAGACATCGTTCCAGTAGAGCAATTTGAAAAGCACTTTAGGAAACTCGCCAGGGTTCACTACACCAGACGTACTCAAGAGCTGCCATGGGACGAACTGGCAGTCGAATTAAAGGGGATAAAGCAGGCACTGGTTGTACTCAATTCCCGGAAGGACGCCCTGCGGCTTCTTGAAGAAATGAAAGAAATGGAAAACGTGTTTCACCTGTCAACCCTCCTTTGCGGTAAGCATCGCAAAGCAGTTTTGCGGCTGGTGCAGTGTCGACTGAAACAGGGGTTGCCGGTTTTACTGATCAGCACACAGGTTATAGAGGCCGGAGTAGACATTGACTTCCCTGAGGTATGGCGCGCAACTGGCCCGCTTGATCGGATCGTTCAGGCGGCTGGACGGTGCAATCGAGAAGGTCGAATGCCTGATGGAGGTAAGGTTGTTATCTTTGATCCTGTTGAAGGAAGAATGCCGAAGGGAGAGTATAGGACAGGATTTGGTCTAACGGACTTTCTCCTTGGGCAAAATGACCCGGACAAACTGCATGACCCGGAACTGCACGAAGAGTATTTCAGACGGCTATATGCAGAGCGAAACCTTGATGAGCATGATGTACAGCCATATCGCGGCATCCTCAATTTTCCGGAAACGGCAAAACGGTTTCGTATTATTTCTGAAGACACGGTGTTAGTAGTCGTGAACTTTGGTTCGGGGGATGAACTGCTGGCAGAATATAGGAGTCGCCCATCACGGACTGCATGGCGCAGACTTCAACCCTATGTCGTCAGCCTATCGAAGCATGAAGCACAGAAGTTGCTCAGTGAATATTGGCTTGAGCCTGTCACCGAAGGGCTCTACAGATGGTGTGGGAAATACGACCGGATTAAGGGACTCGCAGAGGCCATACACGATCCGGCGGACTTGATAGCATGAATGGAGGAAGTATGGGAAAGCAATTCTATGTAAAGGTGGGTGGAGAGCATGCCTGCTTCACTGATCCGAACCTAAAGGTGGAGAGAGTGAGTTATCCTGTCATGACGCCTTCCGCAGCGAGGGGGATACTTGAAGCGATTTTTTGGAAACCGGCGTTTCGCTGGGAAATACGATCTATTACAGTCCTTAAGCCGATCAAAACTTTAAGCCTGATGCGCAATGAAATTAAGGATAGACAACAAAGCAAACCACTCGTTATTGAAGAGTCCAAACAGCGTCAGCAAAGAGTTAGTCTTGTTCTCAAGAGTGTTGAATATATCATTACAGCAGAAATGAAACTGGTCTGGAAGAACAAGGATTTGAGGGGCTACATTGCTCAATTTGAACGAAGGCTGAACCGTGGTGCTTACCATCATGCCCCATATCTCGGAACACGGGAGTTTGCGGCTTGGTTTGAACCGGCAACGGGGGATGAACAGCCTGAGACTGTTATTGAAAATCAGTATCTTGGGGTCATGTTCTTTGACACCGCCTACGTAAAAAATGATAATCGCCGCGATATGCGTTTTTTGCGTCATTCTGAACCGATTGACCAGGAACGAACCCACCCTGTCGAAGCTGGTGGTTATCCGTACTATCTCTTTTTTCCAGCAAGCGTCAAGAACAACAGCGTTGTTGTTCCTGCCGAGAAATATCAGGAGCTTTATCAATTGGAGGGGATTAATGTTTAACGAACTTCTCAGCCTTGGCCGTAGCCTTGAACAGGGGAAAAAACTCCCCCCCGCTGGTTTGTATAACTTTACTGATAAAGGAATACGACCAGCCAGTTCTCCAGACTTTCCAGATAGACCACACTCCCCTTTTATTACCTTCTCTCCGGCCTTGCCTTTTCTTTCT
>JAMCQB010000028.1 GCA_023382175.1 Nitrospirota bacterium | reverse complement strand
CTCCCACGAACACGCCTCACTGAAGTAAGAAGACCGGTTAGTCCCTATCGAATCTCCATAAACTGGCGGAGCGGCATCGTTCTTCACACGTCATTCATCAACTTCGCAGCAGAATGACGCTTACTCGTAATTGAGAACAGAGAGGAAAGATTCATCTTAAGGAACACACTAAAAACACAACGTTCCTTTGGCGCTTTATTGCTAAAGCAGAAGCATTATCCCCATGATGATGAGGAGGACAAACAGCCCTTTTCTGTAATTGTCTTCGTTCACCTTCTTGAAAATACGGCGAAGAAAAAGGGACGGTTCTATTTAATGCTATATGTTCCAAGGTTTTTCTGAATTGACCGCACAGGCGTGCGTCTGTTTTCCTTGTGAGGAATGTTAACTCATTATCCAAGCTGCCTTACCCCCTCTAAGACTGATTCCGACACACGGAATAAATCTTACCCACGGCCATATTGTATTAAATTACCGGTAGTTTTGGCAATTTAAAGACTGCCCGGATATTACCTCATCCAGCCACATTTCGACGGCTTCGACATACTCCTGTTACATGTCGATATAATGCCGATATTTCGACACGTTCCTCTGTCTTTTTCAATTAGGTAATCCACGGTTTAAACAAGGTAATAACTGCCACAATATTACCCATTTAAAATTTTATTACCTATTTAACCTTTCTCCATCTCGCAAAGCGGCCCTGACCAAGAGAATTAATCTTTCCTTCCTTCTTAAGCTTCTTCAGGACATGCCGTATCATATCGATGCTTACATCAGGGCAGACTTTCTCCAAGTCCGAGACAGCGAAATCACCGATAATGCTGTCTATCGCATTCAAAACAATGTCGGTCTTGCTGCCTCGCCCTGATGATATCCGTGTGAAGCGCGCCTCGAATTCCTTATAGGCCGCAAGGATTGTCGAGAGCGCATACTCGGTCCACGGAAGCGCATCATGTTTACCTTTATGCCACCCCTGAGATGACGTGTGCAGGGTCTCATAATAAGATTCCCTTGTCTGTTCGATGACCCTTTCAAGGCTTATGTATCTGCCCACTTCATAGCCGTAGCGATACAGCAAGAGCACGGTAATAAGCCTTGCCATTCTGCCGTTGCCGTCCAGAAACGGGTGAATGCAGAGAAAGTCAAGAACGTATAGGGTCGTGAGGATAAGGGAATCAATGTCTCCTTCTTTTTCAAAGCTGTCATATCGCTCATGGAGCGTCTGCATATAGTCGGGAGTCAAATGAGGAGCGACAGGGACAAAACGTATCTTCTTCGTTCCATCAGGAAGGACCTCGGTTATCTCATTAGGGGCTGACTTCCATCTCCCGCCCTCTTTACCGGCATACTTCATCAGGTCGCGGTGAAACTGAAGAACCACGGACTTGTTGAAGGGAATGTGTTCATAGTTCGTATGGATAGTATTTAGAACGTCCCGGTACCCGGCTATTTCTGCTTCCGACCGGTTGGCAGGCTTTGTCTTTTCTTCAACAATTTCTTTGATGCGCTTAATGTCGGCTGTGATACCTTCCAGACGGTTGGAAGACTCGGTGCTTTGTATGATCGCTACATGCCTCAGGTTTTCGAGCATCTCCGGGGCCTGCTTTTTGTAGAGGTCCTGTTTCCCCTTGTATTCTCCGATCTGACGGATGATGGTGATGAGGCGATTAGGGATCGTGAGCGATTTAAGATATTTGTTCTCAAACGATTTCAATACCTCTTCTCCTTCTTAACCACCTTCCCGACAACCCTCAACGGCGGTAACGCGTAATGGCAGGTAAAAGGGGACGGTTCTATTTAATCCAACGTCTTCGACGTTTTTTCTGAATCGTTCAAGGACGGTCGTGTCTGATCCGCAGGTGAGAAATGTTAACTCATTATCCAAGTTGCCGTTACCCCCTCTAAGCCTGACGCCGACACACGGAATAAATCTTACCCACGGGCGTATTGTATTAAATTGTGGATGGTTTTGGCAATTTACCGTCTTCTTTCCGTGTCTCCCCTATCACGTTTAAATAACCTCTTTCCCCTCACAGAGATTTATGGGACAAGAAAAGGGGACAACCCCCTATTTCCCCTCTTCTTTCCAGCGGCCGGGGGGCGGCCCTGAGGGGCGCGAAAATGAATATAGTGGAAGCCCTGAGATCGGGTTATATCTTCCGCTGTCCTCATGGCGCTTTATTGCTAAAGCAGAAGCATTATCCCCATGATGATAAGGAGGACAAACAGCCCTTTTCTGTAATTGTCTTCGTCCACCTTCTTGAAAATATGAACACCCACGAGCATCCCTGTCACCATGACCGGGATAAGTTCGAGGAAGGTTACGGTTATTTCCTGCGTTATATTGCCGATTGCCACATGGAACAGAAGCAGGAATATGCTCGTTATGCAGAAAAAAAAGTTTAAAGAGCCGACGCTGTTGCTCTTAGTCCACTCCTGTGTTGATATATAAAAGACAATCGGGGGACCTGTGATATTAAAGGCGCCGCCAAGGGCACCTGCAGAAAACCCGGCAATGTATCCCGTCCAGACGGGCAGTCGAAAAGGCACTCTCCTGATGAACAGAGAGTAAACCGAATACACAACGAGCAGTATGCCGAGGACCGTCTTTATGATCCAGTCGCTGAATGCGATGAGGAAGAAGATGCCAAGGGGTATCCCGATAATTGCGCCGATCAACAGTGCCCGGACATTCCTAAAAGCAAACTCCCCCCTGAACCGAAATGCAAGAATTCCCGAAAGCAGAGCCAGAAAAAGAGAGAGTAAAGGCACTGCGGCCTTCATACTCATGAAAAAGGAGAGCAGGGGAAGGGCGATCAGCATAAAGGCGAACCCGAAGATTCCCTGGAGCAGGGAAGCGAGGAATATCACTGCTCCGATCAGGATATTCTCGGAAAGCATTGCCCTCTGCTATTCACATTTTTCACAGGCTCCCTTGCGGGCAACGATCGCTCCCATAAGGTCGTAGGCTGCTTTGCTCCCTGCTGCAAAGGCTTTTGAAGCCTCCTCATACAGCAGATCAATGACCTGCTCGCGGATTTCCATAAAACGCGGGGACGCGAGCATGTGGAATTCCCTGGGCCTTGGAAGGTCGATCTCTATTTCCGCCTTCACCTTCCCGGGCTGGAATGTGAGGATGACGACCCTGTCGGCAAGAAAAATGGCCTCGTCGATCTCATGGGTTACAAAGAGGTTCGTCCTGCCGATTTCTTCAAAAAGCCCGACATAAAATTCCTGCATTAATTGCCGTGTCATCGCATCGAGCCCCCTGAACGGCTCATCGAGTATCATTATCTTCGGATCATTTATCATGGCCCGGGCAAGTTCGGCCCTTCTCTGCATGCCTCCGGAGAGCTGGCTCGGGTACTTATCCCTGAATTCGTAAAGCCCCACCTTCTTCAGGATGTGCCCGGCACGCTCTTTCGTTTCGCCCCTGCTGACACCCTGCACCTGACACCCGAAAATCACATTCGAGTAAACGGTCATCCAGGGGAAAAGGGCCGTCTCCTGGAAGACCACGAGACGGTCAGACCCCGGACCGTCCACAGGACTTTCGTCTATAAGGATGCGCCCTGAAGTAGGTCTTTCATATCCGGCAACAAGATTTATGAGCACGGTCTTTCCGCAACCGGACGGACCCATGAGAACCGTCAGCTTGCCGCGCTCAACGCTGAACGTGCACTCATCCAGCACCCGCTGGCTCTGATCGGCCTTCTCGTATACCTTGGTTACGCCTTCCAGCCGTACTTCGCCGAAGTCACCCTTGCTCAATACGCCTTCGCCATTCCTGTTGGACATCCCTTAAAGCTCCTTTCAAAACCTCTTTTTCCACGGCATGGCCTTTTCGCCAAGCCATCGGACCAGCGTGCTGCAAAGGTAACCGGCTACACCGATGCTGACCATCCCGACAACGATGAAGGGAATGTTATTGTTTGTATACGCCTCCCAGGTCATTCTCCCCAGCCCTCCCTGTCCTGCTATCATCTCGGCAGCAATGAGGACATTCCATGTCACACCCATACCCACGGTCATTCCGGTGATAATGGAGGGCAGAGAACCCGGGACGAGGATCCTCCAGAAGATGTGTTTCGGTCGAGCGCCGAGTGAAGACGCAGCCCATTTAAGGGAGACAGAGATATTCGAGACCCCCTGTATCACGTTTATGACGATGATAAAGAACGCCCCGATAAAGACGAGAAAGTAAATGGACAACTCCCGCGTCGGCCAGAACAGGATCGCCAGCGGTATCCATGCTATAGGGGGAATTGGCCTGAGCATCTCGAATACAGGGAACGTGAAATCTTTGAACGTCCTGCTGATACCCATCGCGAGGCCGAGCGGTATCCCGATGAGTTGGGCCATGATGAATCCTACGAAAATCCTGATGAGGCTGATTCCCCATCCAAACCAGTACGTCCTGGAACCGGCTGCATCGGCAGCGCCCGCCGCAACATCCTTTGGATAGGGCAGATTTTCGAGATACGGGACCTTTATGAAGACAACGAGCTGCCACAGAACCACAAACATGACTATGGAAAGGAAACCTCTCAGGACTCTTATATTGAAAACCTTTTTAAATTCTCTTTTCAGCCTTAATTCCTGTATCATCTCCATGGGTATCAGGCCATCTCCCTCTCGCCCGCCTCAAAAGCCTTTTTGGCTTCCTCGTGGACAGCCTCGAGCACCTCCCTCTTGAGGTCAAGATAGATTTGCGATCCCAGCAGGTGATGTTCCCTGGGCCACGGCAGGTCTACCTGGACTATCTTTTTAACCTGTGCAGGCCGTGTCGTCATAATGATCACCTTACTGCCGAGGAAAATCGCCTCGTCCAGATCATGGGTAATAAAGAACATCGTGCGTGGAGATTCGCAGAAAATATCCATGAGAAACTCGTGCATGACCGTCTTCGCCACCGCGTCAAGACCCCTGAACGGTTCGTCCAGCATCACTACCTTAGGCTTGTTTATCAGGGCCCTGAGTATTTCTACCCTCCTCTGGACGCCTGATGAAAGCTCTTCGGGATATTTGTCCTCAATGCCGTTCAGTCCTACCTGGTGCAACATATCCCTCGCTGCGTCAACGGCCTCGCTTCTTTTCATTCTTTTCTGAACGACGGGCCCGTAGATAACATTCTCCATGACTGTTTTCCACGGGAAAAGAGCGCCGTTCTGGAAGACCACCATCCGTTCCACATCAGGCTTTATTTGCCTGTCACGGGAAGAGATGAGTTCGCCGTCAAGATAAATCTCGCCTGAGGTGATCGTATCGAATCCCGCGATCGCATTAAGGAGTGTGGTCTTGCCGCACCCGGAAGGCCCCACGATTACAGCGAATTCCCCTGCAGCGATATCGAAGGAACAGTCTTTCATAGCAACCACGTGGACCCCCTCGGGGTCATATATTTTAGTAACATTTTTTATAAAAATCTCACCCTGGTTATTCTGTGCGCCTGCCGCCATCTATGCGCCCCTCCTTCTTGCTTCCCAGGCCATCAGCTTTCTGCCGGCTGCCCTTATGGCAGCGCTGCTGATATAACCGAGAATTCCGAGGGTAAACATGTAGCTTATTACATGCTCAAACTGGTATAAAAAATATCCTTCATAGATTGCATAGCCGAGTCCCTGCTTGCCGGCAATAATCTCTCCAGCCACGAGGGACATCCATGAAATCCCCATGCCGATCTGTAACCCGGTAAAGATGAAAGGAAGAGAACCGGGCACAATCACATTCATAAAGACATCTTTCGGTCTTGATCCAAGACACCTGGCTGCGAGAAAGTAATTCTTATCGATCGAAAAGACACCCAGTAACGTATTGAGGACCGTCGCAAAAAATGCAGCGATAAAGGTGACATAGACGACAGCGATCTCTACCCCGGGCAGAATGAGTATCGCCAAAGGGATCCAGCTCAACGGCGGCATCGGTCTCAGAAGCTCGACAATGGGGAAGGTGAAATCGTAAAATGTCCGGCTCCATCCCATCAAGAGCCCCAGCGACACACCCAGTATCGTGGCGAGAGCAAAGGCAGCAAGCGTTCTGCCGACACTGTATGCAATATCCAGGTAATAGACCTTTGTGAAAATGGAGCGTCCGGATGCGGGGGTAAAGCTGAACCAGTCTTTCAGTACCGCGATGGGATTCGGGATGAGTTTAAACCGTGGAAGGTTCAACACTGCGGTAAACAGGTACCAGAGACTCACAAATACGAGAATCCCGATCAGCGCCCTGAGCAGCTGCGGGTCTGTAACTCTGGCTTTAAGCCGGCTCATCATGCGCAGGCCTCCCTGGTCCCGTAAATAGATAATACCATTTCATTACCCTCTCGATTCACACCAGTTCACATTTCATAGATAGGAATATACGCATATCCTTCCATCTGGAGGATGGCAAGATCAAAAAAAACGGTCTCTGAAACGCTGATAAAGGGCAGAATGTTGTCCTTAGAGACATTTTTGCGTACCATCGGAACCTGGCATTGTACAAACCGCATGCCATCTCTATTCATTTCGACAATGATCTTCTGGATAGAGGGCAACCTTTCGACCTTTTCATTCGAGAAACGGGTTTTGCTCAGGGAATGGGTGACAAATTTCGTGGCAGGGCCATGGATCACGATCACAAAATCAGGGGTCATTCCGTTTTTGCGGATCACCTCAGCGGTCTGCTGAATAAGACCGAGTCTGTCCTCAAAGAGCGCCTCGTTTCCTATGGTCACATCCCATACGATTTTCACTTCCTTCGGTCTTTTTGTCCTTGCTTTAATACTATTCGCCATCAGACATCTCCTGAGATCAATACGGATTAAGACAGGGAGGGGCCATTACCAGCCCCTCTGCCGCATTGCATTCTGTTCTACCCTTTGAATTCGCTCGCCGGCCTTCCTTTGAAGTACCCCAAGGGTATCTTGACGTTCATTTCCTTAACAGCCTGATTGACAAGGTCTGTGTAGATCGCCCCCGGCAACGGCTTGTTAATCGTAGTAGCGCCGATTGAGTGAAGGAATGTAAAGGCTTCATTGATATAGTCCATGACGTTCTTATCAAATCCCACCTGGGCGATGGCATTGTTTTCCTTTGATTCGAGGTTATCAGGATACTTGCCGTAGAGAGCCATCCATAGATCCTTAAGAGAAAAGCCCGGAAGATCCTGTGCCACCATCTTAACGGTCTCAAGCGGATTTTTCAGCATAAACTGAAGGGCTTCGATATCGGCCTTTATCCACCCTTTCGCAGCATCAGGATATGCGTCAATAAAGTCCTTTCTCATCAGGATGACATTTCCTTCCTGCCAATCCCATTTGGTTCCGGTAAACGCAATGCGGGCGAAGCCGCCATTCATGATCTGGGCGACATGGGGCTGAAAGCTCTGAGCGGCATCGATCTTCTTGGACTGGAGTGAGGTCTTCACGATCGTCGGGTCAAGGTACTGGATCTCTGCCTTGAGGTTGTATTTCTTTACAAGGCCTGAAACAAAGCGGTCTCCGCAGGACCCCTTCCCCGAAACGCCGATCTTTTTTCCGTCCAGCCATTTTATCGCCTCATCGCTGTTCTTGAATTGCGGCGCGTCGTTTCTGACGAGCAGGCAGGCACACATCTGCCCGGTGTTCGTAAACATATTAAATTCCACAATTCTGAGGTCGGCGATATTACGCTTCGTGGTTGCGATCATACCCGGCGCGTCGCCCAGATACCCTATCTGGAGCTTTCCGGCCAACAGATTATTGGCGACGGGAGCACCGACCACATGGACGTCCCAGTCCACTTTGCTCCCTGCGGGGAGATATTTTTTCCAGAGTTCACGATGCCGTATGACAACGCCGGACCATCCACCCACCCAGCTCGGGAAATAACCGACAGTAATATTCACGGGTTTGCCTGCCGGAGGTGTCTGGGCAAAGGCGTCGCGAACCATCCTGCCGCTGGTGGACAGAAAAGCGGTGGCGCTCGAAAGGGTCAGCCCCATCGCTACCGCCTTTTTTATGAACGTCCTGCGGTCCATCCTTCCCTTTTCATATTCACCAATAATCTCATCAAGCTCATCCGGATTTCTCATTGCCTCCTCCTTTTTTTCCAAGAAAAGTTATACCCTATTCTTTTCTCCATAAGCATTTTATATGCCATCTGTTTTTTTCTGTTTTCCCGTTCATAACCGTTCCTGTATGCCCCGATTCTGAAGAAATCTGGTGCGTAATCCCACCATCACGAGAAACTATGGTGCTTTTTTTCACCATATGCAGTAATATAAACACATGAAGAAAACCTTCCCTTGGGGCGCAACAGTAGGCGCGGATGACATCATACAATCATCCTCTTCCGGAATCGTTTGTGCAGATCGACAGGATATCATTATATGGGTCAACGAAAAAGCAGAAGCGATACTCGGGATGAAGGCCGGGCAACTGCTAGGTAGTGCAATTACAGAGTTGGATATAGGCAGAGAATCGTCCAGGGAACTGGTGAACGGTAATGCCGAGATTATCTTTTACAGGGAAGGCAGAAAACTTCTCATCTCTCAGAACCCTCTCCGTTCAAAGAGAAATGTCGTTGGGGCGATCTACACCATCTCTGACATCTCCGGCCTTGATAAAAATGAAAATCAGTCACATCTGCAGTGTAAAGTAGAATCCATCATCGAAGGATCTCATGACGGCATAATCCTTACTGACCATGAAAAGATAGTGAAGGTTAACAGCAGCTTCCTGCGGATATCGGGGCTGAAGAAAGAGAAGGTGGAAGGCATCGCCATCGCCGATCTGGCTGACAGTTCCCACGTATGCTTGAAATCGATCAACGAGGTTTTCTACCTCGTGCATCAGAAAAAAAAGAGCATCACCATCATGCGGAAAATGCATCGGGGAAATGAAATTTATATTACGGGAACCCCTGCCCTCTGTGACGGCAAGATCGACCACGTCACGGTGAACATACGGGATGTCACCGAACTGCAGCGCCTCCAGGAACAGGTTTCGCGCCTGACAGCCCTTTATCTCTCGACCCCGGATGACACCCTTGCTGCTGGACTTGCCGGCGAGAATATCATCGTGGAGAGTCCTGTGATGAAAGGCGCTGTCGACCTCGCGGTGAGGATAGCCCCGGTAGATTCGGTCGTCCTGATCCACGGAGAGAGCGGTACCGGCAAAGAGGTCCTTGCGAGATTGATCCACCGGCTGAGCGCCCGGAGCAAAGGGCCGTTCATATCGATCAATTGCGGCGCCATCCCGGAACATCTCCTTGAATCCGAACTCTTCGGTTATGAAAAGGGTTCATTTACCGGAGCATGGCGGGAAGGCAAGCCCGGGTTGTTTGAACTGGCAAACGGGGGGATTATCTTCCTTGACGAAGTTGGTGAAATGCCCCTGAATCTCCAGGTAAAACTCCTCAAGGTCCTGCAGGATATGGAAGTCTACAGGGTCGGGGGAATAAAACCCGTCAAGTTTGATGTCCGGGTTATCGCTGCTACGAACCGAAATTTGCGGGATATGGTCAAAGAGGGGAAATTCAGAGAAGACCTCTTTTACCGGCTCTATGTAGTTCCCATTGAGGTGCCGCCACTGAGGGAACGGCGTGAAGACATTTTCCCACTGACCTGGCATTTTCTGAAGCAGTATAACCAGAAATATAAACAGTCCAAGACCTTTTCATCCGAACTGATCACGATACTCGAGACCTATAACTGGCCGGGGAATGTGAGGGAACTGCAGAACATTGTCGAACGTCTCGTGGTGACGGGTGACACCGATCTGCTCAAACCTGAACACCTGCCGCACAGCATTCATCAAAGAAGTGAAATGGAGGGGTTCTCCTTCAAAAACAGCGGGACGTCCGGGATTGCCCGTCTCTCCCATGCCAGAGAACAGGTGGAACGGGCAATGCTGACCCAGGCCCTGAAGATGAAGCAGACCACACGGGAGATCGCCCGTTTGCTTGGAGTAGATCACTCCACTGTCGTCAGGAAACTCCGAAAGTTCGGATTAAGTGGTGCAGAAAAGCACCAAGGGAAAGGTTCAGGAAAGGGATGATTCCTTGCCTGTGCCGGGAAGTAGAGGAGTAACATAGGCTCCCCTGCGCCTCTGTTACTCAGGATCGCAGCCCCTCACGGCTAAAAGCTCAGGGTTCCCTTCGCCTTGCTCGCGAGGCTTATGAGGTTCATGGCCCCCGCTGCCTTCACACCGGGAATAAGGTCTTGTTCTGAAACCTTCTTATTTGCCATGGTCTGGGTGCAGCACTGGATCTCGACTCCCATTTCCATAGCCTCGTGAAGCCTCTGTGAAATTGTGGGAAGACCAGGGCGAGAAGTTTCATTCTGTTCTATCATGCCCTTAATCATGACATCTACAGCACTCTGGATGCAGTAGAGTATGGTCCTGTAATTGGCTGAAGCTGCCAGCGCAGCAAACATCAAGGCTGACCGCACCCTCTCCACATTCTCAAAACCAGAAGCACAGAGAACAATAAAGAGCTCTTGTGCGGCAGGATCGGCATCTTTTACCAGTGTTTCTATGCCAATGTTCTCTTTTGTCGCCATTATCGTTACCTCCCTATGGTTTTTGTAGCTATAAGCAAAGAAGCAATTTATTTGCCAAAACAAAAGGCTTCTCGAAGTCAAAAGAGATTGAGGTAATGAGGGAAATGGTACTGTTCTTGCTAGTTGAGTGTACTACGAGATAAGGAGACGGTGACTAAATTTATGGCTGATATAAAAGTAGATAAAACACTCGATGCCAAAGGGCTCTATTGTCCTATGCCGGTGCTTAAGACAAAGAAAGCCCTGGATGAAATGGCGGCTGGTCAAATTCTCGAAGTAATTGCGAGCGACCCTGCATCAAAATCCGACATTCCGGCTTTTCTCGAAAGGGTCGGACATTCTCTTATCGAGGCAAGCGAACAAAAGAGCGTCTTTTCCTTCTTAATCAGAAAGGAGTGAACCGTTCGTTCCATATCCGTGCTCCCGGGAATACCCCGGAATATGATAAAGAGGACTTTTAACCTCTGGCAACTCAAAGTAAAGTAGAGAGAAGAGCCCTCGCCCTGCCAGTCGCAAACAATAGCACATCCCCCTGGAGGGGGGATTGGGGGTGGGGGATCATGCCGCTGTCTGCGACTGGGAGAGGGAGGGAAAAAGCTCCCCCCCTTTCACCAGCATGAACACACTAAAAACACAGTGTCCCTTTGGCGCCTGTGGTAAGGTCAATCAGACTCATGGCCCCTGCTGCCTTAACCCCATGAATAAGGTCTTCCTCAGTAACGTTCTTGTTCGCCATGGTCTGGGTGCAGCACTGAATCTCAACTCCCATCTCTAATGCCTCACCAAGCCGTTGCTCAAGGGTCGGTATCCCGGGTCGAGGTCTTTCATTCTTTTCGATGGCCCCCTTCACCATGACATCCACCGCATTCTGTATACAGTAAAGTATCGTCTTGAAATTGGCGGATGCGGCCAGAGTGGCGAACATCAGGGCCGACCGCATCCTGGCACTATTCTCGAAACCAGAGGCACAGAGCACAATGAAAATATCTTCCTCTCCGCTCCTGATCGATTCATGTAAAACGGGCCTGCTCAGGGTCTCCTGCATGGCCTACCAGACCTCCAGGTCTGCCCCGATCTTCACGGGTCTCGAAAGGGTCAGACCCACAGGGGAAGTACTCACCACATGCTTATGGAGTTCCTGGAG
>JAMCQB010000100.1 GCA_023382175.1 Nitrospirota bacterium | reverse complement strand
GCATTGCATCGGTAACCATTGTAGTGGGAGCCATATTCGGGACAATGGTAGGCTATCTCACTGAGGCGCTCTCAAGCGCGGCCAGGGCAAAGGCGCCTGCAGAGGAAGCGCACGTCAAGGCTGAATAGTTCGATGAAGAGGGGAGGTCTCACGCCTCCCCCCTTTTATAACCTCCCCAAAGTTATAAATCCATAAGATTTTTTAATTGAAAATTTAGATGGCTCATTGTAAAATCGTGTTCATTGATCACTTCTGGATGGAGGGGACCAAAAGAAGTGCATTCTAAAAGGAGAAGAACGTTTCCGGAAGTTTCTCATTTTGGCTCTTTAGGGGCCTTCTTTCACCTGTCAAAGAAGAAACCATCCAACAGAACGGATAATTCTTTTATGCAGGCGTTGCCTGTCAGACTGTCACATAGAGGAGGATACATGAAAAAGGTTTTGCTGTTACTGGCGCTCCTATTGGGATCACTGTATTTTCTTTCACCGCCAGCATCTGCCGAAACATTTACCTGCCTTGCCTGCCACAGCACAATGAAAGGCAAGATCAGGACCGACAAGGGAGTGCTCATAGATGTCCAGATTGACGAAGCACGATTCTCCCAGTCTGTTCATGGCGGGATCGGATGCACCACATGCCATAAGACATTCAAGGATAACCCCCATGAACCGCCAAAGGGAGATGTCTCAAAAAGCTTGTCAGAGTTAGCTGGCCTCGTCTCTCCGAAAGCAAAGGTGGATCCTGTGGCCTATGCTGCATGCAGTGAATGCCATGGTGATATCTATAAGCGGGTATCGGAAAGCGTTCACGGCAAGAATGTTATGGAAAAGAAGCAGTCTGACGGCGCTCTCTGTATCGACTGTCATGGTTCTCCACACTACATCATGCCCAGTGAATCAAAAGATTCTTCGGTCAACAAGTGGAATATTGTAAAGACCTGCGGCGAATGCCACGACAAGGAGGAGATTGCCAAGAAATACAATCTCGGGACGCACATCGTGGAAAAATATGATGAAAGTTTTCACGGGAAAAAATACAAATTGGGACTTCCAGGCGCACCAACATGTGTTGATTGTCATGGTGCTCATGACATAAAGAAATGGGATGACCCTCAATCCCCTGTTGCATGGGATAACAGGATAGCAACTTGTGGGAAATGCCATCCGGGGGCAAATAAAAAGTTTGTTGCTGCGATAACTCATAAACCCGTCGGCAAGCACAACCCGATTCCCTTCTACGCCGAAAAGGGGCTTATCATACTGACCGCAGGGACCATAGCCTTTGTCATATTCCATGTTTTCCTGGAGGCATTCGCAGATATCAGAGACCGTGTTTTCAGAAAGAGGAAGGAGGAACCCCATGACTGATGCAAAAACGCAAGAATTTCAGCGATTCAACGTAACCTTCAGGATTCAGCATGTCATCCTGCTCGTAACATTCTTGCTCCTCGCATTTACCGGCTGGTCCCTTAAATACCCTGAGCCTGCTCTTGAGCATGCAGGCTGGTGGATACGTTTGTGGGGAGGACCGAAGACGGCAGGCATTATTCACAGAGTTGCAGGTGTAACAATGGTCCTTGATTTCCTATGGCATTGCATATACGTAACCTATTCATTGCTCACTGGAAAGATGAAATTCGATCCAGTGACAACCATAGTTCCTCTTCCAAAGGATGTGAAGGATGCTATGCAGAATATTCTTTATTTTGTGGGGTTGAGCGAAACGAAGCCGAAATTCGGGAGATACAACTATATCCAGAAGTTCGATTATTGGGCGCCTTTCTGGGGCATGGCCATCATCGGTCTCTCGGGATTGGTACTCGCATTTCCGACAAAAGCGGCGATCTTTTTGCCCCAGTGGAGCGCGAACTGGATATGGGAGGTCTTCTTCGTCCTTCACAGTGATGAAGCGCTCCTTGCCATTACCTATATTCTCATCATGCACTTCTACTCTGAACATCTGAAATGGGAAAATTTCCCCATGAGCATGACCTGGATTACAGGCAAGATCTCAATGGATGCATTCAAGCACGAGCACCCTCTGGAATACGAACTGGAACTCAAGGAAAACCCCGAGGCCTTCAAGAATCCCGGGAATCCTTAGGATGATGAGATGGAGGGCATATAGATGAAGTGGGTTATATACATTTGTCTCCTTGTTCTTTCTGTCTCATGTTCTCCCCATAGGGAAAAGGAAAAGGTGGAGAAACCCCAGGAGAGGATCATCAGCAGGGATGAGGCCGTGGGAGAACTCCCCTGCTTCAAGTGCCACTCGTATCAGAAGTTCGTGTCTCCCGAGAAAGGGGCCTTCTCCCACAGTATTCACATGACGACGGGATATCACTGCAACCAGTGCCACCGCTTTGAGGCGCACCGTTTCATGAAGACAGACTTGTCCGTCTGCAATACCTGCCACAACATAAAGACGTTTACGTATGCTGCATCAGGGTTCCCTGCGAAATTCAACCATGAGTCCCACGCAAAGCTGGGATGCAAGGAGTGCCATACAGGAATTTTCCAGATGAAAAAGGGCACAAGCAGGATGACCATGGATGCCATCTACCAGGGAAGATACTGCGGAGCATGTCATAACGGGAAGAAGGCGTTCTCATCTTCTGATTGCGGGCGGTGCCACGAGATGAATGCCTTCAAGAAGCCTGTCACTTACAAGGTGGAAAGCATAGGCAATGTCTCTTTCAGCCACGAATTCCACACCCAGATATTTCCCTGTGACAATTGCCATCCAAAGGTCTTCGAGATGAAGAGGACTCAGAAGAAGATGACCATGGACGCCATGTATAACGGTAAATACTGCGGCTCCTGCCATAACGGGGAAAAGGCTTTCCCCTCCACTGACTGCGGGAAGTGCCACAAGAGGTGAGGCGCAAAAAAATTAAGCGAAATTTGCCACAGAGCACGCAGAGAGCACAGAGTTAATTTACTGAAAAGAAAGTTTTTCTCTGTGACCTCTGTGATCTCTGTGGCTAAAAGAGTTTCTACTGAAGTTTCAGCACGTCTCCCCGCTTGAGTCCGCCCCCGGATGACAGAAATCCGATGGAATACTTTTCCTGGACATCCCTCACTTCCACGGTTCCCACAAGTTTTTCATCCGCACCCAGTTTCAATCCGGTGTCAGGATCCACGATATCCTCTCCCACCGAATAGGCATAGAATTTAAACCCATTCCTGATATTCATCTGAGAACCTGCGTTTATGTAAACCTTGTTCCCCTCAATCTTTATCACTTTGGCGGTAAAAGGCATTTTTTCCATATTGAGGATAATGAATTGGACCGCGTCGCGGATCGCCTGCCGTGTTGCCTGACCAAGGGGGGTGTTCTTAAAAGTGTCTGCGCCGAAATCCACATCTCCCCTCGAGACTCCCACACTGACACCGCTGGATTCTGCCTTTCCCACCGCATTGTGGGACTGCAGGACCTGTCCGGTGGCGGTATCAACGAGCCTGATATCAACAGCAACATGGGCGTTGGATGATCTGCCGCCGAGTCTGAAGCCGGCGATGCCGATGCCTGCGCCTCCCCCCGACTCATTGAGGGTAAATTCCGATACTACACCCCGGACAATGATCTGGGCACCAAGGATCTGTCCAACCTTTGCAGCAGTCTCCTTCTTTACTAACCCTGATTGGCCCAGCTCCTGTTCTCCGAGCACATCCTGGAGGGCCTGGCGTTCCACCACGACGAACTGACCTGTTTTCATCAGTTCCGTAGTGAGCATTTCTGAGAATCCTTCACCCAGCTTCCAGTTGCCGTACACCCCGGTAACTTTGTTTTCGAACTTTGTCACTGCGATCCTCTTCTTCGGTCCGGTGTACGCAGGCCATACATGCTCCGGGGAATCAGAAGGATTTGCCTGTGCAAGCATCATCACCTCTCGACTCCCGGCCTTCATGCCGGAACCCTGATCATAAGCGGAGGACATGGTGACACTAAAAGCAAACATGATACAGACCAGGAACAATAACGGTTTTTTTCTCATACACTCTCCCCCTTTAATTTTTCCTTATCTTCATGTGCCATGCGATGACGTATGGTTCTGTCAAATTATAGAACAGCCAAAATCAACAAATCAACACGCGGAAAATCTTTAGCCATGCCGGAAATGGCGCCTAATACCGGTAGCAGCCCCGGCCCGGCCTGAAGTAGTATCCGGAAGGACAGGACCGGCCGTGTTCCCACCAGAAACGGAAATCCGGAGAACTGTACCTCAGGCGCCAGTATTCGGAATCCTGGGGATAACAGTTTTCATATGCCCGCGTATAAGGGTTGTAGCACACGGGATAATCGCCACCTTGGGGCTGGGATGGTGGTTCGTTTTTTTCCCTTTCCGGGGGAGCAACGTAATCCCTTGGCTGGGCCTGTCCGGGGGTCTCGCCGCTCCGGGGCTTTTCCTTTGACCAGGGCATCTGTCTCTGAAAATCCTCTCCAAGTTCATTTGCCCTTTCGATGTCCCCGGAGTATCCGGGACAAGAAAGAAGGAGAACAAAGACAATGGCCGCAATAAAGATCCCTGACATTCTCATACCGATCCGCTCCTGTTCGTACGCCTTGTGGGCATGGTTATTTTATGTCTCCCTGCTCCAGAAGCATCCTTCTGAAGCCGATACCCAGTCCTATTTCCATCTCCACCTCGTAGCTGCCGTCGGCAAGGAGTCTCTCTTCCGATACCCACGCCCCTTTTATGAAGCCGTCAACCTTCGCCTTTATGGTGTCGTTCTTGAGTACATAATCCTGCACTGTGGAATCAGAGACAATGGTGACGCTGTATGACTGTTCAAGGAGATTTCTCAATGCCTCCACCTTGGCTGCCCTGAGCGCCATCAGCCGGGCCTGTGCAGGACTTATGGCGTCAGGAGGCGGGATGGCGCTCCCCTTTGCCCTGAGGATCACCGGCCCCCATATTTCTTCCTGCTCAAGAGTCTTTTTATACAGAACCTGGATGACTTCAGGGGGAGCCACCACCGCCGGCGTCGGTATCTTTCCTTTCTCAACGAAGGACATTTTTCCGGCAGGGACAACGACCTTCTCCGCAAGGGTTTCCTCTTTGTTCCTTACCTCGACTCTTCCCTCCGAGACCGCCACCCCGGTTTTCTGCGCTCCATCATTTTCGACCCAGACCACATAGGAAGTCCCCCGGGCCGTTGAGACTGTCGTGGGGGTGTGAATCTCCAGCCCCGATTTCCCGACAATGACATTCACTACCCCGTCCACAAGGTTGAATACATTGGTCTTGCCCCTCTTGTCCAGGTGTACCGATACCAGGACCTTCGAGTTTTCACCGATCATGAGCAGCGAATCATCGATGAACAACAGCTTCATCTTTGACTTGTCAGAGGTCTTTACCGTATCAGCCTTGAAGATGGGCTCGTTTTTCCGGGCGTCAACTGTCTGTTTTTCCCTCAGAATACTGGCAGAACCCCTCATATCCTTAACATTGCCCACTTCCTTTTCGGCGGCTGCGGTGGCGCCTCCTGCAGAGGCAAAAAGGATAATGCCGCCTGAGACAAAGGCTAAGCCGGCGAGACGGGATGCTTTCATCATTTTTGTCTGAGTGACCTCACATCGATCCTGTTTGGTGTCACATTGGTGGGCTCCAGTCTGAACCCGGGGAATTTCCTGTTCGCAAGCTCATCAGCGATATTGCTTGACTTGCCGCCGTAATCCAGGGATAACTCTGCCACGCCTCCGGTAAAACTCCTCTGGTGCACCGCCTTCACTCCTTGCGCCTCCTTTTCGAGGAACTTCTTGATGGCGGCCAGCTGGTTGTATGAGGAGAGCCCGCTGATCATGATGGTCATCTCCTGGGAACGGCCATACACCTCTCCGCTCCACTGTTTAACGATGTCCTGTATCAACGCATCGGCCAGTTGTTCGCTTGCCTCCTTGATCGCAAGGGCCCCGCCCTGCAGTTCATCAATGTGAGCCTGTGCCCCTGTTGCGCTCCTTGATGAGATGACCTTCGCCGTATCGGTCCTCACTACACGGGCCTGAAGGGTCGCCTGCATGGACTGCATCCTTGTCCCGAGGATCTTACCTCCCGCATTCTTTGAAAAGGCCTTGCCCGTGATAACGACCTGGGCTCCATATTTGAGGCCTTCTGCTGCCGAGGCTGCAGGATCTCCTTCAAGGATCCTGAGGGCCTTGTCCCTCGTTATGTTCGCTTTTACCGCGGCGGGGTCCACCACATTAAATCCCGCGGCGATGAATTTTTCCATGATGGTGGATTCAGCCTGTCCCACGCTCTCCCATCCTGTGGTCCCGTACATGCCGCCCACTTTTTCATCGATGAGCACCATGACTTTCGGCTTTTCCTTGAGGACGTGGAGGAGACCCAGGGCGCGGAGGTCGTTCATGAGGTTAGCCTTGCCCACTTCGGCCTGTATGGTCACTACATACACGTCCCCCTGGGACTTCTCCGAGAGCACCTTATACCGTTCGATGTACCCTGCGGTTTGGGCAAGGATCTTATCGTGTATGACCTTGTAGTTCTCGGTCATGGTGTCGGAGGATACCACGGTGCCCACTGCCTGCTCCACCGCTTTTCTCAGGGCGTCGTCAATGGCCTTGTCCCGGGCAATTACCGTATTGCTGCCGATTATGGCTGCCATACCGTCTGCAGTGATGAGTTCACCCCCTTCAGCATAGGGTTGTGAATAGGCAATTACGCAGGGTATTACAAAAAGCGCTACCAATATTGTCATTGCGAGCGAAGCGAAGCAATCTTTGTGTGAATGAGACGGGATGGTCTGCCCTGGACCGATAAGATTGCTTCGGGACTCCGTCCCTCGCAATGACAGATGAGGGGAAGTAACCCTTTTCACGGGAAGATCCTCCTGAACTCATATCCGAGGGTGAGTTCCATCTCGACTTCGACACTGCCGTCACTCAGGTACCTTGTGTCAACAATCTTTGCGCCCCTGATGTACGCGTCAACCCTTGCTCTTATGGTATCGTTCTCCGTGATGAAGTTCCTCACCGTGGTGTTGGAGGATATGGTTACTCCATAGGCCTGCTCAAGGAGATTTCTCATGGCATCCACCTTTGCAGCCCTTTCCGCCATGAGCCTCGCCTGTGCCTGATTCACCGCTGTCGCGGGCGGCGCCCCCGCTCCCTTGGCTGATATCTTTATGGGAACCCACTCAGCCCTGGGCTCCGGTGCCGGCGGAACCTGCTGTACATAACAACCCGCTACTGCCATAACGAGAAAGACTGCCAGAATAACGACTGCTCTCACTTTCAACATCTCATCCCTCCTCATCTCGAAAAGATTCTCCTTAAAGGTTCCAGTTCGGCTTCCACTTCCACTTCATAACTGCCGTCGGGCATCTGCCGCTCCGATACGACCCTTGCCCCTTGAATGAAGGTATTGACCCTAGCTCTCATTTCATCGCTCTGGGTGATGAAGTCCCTGACATAGGAATCGCTGGTTATCCTCACTCCCCTGACCTGCTCTGCCAGGTTTCTCAGGGCATCCACCTTTGCAGCCCTCTTTGCCATGAGGGTCTTCTCTGCAGAGGTCATGGATGGATCCTTCGGTTCTATCCCATAGCCCTTTGCCCTCACATAGTCTAAAGCAGGCGCAGGAGGCGCAGGTTCCACGTAAGATCCGGATGGCGCTCCATAGCCCGTTGCAGAGAATGTCTGGTAATTATACGAAAGTCTTCGTCCGAGGATGTCCTCCACCTGCCCCAGGGTTATTTCCACTGTCACTTCTGCAGTACCGTCAGGGCGCTCCACATAATCCACTTCCCTTGCGCCCTGTATTACTGAATCAAGCCTCGCCCGAATGACGTCAGACTGCGTCACGAAATCCCTCACTGTTGTGCTGGAATTGATCCGGACCCCATATACAATCTCTGCCAGGTTTCTCAGGGCGTCCACCTTGGCCGCCCTTTTGGCCATGAGCCTTTTCTGTGGATCCAGCTGGGCGCCTCCCTCTCCAGCCAGGGAAAGCATGACAGCAAGAATAGCCACCGAAAGGAATACTCCGAATATCCGACGCAGCCTCTTTTCCATACAACCCTCCCTTATATTCTATTGGAATCTTACTGCGCGTTCTATGATTCTATACCATTCGTTCAGGGGAACCGCTGATGGCCCCGCCAGACCTTTTTCGGTAACGCCTTCACGAGTTGCCCGTGGCGTTACGGCAACGCTTCTGCCGGGGACTTTCGCAAAAATCCTTACCCCGCCGTCTTCCAGGTATTCTTCCCTTTCTATGGTCAGCCCCCTCACAAAACCTGACAGACCGGCATAGAACGCCTGTTCATCGTTATTTGATGATCCCGTGCCTGCCAGGGCATTCCTGTATGCATCAAGAATGGCTGCCCTCCTCGCCATCAAACGGGCCTGGGCAGCGTTCTCTGCCTTTATGGGCGGATACCCGATGCCGCTCACCACAAGGGTATCATTGTCAGCGCGGTCCTGGCCGCCCCCGAACTCAACTGACAGAAGCAGAGCAGGAAAAACCAGAACAGCAAGCAGGAAAACGGATACCGTGATCTTCATGCCCGAACCTGACATCTTCAATATCGCGGCGCCGGCCCGACCGCTCCTGCAGGCGGCGGCGGAGGTGGAGGCGGCGGCCCATCGGGCGATATGACGATCACGGGCTCAGGCGGCGGTTCCTTTGTATAGATATAGCAACCGCTCAGAGACAGAGAAAGCAGAATGAACAATAAGAGAAGACTGAGAAAGCGCTTCATTGTTTGATCCCTCCTGTGTCGGATTTTCTAAGAAATGCCATTAAACTCCCCATTCCTTAGTCAATTTTGTTCCTGCTTTGAAAATACATCCCCAATGCTGCAATGTCAAGGTAAAATTCACCTGCCTGAGCATTCCATGAAAAATTGCTTTTTGCCATGTCATGCTATAATGGTTTTTAGGATTTAAGGAAGAGTTCAATGATGAAACGGATGATGATGTTTGCTCTGACTCTGCTGGTGTTGTTTGCTGTATCCTCTGTTTTTGGAGCGAGCAAGAAAATCTATACGAATAAAGACCTGGAGAAGTACACCGGCAAAAAAGGCATCGAGACATCGGTCAAATATACCGGCAGGAAAGTCACCCTTGATTTCAATGAAGCAAATCTCACCGGCGTACTCACCGTTCTGTCCGACATAGCCCGGCAGGACGGCTACACGCTGACCGTGGATAAGCGGATACAGGGGAAGATCACACTGAAGATGACAAAGGTATCGTGGGATGAGGTGCTCGATTTCCTTGTGGAGAACCACAACCTCGTGAAAACCGTGAAAGGCAAGTCCATAATGATATCTCCTCCGAAATAATTCCGGAAAGATGCAGGTTCCTGGTAAGCTACGTTCGTCTGATGCTGATAAGGCAGGTGCCGTTCCTGTCCGTTATCCCGGTGATGGTGCAGCCTTTTGCCCCGGCGTATTTCTCCACCATGGACTTCATCGTCTCGGTGTTCTCGGCGATTATTTTGAGGACCTCACCCTGCAGGAGCGCGTCCAGGGCTTTATTGAGCAGCCTCTTATTCAGGAGGCAACAGCCCAGCTGGACATCAAGGGGCTCTGAGCTTACCGGTTTCTTCTCAAGGAGGGCTGACTCTATCTTCTCGCCAAGGATCCCGGCGATGACCTCCTTCCAGCACTTTTCGCAGATGCACCCCTTCTCTGTCCCTATCCACATCTTGTAATCAGGGTCGGGCGGCGTCCGCTTGCAGAGGGCGCAGAAACAGCAGAACTCGCTCTCTCCCTCGGCGCTCTTTCCCGGAGAGAGGCCGCTTATCCTGACCGCCTCCTTCCAGCATGAATCGCAGAGCATGCCGCTTTCTGTCTCGATCCATATGCCTGCCGAGGCGAATTCAGGCTTCTTTCCGCAGCCGGTACAGGAACAACGGAATTCCTTCATCTTCATCTTCCAGCGGTTATTCTCATTGCTGTTTTGCATAATAACAGATGTTTTTTGGCCCTGTAAATCGTTCAAACAGAATTGCCGAGCTGGATATAGGGTCGCCAAATGCCATCGAAGAGAACGAGGCCGGGTGGGGTGATTGAGCTCGCGGTCAACAGATTATGAGAAATACGCTTTGACAGGCTTTCACGATTCAGCGTAGAGAGGTTAAAGAAATTTAATCAAGAGTTAATCGGAATTTAATCTTTCTTCTGTATCATCATATCAGAAAGAAGGCACAGAGATGAAGAAATTGAGAATTATCATTGTGGATGAGTCTCCTTTTTTTCGCAGGTGGTTCAGAAAACTCATTCCGGCGCTCCCCGGAATCCGGATTCTTGGCGAGGCGGGAGACCCTCTCATCGCGTTGAAGTTCATACGCATAATGAAGCCCGATGCAATTATCATGGATGCAAAGGCCCAATGGCATTTCGGCATTGACCTCATCAAGAGCATCAGGAAGATCAGTCCTGTCCCCAGGGTGATAATGCTCACCAGCGATGCCTATTCAAGGTATCAGAGGAAGGTATCTGAAAAAGCGGATTTTCTTGTGGACAAATTCACCGAATACAACAAGATCCCGGAGATATTGAAACAGTTTGCATCAGGCTCTGCATCCGAACTCAAATACCAGGGGCCCTGATACTTCTGAGCGTAATCGGTTCAAAATAACTGGAGCCGGGGAAGGGCATCGAACCCTCGACCTGCTGATTACGAATCAGCTGCTCTACCACTGAGCTACCCCGGCATTCGGATAGAATAGTTTACATCCTTTCCGCATCAAAGCTCAATATCCCCGGAGCCGGCGATGCAGCTGCGGTCAGCTCCATGGAACGGCAATATGGTAAAATCATGAAAAGGATTCGAGGGATCTGGGGGTCAAACCCACACGAGCCTTTGGCTCACAAA
This sequence comes from Nitrospirota bacterium, assembly GCA_023382175.1. Lineage (GTDB taxonomy): Bacteria > Nitrospirota > Thermodesulfovibrionia > Thermodesulfovibrionales > UBA9159 > JAMCQB01. The sequence goes on along the minus strand of JAMCQB010000100.1, from coordinate 35,530 downwards.
GGGGGATGAAAATTTAGCCACAGAGAACACAGAGTTCGTAGAAAATTAAAAAAAATTAGATCTTTCTCAGTCTCCTCTGTGACCTCTGTGGTAAAAAATGCATTTTAGATATTTTCGGGACAAGGATTCGAGTGAAAGATCGAGTCTTCATTGGCCAAAGGGAGGTTGACGTGAAGATGTGCGCATTATGCAGCAGGCAACTGGACATCGATAAATATTTATCGAGGAAGGCTGTCTGTCCCCATTGCGGGGGCGACCTGCATATCTGTATGAACTGCAGGTTCTACTCCGTCACCGCCCATAATAAATGTCTCGAACCGAAGGCCGAGTTCCAGCGGTCCAGGGACAAGGCGAACTTCTGCGACTACTTTGTCTTCAGTGAAGGGCGGGCCGTCTCAGGCTCTGCAAAAGAGAAGGCGAATGCCCTGAAGAGATTGGACGACCTGTTCAAAAAGTGAGTCTTCAACAAAAAAGGGTTCAAGTGGTCAAGTGGTCGAGTGAGGAAAAAAACTCATTCCGACCCGGTCCTGCTTAAAGGACCCTTTCGCCCTTTATTATTCCGGGACGAACCTGCTTTCCAGTTTTTTCATGAGCTGGGGCATGGTGGTGTATTCCATGTCATCGAGGCCCAAACGGTGAGGTTCGAAGGGGCCGTGATGCCTGAGATAATTGGCGATCTCATTGGCCTGCTTCCTTGCGTGGTCAAAGGCAGGATCATCAAAGAGATCCCTCGGGCCGATGAGTTTGCCCCCGCTCAACTGAAAACCTGCTGCGATCACCCGGGGCGGTCCGTCGAACCGTGAAGGGTTCGCCTCATAGAAGGGCACAGGCATGAGGGGGCCGTGATGGGAACCCCGCATCCATCCTTCCACAAGATGGGAAAAGGCGAAGGGTTCCAGCACTTCACCCACCGCGGGCAGTCCTGACTGGCATCTTACGATGAGGACCGGGTCGTCCTTGCCCACATAGCGGCCCGCGATGAGGCTCAGTTTCTGCGTTGAAGCGGATGCGGTGATCACGCCGTCTTTTCTGTACACGTTTTTTATCATGAACCGTCTCATGGCGCCGATGAACATCAGGAGGTCATAGATCTCCTCGGGAGCAGACAGGAATATCTTCTTATTCTCGTACACGTCCACGACTTCAAACGTGAATCCTTCGTGCATTGCAGGGTCTATCACGAGCCCCGCGGTATTGAAGGGGTCTGCGAATATCCTGAAGAGGGGAAGATTCCATGCGCCGGGAGAGGTCTTGTCAGCCATGAAGATGATGAGGGGTTCACTTTTCCTCTCCTCAAACTCCATCTCGGCCACACCCGGGCCCATCCCTTTCACTGTACCGGTGAAGGTGTCCTTAAGCAGGTCCTGGCCGGCACCGTAGAGCCTCAGTTCCTTTGCCACTTCCGTGCATGAGACAAAGGTATCCCAGGCCAGCTTGTGAACCTTTTCGTTATCCACCCCGTGCTGATGGGTCATGATGAGCTCCAGGTCGTCACCGCACCTTGTTACATGGTAGTCTGTGAGCGCCCCTTTTTCCGTGGCATTGGACAACCTGTCCTCAGCGGTTTTCAACAGGTCCGGATGGAGAGACGAATGGCCCACATACCCGCCCACATCCGCCTTTATGACACTGACAGTGATCTTCTCAGACATTTGTTCCCTCCTCTCGATCAGAGAACCGGCAAAGGCAGTCTCATTTTTTCAGTGACTTTCCTATCCTTCTCTCGATGGACTTCACCTTCTCCTCAATCCTCTTCGGCTTCCCCTTTCTGTCGTCAATGGCAATGGTGGTGATTGCCCGCTCCCCCGTTTTCATGACGGTCTTGTGACACGTCTTGATGAGTTTCATCACTTCATCCCACTCACCCTCGACCACCGTGCCCATGGGATTGATCTTATAGGGAAGCCCGCTGGCATCAACGATCTTCAGGACCTCGGCCAGCTGATCGCCAATGCTGCTGCCGACACCCACCGGGACGATACTGAATTCCGCAAGCATGGAAACCCTCCTTTCCTCCTCTGTGAAGGCGGTTTACGTTTCACAGAGGATAAAGAACCTTATAAGCAAAGGATAGCAGAAAAAGAGGTGAAAAAAAAGGGGACAGTTTCCTGTCCCCTTTTTCATTTTTGCATTGAGGGAAAAATAATAATTATCTTACTGCATCCTTGAGCGCCTTGCCGGATGTGAACTTTGGAGTCTTGGCAGCAGGAATGGTTATTACCGCACCTGTCCTCGGGTTCCGCCCCTTCCGAGCCTTCCTCTTCACTACTGAAAAGGTTCCAAATCCCACCAGTGTCACCTTCTGGCCTTTCTTCAATGACGCCTTAACAGCATTCAGCGTGGAATCAAGTGCCTTGGAAGCATCTGCCTTGCTGAACCCGGCGCCAGAAGCTATCTTGTCGATAAGCTCCGCCTTAGTCATCTAGGTCCCCCCTTTCTTTGGTAGTACTTGATAATTCCGTATTGAGATAAAGGTATCAAGAAGAGATTCTTTTGTCAAGCCCAAAATTTTTGGGCGCATTTAGAAAAAATCGTGCCAGATGCCACTTTGCGGGACGTGCATTCCGATTTTCCACTCCAGTTCGTAATTTAAAGTTTAGAAGTTGGAATTTCCCCATTCCTCTGTGGTATTTTTGTAGCATGCTGATGCAGTTGCGGATCAGGGACTTTGCTATTATCGACACCCTCGCCATACGCTTTGAACCGGGATTCAATGTCCTGACAGGTGAGACCGGAGCAGGCAAATCCATCATCGTGGACGCCCTCAGCCTCACCCTGGGAGCCAGGGCACAGACGGACGCCATCAGGACGGGAAAGAACGAAACAACAGTGGAGGCCTATTTCGACGTTCCCGCCGGCCCGCATCTGGAGCGGCTCGGCATCCCTTCTGAAAACGGCGTCATCCTCAGAAGAAATCTCTCCTCGGGAGGAAAGAGCAGGGCGTATGTCAACGATACCATGGTGAATGTCCAGACCCTCCTCGAAATCGGGAGATCCCTGGTGGATATCCATGGTCAGCACGAACACCAGAGTCTCCTTTTCACCGATAACCAGAGAACAATGCTTGATGCTTACGGAAAGCTCCTGGATGAACGTACGGAACTGGAGGGGATGTTTCACGAGGTCCAGTCCCTCAAGCACGAACTGTCCACCCTCACGTCGAATATCAGGGAGAAGGAACAGCGGCTCGATCTGCTGAAGTTTCAGATAAGCGAGATCGACGCTGCTTCCCTGAAGGCCGGAGAAAAGGAGGCGTTGACGGAAGAGAGGGCAATCCTCGCGAATTTTGCAAAACTGAAAGAACTGGCGGATAGCGCATATCTCCTCCTTTACAGCGGTGAAGGCTCATCCTCGGAAAAGCTTTCTGCAGCTGTTGCCATGATCAAGGAGATATCCAGGATAGATCACGGGGTAGCAGAGACTCTGGATCTCCTTGAATCAGCGCTGCCGCTGGTGGAGGATGCAACGGTCTCCTTGAGGCGGCATAAGGACAGATATGACGGTGACCCCCAAAGGCTTGAGAGCATAGAGGAGAGGCTCGACCTCATAAAGAGACTGGAGAAAAAGTACGGCGAGGGGATCGAAGGGATACTGAAGCACAGGGATGGGGCGGCAGAGGAGTTGGAGAGACTCACCCTGTCAGATGAACGGGTGAGGGAGCTGGAAAATGAGCTGGCCGGGAAGGATAAGAGACTCAATGACCTTGCCTCCCGGCTCTCTGTAAAGAGGAAAGAGGTTGCGAAAAAGATAGCCTACAGTGTGAAGGGGGTACTGGGAGAGTTGGCTATGGAGAAGGCTGATTTTGCGGTCGGGATAAAGCCCGCTCCCCTGTCCTCCACAGGAATGGACGGCGTGGAATTTCTCTTTACCGCAAACAAGGGAGAACCGCCGAAACCCCTGAGCAGGGTTGCTTCCGGGGGGGAGCTTTCCCGGATCATGCTCGCACTGAAGGGGACACTGGCAGAGGTTGACAGTATCCCTGTCTTGATCTTTGACGAGGTGGACGCCGGCATCGGCGGCAGGACGGCGGAGAGCGTCGGCAGGAGGCTGAAGAACCTCGCGAAGAGGCATCAGGTGCTGTGCATCACCCATCTTCCCCAGATCGCGGCAATGGCCGACCATCATATCATGATCGAAAAAGGGGAGAGGAAAGAGGGAGTATATGTTAAACTAAAAAAACTTTCGCCGAAGGAACGGGAAGAAGAGATTGCGCGTATGCTCAGCGGAAAGGTGACGGACATTTCCCTCAGGCATGCACGGGAGCTTCTGGGGAGGGAATTGCGGCCGCAGGAGAAGCTCATATGAAAGGAAAGATTTCCATAGACCGGCAGTTGTGCAAGGGATGCAAGTACTGTGTGCTTGCCTGCCCCAAGGGCGTCATCGTCATGGACAGGGAATTCAATTCCAGCGGATACTTCCCTGCAAAAGTGGAAACCCTGGAAATGTGCAACGGCTGCGCATTGTGCGCGCAGATGTGTCCCGAGATCGCCATTGTGGTCTGGAAGGAAGAGGAGCAAACTGAAGCGGCTCATGGCTCATAGCTCTCAGTCGACCAAAAGACCGCAAAGGGTAAGGTGTAAATCGTAAACAGGCTAACAGACAAAAAGGTCAAAAGGCTTTTCCCTGAGTCCGTTTCCTCTTGACCTTTTCGCCGCTTTACCACTTGACCCTTTATGTTTTACGTCTCACACTTTTGCGTTTCACACTTCACGTCTTGCGCCTTACGTCCTGTTTAAGTGCTTGCTCAAATGCATGCGTTTAGTGCAAAATATCCGGCAAATCTTATGGAAAGGAATTTATGGCTCTGAGGGTAGCTGTGGTGGGCGCCGGATATCTGGGACAGCACCACGCGAGGATCTATTCGGAACTGCAGGATGCGGAGCTTGCGGGGGTGGTGGACACCGACGAAAAACGGGCGCAGGAAGTGGCAGGAAAATATGCCTCGAGAGCCTATCGTAATTATCAGGACTCCTTGAATGACGTAGATGCATTGAGCATAGCGGTGCCCACTTCCCAGCATTTTGAGGTTGCCCTGGATTGTATAAGGGCCGGGAAAGACGTCCTCGTGGAAAAGCCCATCACGACCACAGTATCCGAAGCGGACGAGCTCATCAGCGAGGCAGCGAAACGGGACCGCATCCTCCAGGTCGGACATCTGGAACGGTATAATCCCGGAGTCGTCGCTTTGACGCGTATGATCGAAGAGCCGAGATTTCTGGAGGCGGTGAGGGTCTCTCCTTTCCTCAACAGATGCTTTGACGTTGATGTTACCCTGGATCTCATGATCCACGACATCGACATAATCTTAGGTCTTGTCCGTTCCCCTGTGAAGAGCATCAGCGCCTTTGGATTTTCTCTCGTAACAGAAAAGATCGATGAGGCCAGGGCATGGCTCGAATTCGAAAACGGCGCGGTGGCATCCCTCACCGCGAGCCGCATTGCCGGTGAAAAGCAGAGGATGCTCAAGGTATTTCAAAAGAACGCATACATGGAGCTGGATTACCAGACATCCACGGTGGAACTGCGTTCCCCCACCGAGCCGGGGGATGCGGAGATTGTCAGGCCTGAATACCGTGAACCCCTTAAAGAGGAGCTGAAGGATTTTATCCGCTGCATCGGGACCAGGGAACGGCCGAAGGTCTCGGGTATTGAGGGAAGAAACGCTCTGAGTGTGGTGCTGGAAATAAATTCGGTAATGGAGAGGCATTGATGATACCTATGGTCGACTTGGGGAAGCAGTTTTCAGGGATCAGGGAAGAGATATTTTTGATGATGAGCCAGATACTGGAGAGTTCGCAGTATATTCTGGGACCGAAGGTCCGTGAATTTGAAGGGAAGATGGCGGAGTACACAGGGGTTTCCCAGGCCATAGGGGTCGCATCAGGGACGGACGCCCTTCATCTGGCCATGGAGGCCCTTGACATCGGGGACGGCGATGAGGTGATCACTACCCCCTTCACCTTTTTTGCCACAGCTGAGGCCATTGTCTACACAGGGGCAAAACCGGTCTTTGCGGATATCGAACTGGACACGTTCAATATGGATTGCAGCAAGATCGAGGAGAAGATAACCCCGAGGACCAAAGCGATCCTGCCCGTCCACCTTTTTGGGCACCCCTGCGATATGGAGAAGATCATGGAGATTGCGGGGAGGCATAACCTCTTTGTAATCGAGGACTGCGCCCAGGCCATAGGTGCAGCGGTCAAGGGGAAGAAAGTCGGCAGTTTCGGGGATGCGGGGTGTTTCAGCTTCTATCCCAGCAAGAATCTCGGCGCGTATGGAGATGGGGGCATGATTACGCTTAAGAGCAGTGAACTGGCCGATTCCATAAAAGGTCTCAGGAATCACGGCTCAAAGGGCTCCTACGTCCACGAATCCGTGGGCTTTAACAGCAGGCTCGATGAGATACAGGCTGGCATACTCCTGGTGAAGTTAAAGAGGCTGGATGAATACAACAAAAAGCGGAGGATGAATGCCTCATTCTATCGTGCCGCCCTCTGCGACTCAGTGCGGTGCCCTTCCGAAAAAGAGGGCGCTTACCACGTGTATAACCAGTACACGATCCTTTCCGGGGACCGGGACAGGATACAGAAGGCTCTTAAGGAGCATTCCGTATCCTCTGTGGTCTATTACCCGCAGCCCCTTCATCTCCAGAAGGCCCTCGGTTTTCTCGGTCACAAAGAGGGTGATTTCCCCTTCGCCGAACAGGCGTCAAGGGAGGTACTCTCTTTGCCCATGTATCCGGAGCTTGAGGAATCGAGCATCGAGCAGATCGCGGAGATCATAAAAAGTGTCGCGGGATAGTGCTTCATGATCCTTTCCGAAAAATTTATAATAGTCCTCATTGACAGCTCTCCAGGTCCGCAAGTCGGCATTCTGCCTGCCAATTGCGTTGTGGCCGGCCGGAACCGCCGGATAAATTTTTCTTCAAGAACCATAAAGCATCACCAACAAGTGCATCTCAAGCCAACCTTCCTCATCGCTGAATCCGGAATTTTACAATGAAGACCGTCATGATCGTGGCAGGGGAGAGTTCCGGTGAACTTTACGGTTCCCTTCTCGCAACGGCATTGAGGTCTGCGTGGCCCGGGACAAGGCTCGTGGGTATCGGCGGGGACAGGATGAAGGATGCAGGCGTTGAGCTTCTCTCCGGCATATCAAGCGCCCTGGGCTTAACAGAGGCGCTCCTTTCTCTACAAAAGGTCCATGAATCATATAGACGTGCGGTAAAAGCCCTGACCGAATGTTCGCCTGATGTCCTGGTCCTCATCGACTACCCTGAATTCAATTTCAGAGTGGCACGGGTCGCGAAAAGGCGGGGAATAAAAGTGCTGTATTATGTAAGCCCCCAGGTCTGGGCATGGCGGAAGGGGAGGGTGAAGACCATGGGAAAGATCGCGGACAGGGTCGCGGTGCTCCTTCCCTTTGAAGAGGAGATCTACAAAAGCGCCGGCATCCCCTGTGAATTTGTGGGGCATCCCATAATGGAAGAGATAGAGGAATACGAAACCGAAAACCCTGACGTTCAACGTTCAAAAGCCAAAACAGGTAATCCCATAATCTCCCTTCTGCCGGGAAGCAGGCCCAATGAACTGAAGACCCTCCTGCCTTTGTTCATTGACGTTGTAACGGAGTCGAAGAGGGAGTTCAAGGAATGCAGGTTCGTCCTCCCCCTTGCGCCGAACATAGAACCGGAAAGGTTCCGTGCTTCCCTTGACGCCCTTGGAAAAGAAGGGGTGAAAGTGGCGCGAGGCGGGGCGATACAGGCCCTCGCCTCTTCGGACATGGCAATAATCGCATCGGGCACCGCCACCCTCCAGGCTGCGCTTATGGGCGTGCCCACAGTGGTTGTTTATAAAGTCTCCCCGTTGACATACTTCCTGGCGAAGAGGATGCTGAAGGTGAAATACATATCCCTTGTGAACATCATCGCCGGGAGGGAGGTCATCCCTGAACTCATTCAGCATGAGGCAAATAAAGAGAATATAATGAAACAATGCAGGAAGATTTTGTATGATGAAACGTACAGGACCTCTAAGGTCTCTGCATTCAGAAGGGTTCGGGAAGTTTTTTTCGGGAAAAGGCCGTCCCGGAGGGTTGCGGAAATGATCGGTGAGATGGCGGGATGGAAAGACCGTGAGGCGCAAGACGTGAGGCGTGAGGCGTGAAGGACTTTAAGCGGATACTCGCTCTTGTGAAACCCTACTGGGGACGTCTGGTGGTTGCCGGTGTCTGCAGCGTCATTGTCTCGGGGCTGAACGGTTCGCTGGCATGGCTCGTGAAACCCGCGGTGGACAAGGTCTTTGTGAGCAGGGAGCCGACCTTCCTCATTCTCCTGAGCCTTGGCGTGATGGGCGCTTATCTCGGCAGGGGAGTTTTTTCCTTCTTCCATTCCTATCTCATGCGGTCGGCCGGGGCTAAGGTGGTGAGGGACATCAGGAACAGACTCTTTCACCACATGCTCTATCTCCCCATGAGCTACCTCCACAAGGACTCCACCGGCGCCATGGTCTCCAGGGTGATCAATGACGCAGGTTTTGTCCAGGGTCTGCTCTCCTACACGATAAAGGACATTTTTGTTGAGACCGGAACGATCATCGTTCTCATAGGCGTTGCCACATACCGGCGCTGGGATCTTACCCTCCTCTCCCTCATCGTCCTGCCGGTGGCCTTCTATTTTGTGTCGAGGCTCGGAAAGAGGCTGAAGAGGGTCAGTCGCATGACCCAGGAGAAGATCGAAGAGATCACCGAGATGCTTACCGAAAGCTTCTCGGGGAGCAAGATCATAAAGTCCTTCTGTCGCGAGGAAGACGAGATGAAACGGTTCAGGGACAGGAACCACGATTTCTACCGTGAGGTGATGCGGTCGCAGAGGATCATCGAGGCCACGTCCCTGATGATGGAATTCGTGGGAGGGTTCGGCATCGCCTTTGTCCTCTGGTACGGAGGCAACCTGGTCATCAGGGGAGCAATTACCGCCGGAGATTTCTTTTCCTTCCTGGCAGCCATATTCCTGATCTATACGCCTGCGCGAAGGCTTGTTTCTGCCAACAACTCTCTGCATCAGGCCAGCGCGCCCCTTGACAGGATCGACAAGCTTCTGGACGAAGCGAAGGAAGAGGACGGCGCCGTTCCCCTTGAGGGATTCACGAATGAGATCGTCTTTGACAACGTCTCCTTCCGTTACGAAGGGACGGAGGACGATGCGCTGAACAGCGTCTCCCTCACGGTGAAGAAGGGGGAGATCATAGCCCTTGTGGGAAGGAGCGGCGCGGGCAAGACAACCTTTGTAGACCTGATCCCAAAGTTCTTTGTGCCCGTGGAAGGAAGAATTCTTGTGGACGGTGTTGATATATCGAAGGTGACGCTGAAATCCCTCCGTTCCCTCATCGGAATCGTGAGCCAGGACATTATCCTGTTCAATGATACGGTACGAGCGAATATCATATACGGTAAACCCGACGCATCGGAAGAGGAGCTCTTCAATGCGGCAAAGGCAGCATATGCCCATGATTTCATCACCCAGTTCCCCGATGGCTATGACACCGTGGTGGGGGAGAGGGGCGTGAGGCTTTCGGGAGGACAGAAGCAGAGGCTTTCCATAGCACGGGCCATACTGAAAAACCCGCCTATCCTTATTCTGGATGAGGCTACATCATCCCTTGACACCGCCTCAGAGATCATGGTGCAGAGGGCCCTGGAGAACCTTATGAGTGACAGGACCGCCTTTGTGATCGCCCACAGGCTTTCCACGGTGAGAAGGGCGAACAGGATCATCGTAATGGACAAGGGCAAGGTCGTGGAGTCCGGCACCCATGAGGAGCTGCTGGCAGCCGGCGGGATCTACAAGAAGCTCTACAGCCTGCAGTTTGACGACGCGGCCCTGGAACATCTTGCATCGCAATCCTCCGTGCCTTCGGAGCGACCCCTCTAAATGTATCTCATTTACAGCCTCCTCTATTCTGTGGTTCTGCTCTTCCTGGCTCCCTTTGAGTATCTGAAGAGGCCGAGGGATCTCCGCTCCCGATGGCTCAGGGAGAGAACGGGCTTTCTCTCGCCTTCTCCTGCCAAAGGACATCCATCGCCGGTCTGGGTCCATGCGGTCTCGGTGGGGGAGGTCATCTCGGCAGTGCCGTTCATAAAAGAACTGAAGGAAAGATACCCTTCCATCCCTCTTGTCCTTTCCACCGTAACGGACACCGGCCAGAAGGTCGCCTGCGAAAGGGTTTCAGACCTTGCCCAAATCATTTATCTCCCCTTTGACCTTGTGCATATCGTCAGGAGGGTTCTCAAGAGGATACGGCCTGCGCTCTTTATCACTGTGGAAACAGAACTGTGGCCCAATATCTTTCGTACGTTTAAACAGGAGGGCATCCCTATCCTGGTGCTGAACGGAAGGCTTTCCGAGAATTCCTTCAAAGGCTACAGGCGGATCAAATTCTTTATAAGGGATGTGCTGGCGTGCGTGGAGCTCTTCTGCATGCAGGACCGCGTCTATGAGGAAAGGATAAGGGAACTGGGTGTGGAGGGGAATAAGGTCAGGGTGACGGGGAATTTCAAGTTCGACACAAGACCTGCAGAGAAACTGCCTGAATGGGCGAACTCACTGGGCCATCCGGTGGCGCTGGCGGGAAGCACCCACGAAGGGGAAGAAGAACTGATGGCCTCTGTTTTTGAGAGACTGAGGAAGGATTTCCCCGAGATGAATCTCATCCTCGCCCCGAGGCATCCTGAGCGGTTCAGAAAAGTTGAGGATATGATACATTCGCTGGGGCTTCCCTGCGTGAAGCGGTCTGAAATCGGCGCGGTGAACGTTGAACAGGGAACGATAAAGGGGAGGATCGTGATCCTCGACACCATGGGCGAGCTGGCCTCTTCCTACGGCATATCCGATGTTGCGATCATGGGCGGGAGTTTCTACAAGGTCGGAGGTCACAATCCCCTTGAGCCTGCCTTCTGGGGGAAGCCCGTGGTCTGCGGGCCTCACATGGAGAATTTCCCCTTTATCCAGGACTTTTACATTGGCAGCGGCGCCATAAAGACCGATGCTGAGGGGTTGTATGAGGTGATCAAAGAGCTCCTCAGGTCCCCGGCAAAAAGGAAGGCCATGGGGGAGAGGGCAAAGGCGCTCTACAATGAAAAGGCCGGCGCTGTGGGCAGGGCTGTGGAGATTTTAAAGGGTTACCTCGATCCGCAGCTCCCGCTCGCCAAAGAGAAACCTCTTTCTTAGGACAGTGACCGTAATGCTGTCTCCCCGCTTTTTGTAAAAGAGGAAGAGCTGCATCTCCTCTACGCTGCTCACCTTCTCGCCGTCAAGGGCGACGATGATATCATCCTTCTGAAGACCTGCTTTTTGTGCGACACTGTGTTCGCCGAACCCGATGATCCTCACCCTGTTGTCTTCTTTTTTCAGAAGCGCCATGAGCTTCGGCGCTTTTACCGCAGTGAGCGGCTGGGGGAAGAGTATGTAGTCCGCGATCTTTTTCTCAACCGAGTCATCATTGAGGAGTATGGCATACTCCAGTCTGTTCCTCCTGAAGGCCCTCTTTGGAATGCCGGAGCCGAATGCCAGATGGCCTCCCCCTGCAAGGACCACCATCTGCCGGTCAGGGTTTTTCCTCAGGTACTCGTCAATGGACCGGGCCATGGTCTCATCCCAGATGATCTGGGACTGGTAGAAGTTGAAGAAGTCCATGCCCGCGGCTGCCTCATGCCGGTCGAAGACCTCCTTCAGCCTCTGCCGGTAGTCTTCGTCCGCCATGTCCATGGTTTCGGGCAATTCCTTCTTTTCTTCTTCGGTGAGGGAATCGATACCCTTTTTCGAGACCTTTTCCACGATCTCGCTTCTCATATTCAGGGCCACCACCGGGAGCTTCTCCTCCCTGGCAAACCTCAGGATGTCCTTATACAGGTTGTAGTCAAAGCCCCACCGCTTGAAGTACTCCGATGATTTCAGGAACTCCCTTTCCTCTATCTTCCCCCCGATGTAATCATCCAGCGCCTTCTGGAACGGTCTCTGGAACATCTCCATGCCGATGGCGATCTTCCTGTTCTTCACATAGAGCTCCCTGATGGCCTCGAACTGTGCCACGTGGTGCTCGTATTTATCGTGCTGCTCACCCAGATAGACGATCTTCCGGTCCGAGACGTTCCCGACGATATCCGCAAGGTTCACGGCAGCGGATGTCCTGACGCCTGTTATGGTCTCCCTGAGCGGCATGATCCACCCCCTTTCACTTTCGTCAATCTTTTTTTCCGTGTTCTTCCCCAGATCAAAGGAGATCATGCTGTATTTCCCGTAATGGGATATCTTGGGAAGGGAGGCGTCCACCTCTTCCTTTGATGAGGCATGGGCAACAGCCGCCACCTTTGAGGGATCAAAAGGATTCTTCTTCACCGTAAGGGCAAAGCCCCGGGCCGGCATTCCGATTTTGGCGAAGAGTCTTTTTACCAGGGGGCTTCCGCCATCCAGGACAATGAGAGGGGAATCCCTGAAATCCTCGTTCTTGATCTCCCCGGGCTTTTTCACCTTGTATCCCTTTTCCTCGAAAAACTTCACCAACCCTGAATACATGGATAACTGCTCCTCCCGGGGAAGTACCAGCACGCCCTTCTCCTCACTGAGGAGTTTTCCTATCACAGGAGGCGTCTCCTTCCCGGTGAGTTTTCTGAAGACGTCGTAGTCTTCATCAAGGACAAGCTTCTCCGGAGAACCGTCGGTGATCATTGAGAAGCTCTGTTTTTCATTCTCTATCCTTAAGACCTGTTTTGTATCCCCCTTGTCCGTCTTTATTTGGACGGGAAGGTCAAAGACATATGTCTTCTCCTTCTGGAGGACATCAAAGGAGACTGCGTACTGAAGGCCCTTCGGACTTATGTCGGGTTCCTTCACCTCCAAGGAGGGATATCCCTTCTCCTTGATCCATCCCTTGAAGAAAAGGCGGAGGTCCTTTCCTGATTCAGTCTCAAAGGCCACCCGGATGTCATCCCATGAGGCTTTCCTGAAGCTGTTTGCCTCAATGAAGTTCCGCAGGGCCTTCGAAAAGACTTCATCGCCCACCAGCCTCCTGAGCATGTGAAAGACCATGGCGCCCTTACCGTAGCCGATGGCCCTGGAGGCAAAATCGGTCCTGGTTCTGAAGTCCTCCAGGGGGAATTCATTGTCCGGCATCACATAGCTTTCATAGTCGATGAGTATCTGTTTCCTGTATTGCCATCCCCTCCCTTCCCACTCCTCGTAGAGGTGGTCTGAAAGATAGGTGGTCAACCCCTCAGACCAGTTGCCCTTTTCGTAGTCAACATATACGGAATTCCCGAGCCACTGGTGGAGTATCTCATGGCCCAGGGACGTCCTCACAATGAAGGGGAGCCTCACCACGTCCTGTCCAAGGAGGGTGAAGGTCGGCATGGAATAACCGGTGGGCAGGAAATTCTCCACCACAGAAAATCTCCTGAAAGGAAATTTCCCTGCAACACCCTCATAGAGTTCGAGATATTTTTTTGTATGCTCAAGATAGGTGTCGGCAAGTCCTTCATCCTCAGGAAAGAAATAGGCCGAGAGCTCAATGTCCCTGAAGGTATCTTTTTTTATGCTGAACCTGCCGGCTATGAAGTTCAGTCCCTCAACTGGATGGGGGAAGGAGAAGGAGTAAAGGTTCCCTTCAGGCTTCTTTTCGACCTCAATCACTTCTGCCTCAGAGACTGCAGTGAAATGCTCCGGCACCAGGGCTGTGAGCCGGTGATATTCCAGCCCCTCCATGGACGGATACCAGTCCCCGGTGAGGAATATGCCCTTTTCTCCCATGATGCACGGGCCATCCTCCCTGGAAACGCACGTGTATTCCATCTCCAGCACGCTGTCCTTCTCTGCCTTGATCGTAAAGGCTCCCTCCCTGTACACCGGCTCCAGAGGGATGCCGTTGAACTTTACGGATTTTATCTTCAAAGAGCTGGTCCGGATTACTGCCTCTTTACTCCCATGAAAGGTGATGACTGACTTCCCCTCCACTGTTTTGTGGTCCATGTCAACGGATATTGCCGTGGAGATCTCCGGGATCTTCCCGTTCGTGTCCCCTGAGAAAGAAGGAGAAGGCCAAAGGAATACAGCAATGGTGATCCCCGAAAAGAGGACGGTGAGTAATTGTAAACCGGTAATAAGTGTTCTCATCCTGTCACCCACTATACCAGAAATTCTTCCTGGTGACAAAATGCCAGTCGTGTGGTGCATCAGAAGTCCCTTTCCTTTGATTGTCATTCCGGGCTTGACCCGGAATCTAGTTTTTTATCTGGATTCCTGCTTCCGCAGGAATGACTTGCATTGTCACCAGTCAGTTGTTTCCAAGACAAGAGGAATGCACATAAGGGTAAATACTTATTGACAATTCGCAAAGAAACAGGTATAAATATGGTCAGAATGTGAAAGGTGTGAAAGGGGTAGAAAGATGGACAGAAAGCAGAAGTATAGAGTTGTCATATCCCTTGTAATGGGAATACTTTTATTATCCGGTCAGTTTGCCTTTTCCATTGAGCCTTCAGTTACCATCCTCGGCGATGTGGTGGGCAAAGGCAGTACAGAGATGAAGGCCGCCTTTAATAAATGGATATCCATAAGCGACAAGGCATATCCCCTGATGGACGGTTCACACCTCAGGTCAGGGGACGGCATGATGTCTTCCATCTTCAGGGACGGGGCCAGAATGGAGATCGGAAAGAACTCCGAGATCATTGTGACCGGCGCCCGGGGAACCTATGCTGTGGACCTGAGCAAGGGGAAGATAGCCTTCAGCATGCCCAGGGGAATTTCTTTCTCGGTGACCACACCGACCGCAACCGTACAGACCCAGGTGCAGCCGAACATTATCCAGAAGGTGAGCACGACCTCGCAGGATTATATAAGGGGCACCGTGGGATATGACGGAAAAGGGACCACGATCACTGCAATGAGCGGGACCATCATGGTGAGAGATGCCAGGGGAGCCGCAGCCCACACCGTCACCCCAGGAAACTCGGTTTATATTGCGGGGGAGGGGAGCGGTCATCGTGCAACACCTGCTCAGCTGGCCGAGCCCGAAGCTGCGCCTCGGGGAGGTTCTCCAACCCCTGGCGATGAAAAAAGAGAGCCGGTGCTGTCGCCCTTCGTCCCTCTTGGCGGCGCTGCCCTTCTGGGCGGGACATACTTATATGTGAACAGCAGGACAAAAGTAAAAGGGGTCGCAAGTCCTTATATTCCATAACCGCACATTCAGCGAGGCATGTAAGACGGCATCTGAACGGCATAAGCTGTTTTTCTATTCTCTTCCTGTAGTGTTCTTATTCCCTCGGGCTGTTTCTGACTTGATGCTTCTGTGTCCTATAAAATAAGACTATATGATGAAAGAATTTAATATCACATATTTACTATGGACGACGTTTCTCCTGTCCCTCATTGCAGGATGCGGCGGGAACCGGGAAGTCAACGTTCACCAGATAGATGCCCAGATGGCGAGAAGCTCCAAACCGGACAAACTGAATGCCCTGATGTTCAACTCCGCCATGATGCAGAACGTGGACCCCAATGCCGATTATGTGATCGGTTCCGAGGACCTCCTCGAAATTGACGTGTTCCAGGCAGAAGAACTGAAGCGGACAGTGAGGGTCAGTTCCCAGGGCTACATCGGGCTTCCCCTCATCGGGCAGATCAAGGCAAAGGGACTGACGCCCCTTCAACTGGAGGCCGAGATAGTGGAGAAGCTCGACAGATACATGGAAGAGCCCCTGGTGAGCGTGTATGTGAAGGAATACAAGGCGCAGAAGATCGGGGTGATCGGAGCGGTGACGAATCCCCAGGTGTATGCGGTCACCGGACAGAGGTATCTTCTGGAGATGCTCTCCCTGGCAGGAGGCCTCACAAAGGAGGCGGGGAGCATCTGTTACATCCTGAGGCCCCTCAATGCTGAGAAGCAGGGGATTTCGAAGACAGAGACCATTGTGGTGGACCTTACCGAGCTCCTGGAAAGGGGGAACATCACTCTCAATATCCCTGTCTTCGGCGGTGACGTGGTCAATGTTCCCAAGGGCGGTATCTTTTTTGTGGACGGCGCTGTGAACAAACCCGGGTCCTTCCAGATCCAGGGAAAGACCACCCTTGTCCAGGCGATTGCAGTGGCAGAGGGCCTGAGGTACGAGGCTGACAGATCGGACATCAAAATACTGAGGGACAACGGTGAAGGGGACAGGGTGGTCCTCACCGCGGATTACGATGCCGTCAGGGACGGCGGTAGCAAGGACATCCTGCTCAAGGAAAATGACATCATTATCGTGCCCAAGAGCGGCGTGAAGAATTTCCTGAGCGGGTTCCTGAACACGGTAAGAGGGATCGTCTCCTTCGGGGCGCGGTTATATTAACATGGGGGGAATATAAATGAACGGAACGGATGAGAACAGGCCGGTAAACACGAACATCCAGAAGACGGAAGAATATCCTGTTGCCTTTCCCCTGAATTACCCCCAGCAGCAGGAGGAAGAAGTCCATCTCAGGGACTACCTCCACGTCCTTATGAGAAGAAAATGGACCGCCATCACCTTCCTCATCATCACCGTCACTACGGTCCTCATCGGAACGTTTCTCATGACCCCTGTCTACCGGTCAACCGCCACCATAAAGATCGATAAGGAAAATCCCAATGTCCTTCAGTTCAAGGATGTGATCGAGGTCGAAAGGGCGGCGGACGATTATTACCAGACCCAGTACAAGATCCTGAAGAGCAGGAACCTTGCAAAGAGGGTCATCAGGCAGCTGAAGCTGGACCAGAACCCCGAGTTCGGGGGCGCGGCAGCGGGCGCACAAAAGGCATCAGCAGCAGCGCCGGTGGCTGCGGAAAATACCGACAGGCGGAATGCTGAGGAAGGCATAGATCCCGGGATAGTGAACAGGTTCCTTTCGAGGCTCAATGTGGAGCCCCAGCAGAAGTCCATGCTGGTGAAGGTGAGTTTCGACAGCTACAGCCCGGTGATGTCCGCAAACATCGCCAACGCCGTGGCAAAGTCTTACATAGACTTCAATATCGAAAGCAAGTTCGACGCCACCCAGCAGGCCAGGGAATGGCTCGAAAAGCAGCTTGAGGAGATGAAGGCGAGGGTGGAAAGGGCTGAAGAAGCGCTGAACAAATACGCGGCGCAGAACGGCATCATATTCCTCACCGAGGGCACGCACGGGTCAAAGGATTCTTCAGACGGCAAGAGCATGATCACCCAGAAGCTCTCCGAACTCTCCACGCAGCTGGTGCAGGCCACCTCGGACAGGATATCCAAGGAAGCCATGTACCGGGAGGTGGAGAAGGGTGATGCCGAGTCCATTTCAACGGTGCTGAACAACCCCCTCATCCAGGCGATGAAGAAAGATTATGCCACTGCGGAAGCCGAGTACTCCCAGCTTTCCAGGGTCTACAAGCCTGACTATCCCAGGATGGTGAGGCTGAGGGAGCAGATCAACCAGATAAAGACCAGGATATCTGCGGAGACCGCAAAGACGGTATCGGGGATAAAGAGGGATTACGAGGCTGCGGTGAAGAGGGAGAACTACCTCAAATCCACCCTGGACAAATACAAGACAGAGGCCCTGACGCTCAACGAGAAAATGGTGCAGTACCAGATCCTGAAACGGGAGGCGGAGACGAACCGGGAACTTTACAACGGCCTTCTCCAGAGATTGAAGGAGACCGGCATCTCGGCGAGTCTCACCTCAAGCAATATCCAGGTTCTGGACAGGGCAGAGACACCCCAGAGCCCCCATAAACCGAAGAAGACCCTGAACCTCCTCATCGCCCTCATCACCGGTCTGTTCGGAGGCGTTGGGCTCGCCTTCTTTGTGGAGTACCTGGACAACACGGTGAAACATCCTGACGACGTGGAAAAGGGAATGGCGCTTCCTTCCCTGGGCATCGTCCCGAATGTTACGGAAAACGTGGATTCCTCCACCAGGCCTATGATCACCCACGAAGACGGGAAATCCACCCTTTCCGAGGCATACAGGGCCATCGGCACCTATATTCAGTTCTCCTCTGCGGTGAAACCCCCCAAGAGTATGCTCATCACATCGGCAAGAAAGGGAGAAGGGAAGACTACCACAGCGGTAAACACCGCCATCACCATGGCCCACTCCTACGGAAAAGGGCTTATCATCGACGCGGACATGCGCAATCCCCAGCTTCACAAGATATTTGATGTGGATCCCCTTAACGGTCTTTCATCCTTCCTCACCGGGAACATAGAATTCGGTGACGGCCTCATAAAGAGGACAAAGGTCGAGAACCTTGACATCATCCCTGCAGGGATCATCCCTCCCAACCCCTCGGAGCTCCTCAGCTCCTACAGGATGAGGGATCTCATCAATGGGTTGTTCACCCTCTATTCCTTTGTGGTCATTGACTCGCCCCCGCTGCTGGGGCTTTCCGACAGCATCATACTGAGCACGCTGACTGACGGGGTGATCGTGGTGGTGAGGTCAGGGAGCACGCCCAGAGACCTGGTGACCCAGACCAAGAAACTCCTTTACGGGGTGAACGCCAAGATCCTCGGCGTGGTCCTGAACGGCATCAAGGAATCCGACCTCAGGTACGGCTCCTATTCCTATTACTCCTCCTACTATTATGATGAGGAGGCTGGCCGGAAAGGCAAAAGGAAGAAAAAAAGGAGGCACGGGGACAACGCGTAATGGCGCTTTTCAGGATCGTCTCAACGGCCATGGCGCTCATCCCCGTGATGCTTTTCCTCAGGCCCGCTCTCTCGGAGTACTTTCTCCCGGGAAATCCTGAAATCATCGAAAAGAGCGTCTCGCTGGCCTCAAGGATAACCGGTGAAGATGCCCGGTACCATTACCTCTCCGGCCTGCTGGCCTACAATGTCCACGACCGTCCCAACATAGAAAAAGCCTTAAAGAGCTACGTCCTTTCCCTGGAGAGAAACCCCACGGACGGACGGACGTGGCTCGCCATTGCCAAGGCATACCGGGACACCGGCATGAAGGAGAAGGCCGAATTTGCAGCAAGAAAGGCGGTCTCCCTGGACAGGAACAACTCCACCATCATATGGGAATCCGGTGTCTTTTTCCTCCTGGAGGGGCACACGGCAGAAGCCATGCGGTTGTTCAGGAGATTCATCTCCATGGTCCCGGAGGAGCAGGAGAGCGTCTATTCCCTCTGTTACGCCATGGGAGTGAATCCGGCATATCTCCTCGAAAATCTTGTTCCTGCAGAGTATGCCTTTTACCAGCGGTATCTCGGCTTCCTCGCTTCTAATAAACTGCTGGACGAATCCATGGAGGTCTGGAAAAGGATGAAGGACATGAATCCACAGCGGGAGGACTATCTCAGATACATCGATTTCCTCCTGGGAAGCAGCGAGGTGGATAAGGCCCTGAAGGAATGGGATGATTTTGTGAAGATGTTCAGGGTGGTGGAAGGGTCAAGGCCCGCAGGGGAGTTCCTCTGGAACGGCGATTTCGAGCTCCCCCCGGAGAATGGCGGGTTTGACTGGAGGATCGGCAAAGCCGGGGGAGTGAGGGTATTCAGGGACAAGGACGTCAAGTGGCTCAGTGATACGTCCCTGAGCGTGAATTTCGATGGGCAGTCCAACCCCGGCATCGCCATCGCCCAGGAGATCGTCCCGGTGGCGCCGGGGAAGAGGTATAAATTGAGCGGATACATAAAGACCGAAAAGCTCACCACGCGAAATGGCATCATCTTCGGGGTTTCCGGGCTCCACTGCGACCCCTTTGCTGTGAAGACAGAGCCTGTTACGGGCACCACCATGTGGAAGAAGACGGAACTGGAATTTGCAACGCCATCCACGTGCAAGGCGGTGAGGGTCGTGATAGCGAGGGAGAAGTCCGACAAGCTTGACAGCAAGATAAGCGGCGATGCCTGGATAGATTCCCTCTCCCTGTCCGAGGTGAAAAAGCAGTGAGCCATCAGGAGGCCCTGGAATTCATCGGCGAGGTGCGGGCGGGCATTTCGTGGGAGCGATTCTGCATCCACGGCGTTCGGCATTCCGATGCCTTCATCGATATCCTGAACGATACTGAGGGGGCAAGGAAGTTTCTGTCGTCCATGGGCATCTCCAGGGAGTATATCTCCGGCCAGATCACGAAAATCCTCTATAGGCTCCATTTCAACAGGGAAAATGACCATTACCTCACCCTTGCCCTGCCCCATAACGCGTCAGAATCCCATATCCATAAACGCTGGAAGGAACTGATGCTCCTGTACCATCCTGACAGGAACAGGGATGAAGAGGCAGCGTCGTGCGCCGCCAGGATCAACGAGGCGTACAGCGTATTGAAGAACCCGGAAAAGAGAAGGGAATACCACAGGAGGAGAGCGGAGGGGCATCACCTGCGGCCTGAGATCAGAAAATTTCGCACGCCTCCTCCGGAGGAGCACGTCCTCGGGTCACCGAAGATGAGAAGCATTCTGTCGAAGCTCATTATTCCCTCCTGCGTGGTCATTGCCGGTGTCATATTGCTGGTCATATTCCTCGAAAACAGGCAGCAAAGGCACGTCCACCATGCAGGGGTGACCGATAAGGCGGACGGTCAGCAGCAGGCGCCGGTAAAGGAAAAGGCACAGGAAAAGGGAGAGGTAAAAGAAAAGGCCCAGGTAAAGGAAAAGGTACAAGAAAAGGCCCAGGCACAGGTAAAAGCACAAAAACAGGCAAAGATAGAGATACAGATCAATACACGGGAAAAGGCAAAGGGAGAGGTAAAGGCAGAGGAAGAGAAGCAAATACAGGAAAAGAAACAGGCAGAGGAAGAAAACCAGGTAAAGGCAAAGGTAAAGGGAGAGGAGCAAAAACAGGAAAAACCCCAGGACACGGCCGGCGAGGGAGGTCTCAGACCTTCACCCGTGCCGCAACAGCAGAGCGTTGCTAAGGCTGAGCCGGAGAATATCGAACGATGGGTGAACCTTTTCATAAGCCGGTATACCCGGGCCTATGAAGAGGGAGACATCGAAAAATTCATGTCCCTTTATGTGAGGTCAGCCGTGGAAAACGGCAGGATGAACTATGATGAGATCAAGAGGGCGTACAAGCACAATTTTGAAAAAAGCAGATACCGGTACAGCCTGAGAAATGTCCAGTTCAGGAAAAACGGGGATGACGTCATTGTGGCCGCTTCCTACAGCATAAACAAGTCCGTGGATGCCGGCGGAGAGGCCCTTGTGCAGGGGGACATACGGTGGATCCTTGCAAGGGAAGGGGGAGCCCTTAAGGTGCTGAAGGTGGATTATGAGAGAAGGTAGCCTCATCGCCGCAGTGATCATTTCCGCCCTTCTCTTCGGCGCTGTGGAGCCGTGGTCCATGGCCCTGGTGAGCATCTTCATTGCCTTGGCCTTCATCTCCTTTGCTTGCACCGAGGAAAAAGATGATTTCGCCTCTGCCGGGAGAAAAGGCCTCATGATCTCCCTGGCGCTGTGCCTCCTCTATCCCCTTTTCCAGCTCCTTCCCCTTCCTGTTTCGATCCTTGGAGCGGTCCAGGAAAAGTTCAGGGATATCGTCACCCTTTCTCCAAAGGCCGCTCCTGCCTTTCACAGCATATCCCTCTATCCCTTTGCCACAGAGATGGACTTTTCCCGTATGCTCATCTATGCCATGGTTTTTTCAGCGGCAGCCTTCGGAATAAGGGGCGAGGACGGCGTACACAGAGTCATCAGGACGCTGGCGGTTTTCGGATTCATACTTGCCATATTCGGCATAATACAGCATGCCGCATGGAACGGAAAGATATACTGGTTCAGGGAGCTCACTTACGGCGGCGCCCCTTTCGGTCCTTTTGTGAACAGGAACCATTTTGCAGGCTTTGTGGGCATGATCATCCCCCTTTCCCTGGGCATCGCCTTCAGGTCAAGGAAAACAGAGAGAAGGCTGATGTTCGGCTTCTTTGCGGTGGTGATGGCCATAAGCCTTTTCTTCAGCCTCTCCAGGGGCGGCATCATCTCGTTCTTTGCCGGCCTCCTCGTCTTCTCCTTTGTGAGTTTCACAAAGGGCATGTCAAAGAAAAAGCTCATCCCGGTCTTCCTCTTTGTCCTTGTTCTCACTGTGTATCTTCTCTCCCTGGGCATCTCCCCCATCGTTGAGCGGTTCATGCGCACGGACGTGTCCGGTGAACAGAGATTTGCTGCATGGCAGGGGACCCTTTCAGCCTTCAGGGATTTCCCCCTCTTCGGGTCAGGCATGGGAACATTCCAGCACATCTTCAAGGTCTATCAGCCGGATGGCCTCACCCTCTACTGGGACCATGCGCATAATGATTACCTTGAGCTTCTCCTGGAGGCAGGGATCATCGGAACCCTTATTGCTGCAGCGTTCTTCTTTTCCCTTTTCAGGATCATGGTCAAGGCAGAGTGGAAGGGCAGGGACATATACCTGGGAGCCGCCTTCTTCGCTTCCATAACCACCATGGCGGTCCACAGCATTACCGACTTCAACCTCCATATCCCCTCCAACGCCATCCTCTTTTCCCTCATCCTCGGGCTGGGAGTGGCAATGAGTAAAGAACAGGTATAGGTATAGGTATAGGTATAGGTAAAGGCATAGAAAAATACAAATACAAATACAAAGAAAAAGACAACAACAAAGACTTTAACTAAGAATAGGACCGAAGAGAAATGTATAGAAGCTTTAAAGAGATGCCGATTTGGCAAAGGGCGACAGAAGTCGCGGAAACCATACACAGACTTACGGATAAATTGCCCCGCAAAGAAGACTACGGATTCACTTCTCAAATAAGGAGGTCCGCCCTCAGTATTTCGGCAAACATCGCTGAAGCATTTGGCAGAAATCATACGTTAGATAAAATAAATTTTTACTATGTAGCGAGGGGCTCATTGACCGAAACCCAAAGCCATGTCGAATATGGCATGAGAGTTGGGTATCTTAAGAAGAAAAACGCCGAAGAATTAGATACGATTTTGTGCGAAATATATGGCGATTTAAATAAAATTATTTTGTTCTTGCGGGAATCAAACAAGTGAAACTCTTTGTCTCTGCCTGTGCCTGTGTCTTTATTTTTATCTCTACCTTTGCCTGTACCTCAACCTGCAGTTTTGGGGCGGAGAACCTCGTCCCCAATCCGGAGTTCCTGACGCCGGAGGGGGATGGGCTTTCCCCTTTCTTCTGGGAGCACGGAAGCTCCGACATCGAGGGAGTAAGGAAGAGCGAGTTCAGCGTCGGTCCTGCAGGCTCTCCTCCTCTCAGGGCATTGAGAGTAAAGGGAGGGGCGGACAGGTCCGGCCAATGGTGGTGCAGTCTTGAAGGCCTCGAAAAGGGGAAGAGATATCGCCTCTCCTTCAGGGTCTACAGAGAAGAGTTTGTTGACGGCGTCTTTCCCGAACTGGAGCTGTTCGGCTCCAGGATAAGGATGAGCAACCTCCTTACCTTCGGCGCGTGGCAGGAATTCGGCCTGTTCTTCATTGCCCCGGATGAATCGACAACACTTAAGTTCATTAACGATCATCCGGAGACGTTTTACTTCTCTTCTCCCACCATGGTGAAGATTGCGGATGCTGAAGAAATGAGGGTCAATGTTCATGACGAGAAGTTCAAGCCTGTCATGCCCGATTTCTTTCCCCTCGTGGCCTACGGCGCAAGGGTGCAGGATTTCCCCTTTGTCAGGGACGCAGGTTTTAACGGTGTTGTCATCGGGGTGAACGAAAAAAATTTAAATGAAGTAATGGACTCCGCAGTAAAGGCGGACCTGAAGATCGTGGCCAACGTGCATGATGATGCCGCCATAAAAAAGATCTCTGCCTTTGCCTCGGCCTCAGCCTTTTCTTCCCTCCTCGGCTGGTATGTGGAGGACGAACCTGAAGGCAGGTCTGTCCCCCCCGAAGAGATAATGAAGAAGGTGAAAAAGATACGGGATTCCGGCTCAACCCATCCGTCCTTCATGGCCATGGTGAGGCCGGAGTTTGTGAGGGCGTACAGGGCCGCAGCAGACGTCATCCTCATGGACCAGTACCCCATTCCCCATAACCCCGTGATATGGCTCAGCAAGAGCATGGACGAAGCAAAGCATGCAGGGGCAGGGGAGGTCTGGGCCGTCATTCAGATATTCGGAGGCCAGGGATGGAAGGGCAAGGGATGGGACAGGGAACCCACCTATGCCGAGATGAAAGCATTGAGTTATCTCGCCATTGTCCACGGCGCAAAGGGACTCTTTTTCTATACGGTGAAGGACAGCAACTATGACCTCAAACTTAACAGCTCGCATCTGGATGACGTGAAGCGCCTCATGCGGGAAGTGGGAGCCCTCAGCCCCTACTTCCTTGGTGAGGCTTCAGGCACGCCCGGCTTCTTTTCAGACTCCCTTTATGTCTTTGCTCCTGACGGAACAAAACCTGTGCATGCAAAGATCTTCAGCCCAGGGAAGCAGAAGATCATCATGGCGGTGAATGTGTTGGACAAAGAGGTGAAGGGCAGGCTGGTGGGCATGGGGAGCGATGTTACGTATTTCGATGAATATTTCTCCGGCAAACGATATGTGGTGAAGGACGGGAATATCATTGACGAATTCAGACCCTATGAGGTGAAGCTCTACATTGCGGGTAAGGATTTCAGAAAGGTGAGGATTCTGGATGGCGGGACCGGCGGGGTGAAGGGGAGTTTTTATGCTGAGGTTGCTGCTACAACCTTCGAAACTACCCTTGGCCTGATGTTCCGGGACCTTCCCTCTGAAGAGAGGGCGCTCCTTTTTATGAATGAGAAAAGCGAAGATGTATGGATCCATGCCCTGAATATGAAGATTCCTTTTGACATCATCTTCTTTGACGGCGATAACAGGGTTTCGGCTGTTCACAGGAATGTGAATCCCTGCACCGACCCGAAGTCCTGCAGACAATACAGATCACCGGTTCCTTCGAAGATGGCGCTGGAGACCAGGGCAGGGGTCGCGGAGAGATTTCATATTGCTGCAGGAGATAAGATTGAATTTTATTGATATACACTGCCATATCCTGCCCGGAATGGACGACGGTCCTTCCACCATGGAGGAGTCTCTGAAGATGCTGGAGGTGGCAGAGAAGGACGGCATATCCTGCATCTTTGCCACTCCCCACATTCTGGACGGCCTCTATTCCAATAAGGGCTCAGAGATCATATCCTCCGTCGGGAATCTGAAAAAACATCTGCCCGGGGGGCTGGAACTCTTCTACGGCGCGGATGTGAGGGTCATCCCTGACCTCATACATCGGATGGAATCCGGAGAGATCCCCACCCTGAACGGTTCGGACTACATGCTTATGGAACTCCCTGAATTTATAGTCCCCCCCCATCTTGATTCCCTCATCTTCAATCTGAGGCACAAGGGGATCACGCCCATAATCACCCATCCCGAGAGGCATCTCCGCCTGATGCATGACCATAAGGGATTGAGCGGACTGCGGGACATGGGCGCCATGTGCCAGATAACCGCCATGAGCATCACCGGAGGGTTCGGCAGGGAGATCATGAGGGCAAGCTTCACCATGATCGAAAGGGGACTGGCGGACATGGTCGCCTCCGACGCCCACAATCATGACAGAAGACCACCCATCCTCTCAAATGCCTATAAAGAAGTGAAGAAACACTTCGGCGAGAAAATCGCTGACGCGCTTTTTTTCCATAATCCCGGAAGGATTATGGAAGACGTAAGGCGTCAGTCGTGAGCCTCCGGTCCTGGTCCACTACTGACGCCTTGCGCCTTACGCCTCACACCTTACGACTGACGACTTACGACTTACGGTTTTAATATGGATTGGTACGCCATTTATACAAAGCCGAAATGCGAGGATTCCGTAGCCCGGTTCCTCAACAACGCGGACATAGAGACCCTCACCCCTAAAATCAGGGCGCTGAAGCGGGTGAGAAGGAAGTATGTTGATGTCATAGAGCAGCTCTTCCCTTCCTACATTTTTGCCTGTTTCGACAGGGAAAAACACTGCCACATGATCAAATACACCCGGGGAGTGAAATACATCGTGGGCAAGGAAAACCCCCTGGCGGTCCCCCTTGAGATCATCCAGGCCATACGCGAGAGGATGCGGGACGAAATCGTAGCGCCGGTCCCCGAGGACATCAAGAAAGGAGACAGGGTCCTGATTAAGGAAGGTCCCTTCAAGGACTTCTATGGCATCTTCCAGAGGGACATGCCGGGGAAGGCAAGGGCCATGATCCTCCTCGATGCCCTCACCTGCAGCCTCGAGATCGACCAAAGGTCGATAAAGAAAGCCTCACCCCTCACACCTTACAGCTGACGCCTTACGCCTGACGGTTTTTTATTGATTTTTGCCCCTTGTTGTTTTATATTAGTTCAGTGCCTGAACGCACTAAATTCCTTATTTATCAGTCCTGTTCATGTCAGGAACTGGCGGTAGCTTGTCTTTAGGCGGCGGAAGACGCCTCAAGACAGTTCAACGTTCCAAGTTCAAGCTGACCAGCCTGATTAACGGTTTTATACGCTATCTGAGATCCACTGATAGAAAACGTTGAACAGCCTTTAGTATTGAACAGTCTCTGTTGATTTGAACGTTGAACCTCGAACATCGAACGTTGAACTTTTCTTGTGATGGACGACCAGCAATTTCAGGCCCTCCGTGAACTGGCAAAGGACGGGACCCTTTCCCAGCGGAACCTCTCAAAGAGGATGGGGGTGAGCCTGGGGCGGGTGAACTATCTTGTGAACGAGCTCCTCAGGGCAGGGTACATCAAGGCCGACCGGTTCAAGAACTCAAGGAACAAGATCGCCTATATGTACATCCTCACCCCCAGGGGCATGAGCGCGAAGCTCTCCCAGACCCACAGCTTCCTCCAGAGGAAGCTCGACGAATACCACCGGCTGAAGGACGAGATCGAGGCGCTGAGGCAGGAAACAGACAGCCTGAAAGAAGTTTAAAACGAGAGAAACTGGATAAACCAAATAAACTAAAACCTTGAATGTGGAACATCGAACATTGAACAAAATCCTGGTCACCGGCGCTGCCGGATTCATCGGATTTCATCTCTGCAAGAGGCTTCTTGAACGCGGGGATGAAGTAGTGGGACTGGACAACCTGAACGACTATTATGACGTGAACCTGAAGCTGAAGCGTCTCAAACAGATCACCATGGAGAGGAACTTCAAGCCGGTGAGGCTCGACCTTGCTGACAGGGAAGGCATTGCAAGGCTCTTCAGGGAAGAGAAGTTCGACATTGTGGTGAACCTGGCTGCCCAGGCAGGAGTCCGTTATTCTCTCATCAACCCCTATTCCTACATCGACAGCAACATCAGCGGGTTCCTGAACATCCTGGAAGGCTGCAGGCATAGCGACGTGAAGCACCTCGTCTTTGCTTCCTCAAGCTCTGTCTACGGCGCAAATACAAAGATGCCGTTCTCAGTCCATCACAACGTGGACCATCCTGTTTCTCTCTATGCGGCCACCAAAAAGGCCAATGAACTCATGGCGCACACCTATGCGAGCCTTTACAAGATACCGTGCACCGGACTCAGGTTCTTCACGGTCTACGGCCCATGGGGTCGCCCCGATATGGCCCTGTTCCTCTTTACGAAGGCCATTCTGGAAGGCAAGCCCATCAATGTCTTTAATTACGGAAAAATGCGGAGGGACTTCACGTATATCGACGATATCACGGAAGGTGTGGTGAGAGTTATGGAGAGGGTCCCGGAGCCTGATCCCCGCTGGTCCGGTGATGATCCCGATTCTGCCACAAGCTATGCACCGTATAAGCTCTACAACATCGGCAACAACAATCCTGTAGAGCTTATGCACTTCATTGAAGCGCTGGAAAATTGCCTGGGCAAGAAGGCAGAGAAAAACCTGTTGCCCATGCAGGCCGGGGACGTCCCCGCCACCTATGCGGATGTGGACGATCTGATGAAGGAT
The DNA here is from genome assembly GCA_023382175.1 of Nitrospirota bacterium. GTDB lineage: Bacteria > Nitrospirota > Thermodesulfovibrionia > Thermodesulfovibrionales > UBA9159 > JAMCQB01. The sequence goes on along the minus strand of JAMCQB010000100.1, from coordinate 7,640 downwards.
GTTGGCTTTAAGCCCGAAACACCTATAGAAACCGGTATTCAGCGTTTTGTAGAGTGGTATAAGTCTTATTTCGGAGTTTAATAGGGGGCTACATGTCTTTCACTTTATAGGGAATACTACAGAATATGCTCTGCTGTAGCGCTTTGCTCTATGCCCTATGCGGTTTACACCTTACGCTTTACGGTCTTTATTGAGAAATGATCAGCGAAAGAATATTCAGAGAATACGATATACGGGGGATCGCCGGGAAGGATATTGACAGGGACACGGCTGTCTCCCTTGGTCGTGCCTTCGGCTCTTTTGTGAAAAGATCCAACCCCACTGCGAAACATTTAAGCGTGGGAAGGGATGTGAGATTAAGTTCAGAGGACTTGGCCTCAGGCATTATCGAGGGCATGATCTCCACAGGCATCGACGTTTACGATATTGGTGTCTGTCCCACCCCTGTCCAGTACTTTTCCCTTTTCCATCTCGATCTGGATGGCGGAATTATGATTACCGGAAGCCATAATCCCCCTGAATACAACGGTTTTAAGCTCAGTCTGGGGAAGGAGACGATCCACGGCAATAATATTCAGTCCCTGAAGGAGATAATCCTGCACGAAAATTGGGTTATGTCCTCTCAAAAAGGGAAGGTTGAGCACTATGACATTCTCGGCGCCTATCGGGATTTCATGCTGAAGAGATTTTCCTATCTAGGCGGCAGTAGGTATAAAAGTCTGAAAGTGGTGGTGGATGCGGGAAACGGCACCGCAGGTATCATCGTGCCTGATATCCTTGAAAAGATGAACTGTGAAGTCATATCTCTTTATTGTGAGCCGGACGGCAGCTTCCCCAACCATCATCCTGACCCTACAGTCCCTGAATACATCAGGGACTTAATCGCTGAGACCAGGAAGTCGAAGGCAGATGTGGGTATCGGATATGATGGCGATGCAGACAGGATCGGTGTTGTAAGCAATAACGGAGATATTATATGGGGTGATCAGCTCATGATAGTCCTTTCCCGTGAAATACTCCAGGGAAACCCCGGGGCCAGGATCATCGGAGATGTAAAGTGTTCCCATGTGATGTTCGATGACATCCAGCGGCATGGAGGCATCCCCATAATGTGGAAGACGGGACATTCATTGATAAAACAGAAAATGCGGGACGAGGGCGCCCTTCTCGCGGGAGAGTTCAGCGGCCATATCTTCATAGGGGACGACTATTTCGGTTATGACGATGCCCTCTATGCCACTTTAAGACTGGTCGAAATTATGAAAAAGAGCGGAATGGATATGAGAGGGCTTCTTTCCGATATCCCGAAGATGTCCTCTACTCCCGAGATCAGGATTGACTGCCCTGATGACAAAAAGAGGGAGGTTGTTGAGAGAGTTGTATTGAGATTCAAGGAATATAGAAACAATGGCGGCAGTCCGTATCCCATTAAAGATATAAATACCATCGATGGAATAAGAGTTCTCTTTGAGAAAGGCTGGGGTCTTTTGAGATCGAGCAATACCCAGCCGGTAATTGTTGTGAGAGTAGAAGCAGAGGATGAAGACAGCCTCGCTGCTTACAAGCAATTTATGGAGAGGGAAATCGAAAAATCTCAGGAAGGTAAGGCTTAGGCTGAGGCTAAGGTCAAGACAATGCAAACACAAATCTTATTCTCAACCTCAACCTTAACCTTGACCTTTATGGCGAATTTATGAAAGCGCTTATCCTTGCGGGGGGTTCAGGGACAAGGCTCTGGCCTCTGTCCAGAAAAAATTACCCCAAGCAGTTTCTGAAACTGGACAACAGGATGTCCTTCCTTCAGGAAACCGCCGAGAGACTCCTGGAAGTGGTAAATCCCGACGACATTATTGTGATGACGAACAGCGCCTACAAATTCCACGTCATGTCCGATTTGGCGCCTTTATTTGATAATCCAACATTCAACATTCAACATTCAAACCTTGACCATCGCGTCTCACTCAACACTGTTTTTCATCTGCTCCTGGAGCCTTCAGCGAGAAACACAGCCCCGGCAATAGCTCTCGGGGTCAAGTACTGCCTGGAGAGGCTGGGCTGTGGCCGTGACGAAGTGATCTTTGTATCTCCATCTGATCACATAATCAAGCCTGTGAAGAAGTTCAGGGAATACCTGCGCAAGGCAGAAGAGATCGCCAAGAAAGGCCATATCGTCACCTTCGGAATCCAGCCCACAAGACCCGAGACAGGGTATGGGTACATAAAAGCAAAGAGCAGGGAGAGGGGGGCAATGAGCCATGAGCCGGAAGTTATGAGCTTCCTAGAGGTGGAAAGGTTTACTGAAAAGCCTGATGCGGAAACTGCGGAACGGTACCTGAAGGAAGGCTCTTATTACTGGAATTCGGGCATGTTCGCTTTTTCCATAGGCACGCTCATGGATGAATTGGAAAAGCACGAACCGAGAATAGGGGGGATGCTCGAAAAGAGTTTTGATGATATGCTTTCCGGCTTTTCACATATGCCGGATATCTCCATTGACTATGCGGTCATGGAGAACTCAGGCAGCGTGGTGACCATTCCCATGGATCTCTACTGGAATGACATAGGCTCGTGGGACTCCCTTTTCGATATCCTTGAAAAGGATGAAAGGTCAAATGCGAAAAGCGGAGATGTGATAGTCATAGACACGAAAGGAAGCATGATAATCGGCGACAAGAGGTTGATCGCCACCATAGGATTGGAGGACTGTCTTATCGTCGAAACAGGGGATGCCATTCTGATAGCCAGACGAGGACATTCCCAGAAGGTTAAGGATCTGATACATAAGCTGAAGATCGATAACCGCAAGGAGGTTTCCGAGCATCTGACCACATACCGGCCCTGGGGAAGCTACACCATCCTTGAGGAAGGGGAGCGGTATAAGATCAAGAGGATCGTGGTGAATCCCGGCGAGAAGCTCAGCCTCCAGAAGCACCATCACCGGTCCGAGCACTGGGTGGTGATAAAGGGAGCCGCAAAGGTCACTATAGACGGCAGGGAAACATTCATCCACGAGAATGAATCAGCCTATGTGCCCAAATCAACCCTCCACAAGCTCGAAAACCCCGGCAAGGTGCCTCTTGAGATAATCGAGGTGCAGAACGGAGAGTATGTGGGAGAGGATGATATCGTGAGGGTGGATGACGTATATGGAAGAATATAGAGCAATGTTGGATTTTGAATGTTGAATTACGCGGACAAATGGCTTCATGCATTTCCTTTATTCAATATTCAACATTGAGCATTCAAAATCGTTTTCCTCTTACGATGCATTTGAACTCTAAAATCTATATCGCCGGCCGTCGTGGCATGGTGGGCTCTGCCATCGAGCGGCGGCTCAGGGCAGAAGGATTCACGAACATTATCGGCCCTGCCTCAAAAGAACTGGACCTGACTGACCAGAAGGCGGTAACGGAGTGTCTCCGGAGAGAAAGGCCTGAATATATTTTCCTTGCTGCTGCGAAAGCGGGAGGGATATATGCCAACAACACCTATCGCGCTGAGTTTATCTATACCAATCTGATGATCGAATGCAATATTATCCACGGCGCATTTAAGGCAGGCGTGAAGAAACTGCTCTTTTTGGGGTCGTCCTGCATCTATCCCAAGCTTGCTGCCCAGCCGATGAAGGAGGAGTATCTCCTTGACGGCAAGCTCGAACCTACGAACGAGCCCTATGCCGTAGCAAAGATCGCGGGCATAAAGCTTTGCGAGTCCTATAACCGGCAGTACGGCACCGACTTCATTTCGTGCATGCCGACGAATCTTTATGGGCCAAATGACAATTACGATCCCATGAATTCCCACGTGATCCCGGCGTTGATAAGACGGTTCCATGAAGCAAAGCTCCTCTCGGAGCAGGCTGAGGCCGAGGTTAAGGCTAAGGATCGCTCAACCTCAACCTTGACCTCGACCTTTTTTTTGCCTCAACCTGAACCTGTTGTTATTTGGGGCACGGGAACTCCCCTGAGGGAGTTTCTCTACGTGGACGATCTTGCCGACGCATGTGTATTTCTAATGAAAAACTATTCCGGCAATGAGACAGTGAATGTTGGCTCGGGAGAGGAAGTGACGATAAAGGAACTGGCCGACATGGTCAGGGATGTGGTGGGCTTTGACGGTGGTATCGTTTTTGATCACTCAAAGCCGGACGGCACGCCGAGGAAACTGGTGGACTGCACGAAAATAAACGCCATGGGCTGGAAAGCAAAAACGGGGCTGAAGGAAGGGCTGAGACTGGCCTATGAAGACTTCCTTAAAAGGCAATGTTGAATTTTGAATTAAGTCATAAAAACAATTATGAATGCTAAATTATGAATCATGAATTATGGTAAAAGAAAATCTTATCGAGAAAATGAGCTTTGAGTTTACGGTGCTGACCAGGATTGTGAAAACCACGTCGCAGAAAAAGCTCTGATATTGGAGAGAACATGAAAAGGAAAGTGAGCATTCAACATTCATCATTCAACAGTGAAAATTCCGGTAAGAAGCGCGTCGCGCTTATTACCGGCGTCACCGGCCAGGACGGCGCGTATCTGGCGGAGTTTCTTTTGCACAAGGGGTACGTGGTCCACGGGATAAAACGCCGCGCTTCTCTCTTCAATACCCAGCGCGTGGACCACCTCTATGTTGATCCCCACGAAGGGCATCCGAGGTTCTTCATGCACTATGGAGACCTGACGGATGCAACGAACCTCATACGCATCATCCAGGAGACACAGCCCGACGAGCTCTATAACCTGGCGGCCCAATCACATGTGCAGGTTTCCTTTGAGACTCCCGAATATACTGCCAATGCCGATGCCCTTGGCACGTTGAGGCTTCTGGAGGCATTGAGGATTCTGAATATGACAAAGAAGGTGAGGTTCTATCAGGCCTCCACCTCAGAGTTATATGGGAAAGTTCAGGAGATTCCCCAGAAAGAGACCACGCCTTTTTATCCCAGGAGTCCCTACGCAGCGGCAAAGCTCTACGCGTACTGGATAGTGGTGAACTACCGTGAAGCTTACGGCATTCATGCAAGCAACGGCATTCTCTTTAACCATGAATCCCCCGTCAGAGGCGAGACCTTTGTGACGAGGAAGATCACCAGGGCTGCGGCGAGGATAAAGCTTGGACTGCAGAAAAAGCTCTATCTGGGGAATCTGAACGCGAAGAGGGACTGGGGGCATGCGAGGGATTTTGTCGAGGCCATGTGGCTCATGCTTCAGCAGAAGGAACCGGACGATTACGTCATCGCCACAGGCGAACAGCACTCCGTCCGTGAATTCGTCGAAGCAGTCTTCAAAGAAATCGGAATAGAACTGGAATGGAAAGGTGAAGGAGTAAAAGAAAGAGGTATTATTAAGTCCTTAACCTCAGCCTTAGCCTCGACCTCTTCCCGCTCAACCTCAACCTCACCCTTGACCTCGACCTCTCCTTTACGTGTCGGAGACACGCTGGTCCAGGTCGATTCCCGCTATTTCCGGCCCACTGAAGTGGAAACGCTCCTCGGCGATGCGTCAAAGGCGAGAAAGAAACTCGGCTGGCAACCGAAAATGACGTTTAAGGAATTGGTGAAGGAGATGATCGGTGAGGACGTCCTGGAGGCCCAGCGCGACTACCTTTGTAGCCGCGAAGGCTTCAAGGTTTTAAATTCTCATGAATAGTTGCCTAAAATAGGGACAGAAACCATTTTTATTTACATTTATCGTGATGCAAAGGTATTATTACAGTCATGCCGAGAATATCTCGACCTGTTGCTGTTGGATATCCACACCATATAACTCAAAGAGGCAATTATCGTCAGAAGATTTTTGAGTCAGACGGTGATTATTTACAGTATCTCGAATGGTTACAACAGTACAGTAGAAAATATCAATTAAAGATATGGGCATATTGTCTTATGAGCAATCATGTCCATTTTATAGCAGTTCCTATGGAAAGCACTTCACTTGCAAAGACATTTCATAGCCTTCACATGAGATATTCACAGTATTTTAATCAAAAGATGGGAGCTGTCGGACACTTATGGCAAGGACGATTTTACTCATGTGTGCTTAATGAAGCGTATTTATATGCAGCAGTAAGGTATGTGGAAAACAATCCTGTAAGAGCAAAGATAGTTGAAAAACCGGATGATCATAAATGGTCGAGTGCGAGAAGTCATGTTTATAAAGAGGCGGACATTGTGTTATCTGGGGATTGTTATTTGACAGAGCAAATACGGGATTGGCCTGGATATCTTGGGGAAAAAGAAGACGATGCGCTGATTAATACTATCAGGAGTAATACGAGGACAGGAAGACCATGTGGAGACGAGGGCTTTATCGAGAAAATAGAGGGTGTATTAGGCAGGAGACTGAAGGCAATGTCAAAAGGGAGACCCAAGAAGGTTAGATAAATGGTATCTGTCCCTATTTATTTTTCTTTTTTATTTATTTCTTTGGGGTATGGGGCTGAGCCCCGTAAGGACTTTCGATCGTAATAGGACTTTATTGATAGACTCGATCTGACCCATGAATAAAGCCCTCATCTATTATTTCTTCTCCTACCTCACCGTCTCGGAGTCTTCATGGCGGACCGGCTGGCTGGTCAGCTTTTCACTCATTGCTCATGGCTCTGCGCTCTTAGCTCTTTGCCGGCAAGCTAAAGTGGCCTCGGGGCTTTTGCGGGATCGCACTATTCCTGGCTTTTCTCGTGTAATAGGTAAAGGGGACGGTTCTATTTTCTGCGGGTTTCCATCTGAGGTTGTTAATTGGTTTAAAAGTGGTTAGAATGATAAGATATATTAATTGATGATGTTCAGATATATATAATAAGATTATGCAGGAGGTAAAACATGAAGACTGAGGAACTTAAGATCAAATACCCGAGCGGATTTGAACATTCTGTACATATGACAAAGGAAGAGATGGAACAGCATATACGTTTAATGGCTGCACTTAAGATGTTTGAACTCGGTAAGATATCATCAGGGAAGGCGGCTGAATTGGCAGGAATGTCACGGGTTGAATTCTTTGAGGTATGTGGGAGGTACCATGTTAGTATTTTCAATTATCCGCCAGAGGAGATTGAGAGGGAGCTCCAAAAGGATTTAGAGGCGGCAAGAAAGATAAGTAGTAAATGAAGATAGTTTCTGATACAGGTCCTATTATCGGTCTGGCTAAAATAGACGCTCTTTTTATACTTAAGGATATTGCACGAGAGGTGTTAATCCCACCTGCAGTTCATAGAGAGCTATTAGGGAAAGTTGGGATTGAATCAGAAAGGATAGACAAAGCACTCAGTGACTTCATTCGGGTAACTGAGTTAAAACCCTTAGAACCAGCAATCAGAGAGATATTATCAGATTTGGATGAAGGGGAAAGGCAGGCAATCGGACTTGCCTTTACATTCTCTGAGAATGTTATCCTGTTACTTGACGATCGCGCGGGAAGATTGGGGGCTGAAAAGCTGAATATACCCACAACGGGATTGATTGGGATTTTATTGCTGGCAAAAGAAAAAGGTATTTTTGAAAAGATAAGTCCACTCCTTGATGAGTTGAGAAACCAGGGATATTGGATTTCTGATGAAGTGGTGAATATAGCCAGACATCTTGCAGGTGAAAAATAGAGAATGGTGATCCTCGGCCTTAACGCCTACCACGGCGACTCTTCAGC
>JAMCQB010000090.1 GCA_023382175.1 Nitrospirota bacterium | reverse complement strand
GCTTGTTCCTCCGGAGATAAAACAATCTGTGCTGCCCTTCTGCTCATGCATAACATTGTACATGCTTTCTCTATATATGTAAAGCTATTTCTGTAACACTACACTAGCTTCTTTTTTGGTCGCTACAGACAACCTGCTTCTGTTGTCATAGATTTATTTTCCTCCTATCTCCTTGATAATATTTCCGCATGGGGAATCGCAGTAGGGATCTTCCTGTGGTTCTTTGTTCTTTTGAATCCATGGGTTCATATCTCCTTCACAAGCGTAAACAAAATACTTTTTGTCGGAACCAAATGTATTTAGATATCCGATTACAGGATGACTCAAAACATCGAACTCGGTGCGTAACTCCTCAAGATCTTTTTTACCAACAAGCCTTTTGGCATAACTATTTATTCGCTTCACCAGAATGTTGAACTCTTTTCTCTTCTCCTTTGGTAAGCCCACCTGTAGTTTTAGAATCTGGTCTGTAGCTGTAACGATTGCCTTTGCATGCTGCGTTGCTTCTCCAGTTGATCCTTTTGAAAGACTCTGCCCAATCTTCAGGTAAGACTCCATAATTTGTTCCATCAATATCTTATGATCTTGGGCAAAAAGAGGCTTAACTTCAAGTAGAAAAAAGAATCCCAGTAAAGTCGTCAAGGTTAGGAACGTTTTCATTGAGAATTTCTCCTGTTGTTTGTTTTGAAAGCATAGTTTGTTAACTCGCGTCATGGTTATACCTCCATTTTTATTATTTTAAGACTCTAAGTCCCTTTTTCTCTTTGCAAACTCCTCTGCATCTATCTCGCCTCTGGCATATCTCTTCTTGAGAATATCAATTGCAGTTTCTTCTTTATTAGAATAAGTTGAACTTCTACCACCGGCAAGAACTTTAACAAGATATACTATCCCCGCTATCACCAGCACCCAGAAGGCTATCATCAGGATAGGTCCAAACCATCCCCAGCCCATACCGTATCCATACATCCAATCTCCCCACATCCAATTATGCATCATATCCATCTCCTTTTTATAGTTGACCAACTATTTACACATTAAATAAAAAATAATGAACGCAGCCTACATCATTTCCACATGCCTTAGCCCTTCATCGAAGAGGTTCCTAATATGGTCGTCATCAAGGGAGTAAAAGACTATCTTCCCGTCCTTGCGGTGTTTTACCAGCTTCATGTTCCGCAGGACCCTCAGCTGGTGAGAACAGCGGACTTTGCTGTCCCCAGGAGGTTTGCGATATCGCACACACAGAGTTCTTCCTGCGACAAGGCAAAGATTATTTTTGTCCTTGTGGTATCTCCAAGCACCCTGAAGGTCTCCGAAAGCATCTGCATGACGGTCTCGGGTTTCATCTGCTTCCTGACAGAGGATACCTTCTTCTCGTCAATGTAATTGATCTCACAGACTCCGTTTTTTGTCTTCCTCATGTTGTTATAGCATCCACATGTGAGCAACTGTTCAACTATAAAACAATCCGTTGCATTCTGTCAAGAATAAATTCTTCATCCTTTCCCACATCGCTCTTCACTCTCTCCGCTTTCAACTTCTCTCAGGCACTGAGGACATATGCCGTGGGTGAACCTTGCTTCCGTATGTTCCTCTATATAAGCTTCGATCTGTTTCCAATAGCCCCTGTCGCTACGTATCCTTTTGCACCACGCGCAGATGGGCAAATGGCCGGTCAATGTCTTGACCTGTGCCAGAGCGCCCCGGAGTTCCGCGACGAGCTTCTCCTTCTCTGCCTCGGCTTGTTTTTTTTCGGTAAGGTCCTGAAGCGTCTCGATTGCGCCAATCAGGACGCCTTCCCCGTTGAATACGGGTGCTGCATCAAAAGCGATGTACCTCCTCTTCCCGTTCAGATTCGGATACCAGCCCTCGGCATGTATGCCTTCAGATATGAGATCGGGTCTGCCATAGAGGGAATAGAGGTCGGGTAAGGTATCAAAATCACCATTAACAACTATATCGGCAAGACAGGGCCTTTTATGCGTATAGAACGCCTTCCAGTGGTCGTCAGTACCAATGACTTCGTCGGCTCTCATGCCGGTAAGTTCTTCGCAGGCCCTGTTCCAGATGATGACCTTGTGCTCGGGGTTTATGACAAAAGTCGGAACTGCGGCGTGGAGGACCAGCTTTTCGGAGAAAGCCCTCTGTTCCTCGATAGCCGCCAAATGACTTTTGAGAGGATTCCTTGCAGCCTCCCTTTTTGTATTCGGGAGATGGAGCATGACTGAATCATCAGCGTTAAGCGTCAACCGTTGTCTGGAGAAGCTGCAAGAATCGAGCGTAAACGGACACAGTTGCTCTTCGCCATTGCACGCAATTTCGCAATCCTCAACCGGATCGAGGGTGAAAGGGCAAATTTCTCGTTCCTTAACGGTTTTCATGACTACTCATATATCCGCTGAAAAGCGCTCCACCCACCCGGCAGATCTCTGAACCCCGTGAAGGTGTAGAGAGAACCTTCCCGCACCATATGTGCTTGCCGCCGAACAGGGCTTACCACACTCTGGTATCCCAGTATAGAACCGTCATTGGCGTGCAGAACGGCAGAAGTGAGCAAGCATTCCATGACTGTTCCGTCCTTTTTCATTAAGATGACTTCGTAGTCAGCCACAAAGCCGTTTTGCTCTATGTCATTCTGAAATCTGATTCGGTCGACGGGATGGAGATAAAGGCATCGAGCAGTTATTCCCATGATCTCCTCTCTCGCATAGCCGAAAAGATCGAGGGCAGCTCGGTTACAGTCAATTATGGAACCGTCATGGGAAGTTATGAGGACGGCATCTACCGACTCCTCGACAAACGTGTGACTGTGCCCGCACGATTCTTGCTCCGGCCCTCTATTCTTTTTTGATGTTATCAAGTACTCAATTATAGTTTCATAATTTTCGGGTCTGTGAGGAAAATCGCACCGCGAGCAGTCCTTGATCACTGAACCGCTGCCCGTCAGATACTGCGGACTGCCAAGGCAGGAATGCAGATAATACATCGGGCAGTAACAGAAAATACAATTGAAATTCTCGCTGTCCGTCTCGTGGCACGGGAAGTATTTGCAATCGTAGTTGCAGTAGAACCTGGACGGATCTCCCGTTGACCTGTGTATCGCTTTTCTCACCGGTATCATGCCCACCTCCTATGCCTTCTGTCTTTCCACAGGACCGTTCAGCATCTCTTCGTACGGGAGATGCAGGCAGCTTTTTTCGGTCTCTGCCCCTTGATCCTATTCTGAAAGCTCTTCCAGCAGCGCATTGTAAGCCAATTTCGGACGATAGGACTTGTCAAAAATCAAGGCATTACCCGAGCCGTTGAAATATTCCGGAATCCATGAGTAGCGGTCGGTGAATCCCCAGAGGACCATGGCCCCGAATTTGCGGGTGGACAAACCCGCTTCGAGCATTTCCCGATAGATGCGCGCCTGTTCGGCAAGTTTTTCTTCTGTTGCAGGGCCTTCGATCCTCACATCCATTTCAGTGATGTGTACCTCAAGACCGAGGTCGGAGAGACGCTGTATGTTGGCAGCCACATCTTTGGGCTCGGGGTAATTGTCCGTACTCACATGGAGCTGCAATCCCACGCCGTGTATCGGCACACCCCGCTGTAACAGCTCCCGAAGGAGCGCATAGATCGAGTCCGATTTTTGCCCCAGTCCTTCGCCATCGTAATCGTTATAAAAGAGCTTTGCTTCCGGGTCAGCTTCATGAGCCCATCGGAAGGCCATCTCTATGTATTCGGGCCCGATATGTCGTAACCAGAAGGTGTTCCGTAGTGAACCGTCGGGCGCTACCGCTTCGTTCACGACATCCCAGACCTTGACCCGCCCCCGGTAGCGCCCCACAACGGTAGTAATATGATCACGCAGAATATTGATCGATTCCTCCCAGGCCCAATTCTTCTCAAATAGCCAGCCTGGAAGACGATTCCGCGGCAGCTGTTCGGACACGGAAGGAGCGGGCTCCCACACCAGGGTATGGCCGCGCACCTCCATCCCATAGACTTCGGCGAAACCAACTATGACATCTGCCTCGCTGAAGTCGTAGCGATCTCTGTACTGATGCACCGAACCGAACTTCAAGGCATCCTTCGGCGTCACCATGCTGAATTCTCGGGCGAGGGTCGTTCGATAGAGGGTATCATTCAGCAGGGGTTCAGTCGCCACTGCTGCGCCGACCCGTATGTCGTGGAGACCGAACAAAGTACGCAAGGATAACCCTGGTAAGGATATTTTTGAAACACTCCGGCGGTCATCGCAGACCATTCCGGGGTCGCAGGCCTCACAGGAGCCGATATCCCCGTCGGCGTCATCGCTTTGCCTGCGGGGCGTGCAATTCCCTCTTGAGACCTTGCATTTTCCCGATGCGTCCCGTTGACAGGCGATGTCAACTCCCGCCATGGCTCTGTTCCCCATCCCCATAACAAGGGCAAAGAGAAGGATGATAATCAATTCTGACGTCTTTCTGCTCACTACGATCTTACCTGATAGAGACAATTTTTCCTCCTTTGACGGGGCAAGTCTCAATCGATGAAAGTTGCAGCCTGACAAAATAAAGTTCTTCCCTCACCGAATAATCCCGTTCGTGTCGCCAGATTTAATATATTGATCGTATCCGTCCCGTTCTCTTATCTACGATCACGACATCGATCAACGAATCGTTCTTATCGTTTATATCGATCTCGAAGAAATGCTGCCTGTCCGTCACCTTGCCGACCTTGACATCCTCGTTCACGAAGTATTCCTGCACAAGCTTTCTTGCTTCCTGCGCCGTCCTTACCTGTTTCCTTGCTCCGTACCATCCCCAGTCGGACCCCCTGCAGTAGCCACCGAAAGGTCCTCCCCACCAGCCGTCCATTGCATGGGTGCTTGTTTCCGTGCCGGCAAGAAGCCCTGCCCCAAGAATTATAGATAACAATATTTTTTCCATTGTTTTTCTCATTGTCGCCGTAAGATTTGTGGGAGGACCCGAGGCCCTCCCACAGTTCCACTGCCTCCGGAGTTTTACCATCCACAGTACCCACACCCACAACCTGAGCCCATCATCCCATAGCCATGGCCCATGCCGGAGCCGCCCATCATGCCGCGACCCATCATCATGCCGCCCATGTGACCGCCCGAAGGCATGTTGTACTTATCTGCAATGCCTTGGATCTTCGCCTCCAGGTCTATGATCTCCTTCTTGAGCGTTACGATCCGGTCGGTGTCGGGTACGGACTTGCTGTACTCGTTCTGGAGTTCTATATTCCTGGTCATGAGCTCGTCCCTCAGAATGAGCGTTTCTTTCTGGAACTTCTTCATCGTCTCCACGTTCGCGCCCGTTCCGTAACCCATGCCATAACCGCCCCACCAGGCATAAACGGCTGTGCTCGCAAAAAGCGCTATTGCTACCATAACTACGACCGTCATTGCTCTCTTCATGTTTGTTCACCTCCTTTCTGCATCACTTTTGTATTCATCATACCTGGGAGATATGAAGCGGTTATGTGTGAGTTGTGAAAATCTATGAAGACTCTTCGTCAGGGATATGCACCGTCACGGTCGTGCCTTTGCCGTATTCGCTTTTGGCTTCGACACGCCCGTTATGGGCGTCAACCAGTTCTTTCACGATAGAGAGACCGATGCCGAGTCCTCCCTCCGATGAGCGATAGAACCTCTCGAAGATGAAGGGGAGATCATCCTGCTTTATCCCGTGTCCGGTGTCTTCCACCTCGATACATGTCTCCTTCTCTCTCCTGTACGCACGTATCCGGACGGTTCCGCCTTTTCCCGTTGCTTTCAAGGAATTACTCACGAGATTGACGATGATCTGCCCGAGTCTTGCGGCATCTGCATTTGCCGTCAGGTCGTCTTTGCACTGAAGTTCGAAAGTCACGCCCTTATCGAGGAATAGCCTTTCAAAGGTATTCTGGATCTTGAGCAGCAAGGGTCTGAGCTTCTCCACTTTTTTGTTGAGAAAAAGGCTGCCTGCCTGGGCGCGGGACAGCTCCTCGATATTCTCAAAGATGTCCTCAATCCGGCCAACCTCATCGTAGAGAGACTGAAGCTGCTCCGCGTCCTTCGGAATCAGTCCGTCCATCATTCCCGCAACTTCTCCCTTGATGGCGCTCAGGGGAGTCCTGATCTCGTGGGCGACATTGGAGATGAGTTTTTTCCTGAGTGCTTCCTGCGTTTCGAGAGACCGAATCATCCTGTTGAAAGATATTGCGAGCCTGCCGATCTCATCGTTTTCCGCAACGGACACCCTGTTTTTCAGGTCGCCTTCGCTGATCGCCTCGGCAGTTGCCGCGAGCCGCTTGATGGGATGGGTCAGTCTCCGGGAAAAAACCGTGCTCAGGAGCAGCACCAACCCTCCCATGCCGAGAAGTGAAAAGAGCAGGAACCTGTTCGAGCGTTCGATAAAGATCGACTCCCTCTCAGGACGGAGAAAGCGCACCTCAAGGGTACCGATCTGCTTCCCGCCCAGAAAGAGGGGATAGGGATGAAACCTTTCTGTTTTTTCGGCAGCAGACAGATTTGAGATTGCGGCTATCCTTTTCCAAATGCGCGAAGAAAGCATCCCAAGGGCCTTCCCGGTATCCATGACAGGCTCTCCTTTTCGGTCCAGGACCTTCACCTCGAAGCCCAGCATCAAGGCCCATATGGCGTCTTCGGAGATGATCTCTTCCTTCCAGAAACCGTGTTTTTCATAGGTCCCCTCAAGATCGGCAATGACCCAGTAGACCCTGTCCTCCATCTGGCCTTCCGAATACTCGCGGAAGTCCCGCACCATAAGCTCCCTCAATATGAAGGCAGAAGAGAGGGCGATAATCGAAACTCCAAGGAGGAGAATGAAGAACTTGATCCAGAGGCTCCTAAGCATCTCTCTCACCTATGAACTTGTATCCTACCTTGTAGACGGTAAGGATATAGGTCGGGTTTCTCGGGTCGTCTTCGATCTTCTGCCGGATGTTCTTGATGTGAACATCGATGCTCCTGTCATAGCCTTCGAAGGCATAGCCAAAGGCTTTTTCTATGAGATCCTCTCTGGTAAAAACCTTTTGCGGTGCAGCAGCGAGGGTTGAGAAGACCTTGAATTCAGTCGGGGTAAGGTTTACGGACACGCCTTTCTTTTTCACCTCGTACCGATGCGCATCAACTATCAGGAAGCCCTTATTGAAGCTTATAACAGGTGCATCGGGGACTTCGGTTTTCTGGGCTCTCCTGAGGACCGCCTTTACCCTGTAAACCATCTCTCTCGGATTAAAGGGCTTTACGATATAGTCATCGGCGCCGAGGGCGAAGCCGGCGACTCGCTCTTCAGGCGCGGACTTGGCAGTAAGGAGGATCACCGGGAAATCGCCTATATCCTTCATCTCCTGGAGCACCTCTTCGCCGCTCATGTCCGGGAGCATCAAATCGAGGATCACGAGGATCGGGCGCTCCCTTGAAGCGGTCTCAATCGCATCCCTGCCTTTTTCGCAGTGAAGCACATTGTAGCCCGCGTCCTCGAGATATACCTTCACGATCCTGGCGATCTTCTTGTCGTCTTCTACCATAAGAATCGGATTGACCACTACTCCCCCTTCACATGCCTCAGCCCTTCATCAAAAAGGTTCTTGATGTGGTCGTCATCAAGGGAATAAAAAGCCATCTTCCCTTCCTTGCGGTATTTCACAAGTTTCATATTTCTTAATATCCGCAATTGATGTGAGACAGCGGACTTTGTTGCACCCAGAAGATTTGCTATGTCGCATACACAGAGCTCTTCCAGCGATAAGGCAAAGATCATTTTTGTCCTTGTAGGGTCACCCAGGACTTTGAACGTTTCAGCAAGGCGCTGCATGGTAGTCTCAGGCTTCATCCTCTTTTTGACAGCAGATACCTTCTTTCTGTCAATGTAGGTTATTTCGCAGATTTCTTTTCCTTTTTGCATTTTTAAAAATGATTGAACAATTATTCAACTATAATAAAATATGCCAGACAAAATATGAATCTGTCAAGAGAGTGCAAAGACGCCGTCGCAGAAATTCGTACTATGAGAATGCA
Organism: Nitrospirota bacterium; assembly: GCA_023382175.1. Classification (GTDB taxonomy): domain Bacteria; phylum Nitrospirota; class Thermodesulfovibrionia; order Thermodesulfovibrionales; family UBA9159; genus JAMCQB01. The sequence goes on along the minus strand of JAMCQB010000090.1, from coordinate 3,926 downwards.
ATAAGTTATTTGTGATATATTTAAGAAAATGGAAATGTTGAAATCAGTTCTTCTGTTCATACTTGCAGGCCTTTGCGAGATAGGTGGCGGTTATCTTGTCTGGCTGTGGCTCAGAGAAGGCAAAAACCCATGGTTTGGGCTTTTTGGAGCTATCATACTTGTACTCTACGGAATAATTCCCACCCTACAGCAATCACACTTCGGAAGGGTTTATGCAGCCTATGGTGGTGTTTTTGTTGTCATGTCTATTCTTTGGGGATGGAAGATAGATGGTATAGACCCCGACAGATACGACATTGCGGGAGGGATTATATGCCTGATAGGGATTTTTGTAATAATGTACTGGCCGCGGTCGTAATCGTGAGAATGGGTTGTAGTTATAAACGAAGGCGGGCTTTTTGCCCGCCTTTACCTCTTTTCTCCTGTGATCAAGTCGGCATAGTATCCGGCATCTTCAATCGCCTTTATCATCTGCTCAACGGTCACTTTGCCTTCCTGATAACCCACCACTGCCTTTGCCTCTTTGAAACTCACATCCGTGTTGATTACACCTGGAAGTCTCTTTAATGCTACTTTAACTGTGACAGGGCAGGTTGCACATGTCATACCCTCAACCTTAAGTGTTACTTGCTTTAAATTTCCCTCAGCACTCCCTGCATTGCTTATGGTAAACAAAAAGCATGACAGGATAAAAACTGATATGAGTATTCTGTGAATGGTATTTTTCATGATAAAGCCCTCCTTTGACTTTCAAAGTTATTTAATATCTTCCAGTTTACAGCAGACATCTTCCTCTATCTCCCTTCCCTGCTGCAGCTCTTTGAAGACCTGATATGCCTTCAATGCCCATTGTTCACCAGGGCAACCGCCCTCTGTCATGGCCACATTAAGGAACTCCAGCAATTCTTCCTGTGTAACTCCAGCCTGATAGGCCATTTTGGTGTATGCCTTAAGGCATGGTTCGCATTTTGTGACCACAACTATAGCCAATACAGCAAGGATTTTATACTTTGCAGGAACAACAGCGTCCTTAAAGGTTTCTTCCCTCATCCTCACAAGCCCACCTGTTACCTTAGGTGTGAGCTTCCTGAATTCTGTGTAAAGATTCTCTGCCATTTTATCCTCCTTTAAAAGCTCATTTATTACGCCAGAAAGCCAATCAGATAAGGAAGAATCAGAAGGAATACCACAAGGATTGTGGCTATCCAGAGAAAAATCTTCCCAACTTTTTTTGTTTGTGGAACCCCACAGAGGCTCCCTGGTTTGCAAACCTCTTTAGGTTTTTTATAGACATTGTAAAATCCTGCACCGAGAAAACCCATAGTGAAAAGGATAAAAATGGGGCGGTATGGTTCAAATGCCCTTAAGTTTCCGACCCATGCGCCACTGACTCCCAGCATCACAAGGACAAAAGGCCCAACGCAGCAAAGAGAAGCCAGAATGGCCGAGATAATAGCTCCTACAGGACCGAGGGATCTTAAACGGTTTGTTTTGGCCTCTCCCTCTAATGGTTTTTCTTCTGCCCCGCAGCACAAAGCTCTTTGCGACTTTTTCTGAGTAACATCCTCCATACAATCACCTCCTTCCCTTTGAACTATCCTTTACCACCGCACAAAACAGCACATTTTCCAATATTCCCCTGACATGTCTATCAGCAATCTCCATTATCTTTAGTATTTCCCTGCTTTTTAATGAATATCTGACATTTTTACCGTCCTTTTCAGAGCTTACAAGACCACAGTTCCTGAGGCAGCTTAAATGGTGAGAGATAAGATTCTGCTCCTTGCCTAATCGCTCACATATCTCTGAAACTGTTAAGGGGGATTTTTCCTTTAGATGTTCAAGTATTTCCATCCTGACCCTGTCGCCAAGGGCCCTGAAGAGATGTTCTCTTGCTGTTAACATGTCTCCGTGTATCATCTCATCCTCATTTCAATATAAGTTGATATATTGTATTTTATTGCCGCCATAGATGTCAAGTGCTGCGGGAAGGTATGTGGGCAAAAGTGTATCATGTATAATACAGGAAGCAATATGAGAGGATACCCACCAGAGGGCGGAATTCATTATTACCGGCTGATAGCATTCTATCAGGAGGCTTTATGTCAATTGTGAAATCACTCATACTTTTCATATTGGCAGGTTTATGCGAGATAGGAGGCGGCTATTTCGTATGGCTATGGCTGCGGGAAGGCAGGAGCATTTGGGTTGCTCTGTTAGGAGCAGTGGTGCTTGTTTTATACGGTGTGATTCCCACATTCCAGCCAGCAAATTTTGGCAGGGTGTATGCCGCCTATGGCGGCATATTTGTGGTTTTATCTATCCTCTGGGGCTGGAAGATAGATAAAATTGCCCCTGATAGATTTGATATTCTCGGTGGCCTGATCTGCCTTGCCGGTGTCTCTGTAATAATGTATTGGCCAAGGGGTTAAATGATGTCGTATCCAAATTGCTACTTAATTTTTTCTATTTTAAATCCCAGGCTTTTAATCCTCTGCATTATCTGATTTTCTGAAACCATGTCCCCATCGTATTCCAGATGAATTTTTTTGGCGCTGGCAGAGACTTCGACCTTCTTAACTCCTGTAATTTTACTCACATTGTTTTTTATGTTAAGGGCGCAGGACACACATTCAATATCATTGGATTGAAGGTTCAAAGATTTAAAGTCTCCTGATAATGCCTTGAACGGGAAAATCGCTACTGCGGTTACTATGATTACAGAAAGTAATTTAGCAATTTTGGACATAGTTATTCTCCTTTATCATTAAAAAACCGTTAGATATTGACTGAAGCTGTAAATGTAATAAATTCCCATGAATACCAAAACCGTCCCTCCTGCCTTTTCAAAAATAGGAATGTAGCTATGCAGGAGATGGGTATGCTTCAGTGCGCTGGCAGATACTCCTGCAATCATGAGAGGCAGCCCCCGTCCAAGGGAGAAGAAGACCATTAGAATGGCGCTATACCAGATCTGTCCCGTGGCTGATGCAATAGTAAGAATAGTCAGCAGATAAGGGATACAGAAAGGGCAGAAAGACATGGAGGATGGAATTCCGAGGAAGAATGCACCGATAATGCCATCTGTCTCCTTGCCTTTTAAAGGAAGTCCGATTGTACGAAACTTAAATACTCTCAACCATCTGAGACCAAGGATTATGAGCAGGATGCCGAGAACTATTTCCCATTGAGGGCCGAATATCATTCCTACCTTACGGCCGATGTACGCAAACAGGATGCCGAGCAACACATCTGCTACAGTCATACCAAGCACAAAGGCAGATACCATTTTAAAGGATTTGCTTACTGAGCCGTTTCTGCCATTACCTGCGACATAGCCAATGATTACTGGTATAAGCGATATAGAGCGTGGATTAAAGGCCATGGTAATACCTACGAGGAAAACCAGGGGAAAGCCGATTAAAGAGATATGAGATAAAATCTGTAAGTTTTCGGTGATAAACATATTTACCTCTTGATAAATAAAAATTGGGGGCACTAAAGTGCCCCCTCTCCTTAAAGCGGAGTTCCTATCCCTGCCGTCTTAAGGTCGGCCCGTGTCGGTCCCTTCCTGGCACAGCAATTAAGGATCTTCCCATCCACAACCACTGTTGGAACGGAATTGACGCCGTATTGCTTCGCCTTATCCATCCCTTTCTCTTTCAGGTTGTAGACCGTTACATCACAGCTCGGACATGAAAGCTCTTTCACGAGCTGCACCGTCTCATCACACAGAGGGCAGCCACCTGTGAAAACCTCTACCTTTCTTTTCCCTGACATTCTCCATCACCTCCCTTCATTTTTTGATAGGGGGTAGGAAAGGCTTTCGCCTCCCCTCCCTCCGAACCGTACAGGCGGATTTCCCGCATACGGCTCTCCAGTCAGTGGTTTCCACATCGGGATTGACGTTACACCCTGAAAAGACG